>NZ_OZ386212.1:2267252-2591145 GCF_977968315.1 Kushneria sp. EE4
GGGCGGTCGGTTGTTTGGTGGGGGCGTCTGCGTCATGACAACAATGTCCTTTGAAAAGATACGACCATCAAAGCATAGAAGACGACCAGGTGTTAACACGGAGAGGCAATGGAAAGTTTAAGAAACCTCATGACACAGTTTCCCCATGCCGGCCGTCTTGAATGGTTGAGCCGACGCCCCCGGCGTCACGGTGACGTCAATGTCATGGATGCCCTGACGCTGATCGAGGGTCAGGGTATCGAAGGCGATCATTACAGCGCCCGGGGCGGCAAGCGTGAAGTCACGCTTTTTCAGGCCGAGCATCTGTCGGTCGTTGCGACCTTTTGCAGCCTGACTGAGCTCTCCCCCGAACAACTCAGACGCAACCTGCTGGTGTCGGGGCTCAATCTACTGGCCTGTCGACAGCAACAGCTTATGATCGGCAGTGATGTCCTTATCGAGATCACCGGCCCCTGCGCGCCCTGTAGCCGCATGGAAAAGGCACTGGGCCCGGGAGGCTATAACGCTTTGCGTGGCCATGGCGGCATGACAGCCCGCATCTTACGAGGCGGCATCATTTATCGCGGCGACCGCGTTGCGGTAGCCCCCGCGACCAACAGCGCCGTACAGGGTCAGCTTTTTCAGGAAAATTGAACGGCAGACACAAAAAAACGGATGCGACATATCACATCCGTTTTCTCGAGATCTTTCAGCTGTCCCGATGGGTTTTCAAATCAGTTTTTCGACTTGTCGACCATCTTGTTGGCAGCAATCCAGGGCATCATGCCACGCAGTCTGGTGCCCACTTCCTCGATCTGGTGCTCAGCCCCGCGGCGACGCTTGGCCTTGAGGGTCGGGAAGCCGGCCTGGTGGTCCAGAATGAAGTCCTTGGCAAAGGTCCCTTCCTGGATGTCCTTGAGGACCTGGCGCATGGCGTTTTTGGTCTCTTCGTTCACGATCTTCGGACCGGTGACGTAATCACCATACTCGGCCGTATTGGAGATCGAGTAACGCATATCGGCCATGCCACCTTCATACATCAGGTCGACGATCAGCTTGAGCTCATGCAGACACTCGAAGTAGGCCATTTCCGGGGCGTAGCCTGCTTCCACCAGCGTTTCGAAACCAGCCTGTACCAGCGCAGTCGCACCGCCACACAGAACAGCCTGTTCACCGAAGAGATCGGTTTCGGTCTCTTCCTGGAAGGTGGTGTGAATGATGCCGGCACGGCCGCCACCGTTGGCGCTGGCGTAGGAAAGTGCCAGTTCACGCGCCTTGCCGGACTTGTCCTGATAGACCGCGATCAGGCTGGGCACACCGCCGCCCTGGGTATAGGTCTGGCGAACGGTATGACCGGGCGCTTTCGGAGCGATCATGATGACGTCCAGATCTTCGCGCGGCTCAATCTGCTGGTAATGCACGTTGAAGCCGTGTGCAAAGGCCAGAGCAGCACCTTCTTTCAGATTGGGCTCGACGTCGCGATAATAGATCTGCTTTTGATGCTCATCGGGTGCCAGAAACATGACGATGTCGGCACCGGAAACCGCATCGGCGACTTCAGCGACCTTAAGACCTGATCCTTCTGCCTTCTGCCAGGAACCGGAGCCCTTGCGCAGCGCGACCGTCACATCAACGCCGGATTCCTTGAGGTTGTTGGCGTGCGCATGGCCCTGCGAGCCGTAGCCCAGAATAGTGACCTTCTTGCCCTGAATGAGAGAGAGATCGCAATCCTTGTCGTAATAAACCTGCATTACCTTCACCTTTTAATGGACGGCAGCGCCATCGGTTGACATAAACATTGTATAAACCCGGGTGTCAGAGGCTCAGCACCTTGTCACCACGTGCAATCCCGGAGACGCCGGTACGCGCCACTTCCAGCACACCCAGCGGCGTTACCGCCTGCAGGAAGGCATCCATCTTGGTGGCGTCACCGGTAATCTGCACGGTATAAACGCTTGGCGTGACATCCACGATCTGGGCACGAAAGATATCTGCCGTGCGCTTGACCTCATCGCGGGCACTTCCCTGCGCCTTGACCTTGACCAGCATCAGTTCTCGCTCGATGTGCGCCCCTTCGGTCAGATCCACCAGCTTGACCACATCGATCAAACGATTGAGGTGCTTGGTGATCTGCTCGATGATGCGCTCATCGCCATGGGTTGTTACCGTCAGACGCGACAGTGTCGGATCATCGGTCGGGGCAACGTTGAGCGTTTCGATATTAAAGTTGCGCTGGGAAAAGAGCCCGACCACACGTGACAGCGCGCCCGGCTCGTTTTCAAGCAGCATCGATATGATATGGCGCATCAGGTTCGCTCCGTCTTCGACAGCAGCATGTCACACATGGCCCCCTGCGGAACCTGCATCGGATAGACGTGCTCGCGCGGGTCGACATGAATGTCGAGAAACACCAGCTCATCCTTCGAGCGAAAGGCCTCTTCCAGCGCCGGCTCAAGCTCCTCGGCCGTATTGACCGTAATGGCCTTGAAACCATAGGCGCCAATCAGCTTTTCAAAGTCAGGCAGGGACTCCATATAGGAGTGCGCGTGACGGGACTTGTAATTCAGATCCTGCCACTGGCGGACCATGCCCAGCGAAGCATTGTTGAGATTGACGATCTTGACGGGAATACCGAACTGCTTACAGGTCGACAGCTCCTGCATCATCATCTGAAAGCTGCCCTCCCCCGTGAAGAGCACGACATGCTCGTCGGGATAGCTGAGCTTGATGCCCATGGCGGCCGGCAAACCATAGCCCATCGTTCCCAGACCGCTTGACGAGATCCAGCGATTGGGCTGATTGAACCGGTAATACTGGGCGGCAAACATCTGGTGCTGGCCGACATCGGTCACCACATAGGCATCACCATGAGTCGCACGATGCACGGCCTCGACCACCTGCTGAGGCTTGAGCGGCTCACCCGCGGCGGCCGGCTCGTAGAGCTTGCCGCGACGTTCATCACGCCAGGCGTTGATGGTTTCCCACCACTCATCAAGCGGTTCCTGCGACTCTGCACGCTGACCGATCTGATTGAGCATCTCGTTGAGCACGTGATCGGCGGCCCCGACAATGGGCACATCGGCATGCACGGTCTTGGAGATGGAGCTGGGATCAACGTCGATGTGCACGATGCGGGCATCGGGGCAGAACCGATTGACGTTGTTGGTCACGCGGTCATCAAATCGCACGCCCACGCCCAGCACCAGATCACTGTTGTGCATGGCCATGTTGGACTCGTAGGAGCCATGCATGCCCGGCCAGCCCAACGACTGCGGATCGTTTTGCGGAAAGGCCCCAAGGCCCATCAGGGAGGTGATCACCGGGATATTGAGCCGATGCGCCAGCGCCGTCAGTGCCTCGGAGGCACGACCGGTAATGACGCCACCCCCGGCAAAGATGACGGGACGCCGGGCGCTCATCATCAAATCGACCGCCTTGCGAATCTGACCGGTATGCCCGCGTGAGACAGGATTGTATGAGCGAAGTTTCACCTTGCGCGGATAGACGTACTCATAGCGCTCGGTCGGCGCGGTCATGTCCTTGGGTATGTCGACCACCACCGGCCCCGGCCGCCCTGAAGAGGCGATATAAAAGGCCTTTTTGAGCACGGTGGGTATGTCGGAAGGATGACGGATCGAAAAACTGTGCTTCACTATCGGCCGTGTGACCCCGACAATGTCGGTTTCCTGAAAGGCATCCTCGCCAATCAGATGGCTGGCCACCTGACCGCACAGCACGACCATCGGTATGGAATCCATATAGGCCGTCGCAATCCCCGTGACCGCATTGGTCGCACCGGGGCCCGACGTGACCAGCACGACGCCGGGCCTGCCGGACGCACGGGCATAGCCGTCAGCCATATGGGTGGCTGCCTGTTCGTGGCGAACAAGAATATGTTTGACATCATCCTGGCGGAAAAGCGCATCATAGATGTGTAGCGCTGCACCGCCCGGGTAGCCGTAGATATATTCAACGCCCTCATCCTTGAGGAAGCGGGCGATCATATCGGCTCCGGAAAGCAATTCCACGTTTGAGTTCCCCTATAAGGTCTCGAGTGCGTTCACGATGCGATGCACATCGGCGTTCGAGGACGGCTGTGCCGCCTGCCGCGGCCCGGGGCCAGCGACACCTGATGCTGCAGACTGATGATGGGTTGCAGCGAGGACCTGCTCAATCTCATGTCGGGTCGACATATAGGGGCGTTGATCAGGCAGGAGGTTGGCCCGCCTGTTCAGGTCCTTGGGCAGGCAGGCAGTCGCCGCGCGACTGTCCTCCATGACCCCGGGGATCGCCCGGGAATTCATGCCTGCGATCAGGAACCTTCAAGACTCTATCAGTGATGCGCCGGTGTCAACTCATGCATGCGCATTTATAGCGCCCAGCCCGTGAAAAGGGGCTGCATATTGCACGATATCGGTGCATGGAAGCACAACAGTTTCGATTAGTCTCTGCCGTTATCGTGTGTACCAGGGGAAAGACGTCGGGATGAACTATTCTGCGTTAACGCCGGTCATCATGAAGGGATGCCTGTGCGTCGCAGGCGTTTCGAAAACTGTCAGGACAACGTCATCTTCACCCTGCCAGTCACGATCGGGCAGAAACGCAATTTATTGTTTCAGGGATTTGCCATGACCATGACCGCTGCCGCATCGACCTCTTCGATGCCGGACACGCCGGAGGTCGCAGAACTTCCGCCATTGCCAGAGCACCTTTGGGGCATGCTGTTTCATGATGTTCAGAGTCGCGGTCTGTTCGATGACAGCAAGACCTTTGTCGACATGATTCCGACCCAGTCGGTCGAAGAAATCATGGCCGACTACGCCCGGCTCTGTGATCGCTATTCAAACTGTAGCGATGTGCCCTGCGTCAGCAATGACGCGCTGCGCGAATTTGTCGAGGCACGTTTTGAACGCATTGAAACCCAGGCCAACGTTGAACCGCCCGAGCGTCAGGGCACCGTTCGCGATCATATTGATGCGCTCTGGAACGTGCTGACGCGACAGCCGCGGCCCCGCTACAACCCCAACTCTTCCCGTCTGCCGCTGCCCCACGCCTATGTGGTTCCGGGCGGTCGCTTCAACGAGATCTATTACTGGGACAGCTACTTCACCATGCTGGGCCTGTATGAAAGCGGTCGCATCGACCTGATGCGTGACATGGTCAACAACGCCGCCTTTTTGATCAACGCCTATGGGCATGTCCCCAACGGCAATCGTACCTACTATCTATCACGCTCCCAGCCACCCTTTTTCTGCGGCATGGTCGGCCAGCTCGCCCAGTACGACGGGGAAGGGGTTTATGCGCATTATCTACCCCAGATGGAGCGTGAATATGTCTACTGGATGGATGGCGTCGAGGCACTCCACAACTGCGAGGCCTACCGACGCTGCGTCAAGCTTCATGAAGGCACGCTGCTCAATCGCCACTGGGACGATCTGAATACGCCACGCGAAGAATCCTTTCGTGAAGACATGGAAACGGCCGATCGCACCACGCGCAACCATATCGAGGTGTGGCGCAACATTCGTGCCGGCGCCGAAAGCGGCTGGGATTTCAGCTCGCGCTGGCTGACCGACCCCCATGACCTGGCCACCATTCGAACCGTGGACATTCTGCCGCTGGACCTGAACTGCCTGCTGTATCACATGGAGTCCACGCTTGCCTCAACGCATCGAAGGCTCGGGCACTATCAGCGCGCCGACCTGTTCCAGAGTGCGGCCAATTCGCGACTGGACGCGCTGCGTCGACTTTTCTGGTCGCAGGAAGAAAAGCGTTTTGGAGACTACCTCTGGCATAACGACGCGCTGACCGACAGCGTTAACGCCTCCATCGTCTTTACACTCTATTTTGGTGTGGCGACCGAGGAGCAGGCAGGACACGTGGCCCATACGCTGGAAAACCAGCTGCTCCAGCCCGGCGGTCTGGTGACCTCCACCATCGATACCACGGAACAGTGGGATGCCCCCAACGGCTGGGCACCGCTTCAGTGGATGGCCATCAAGGGACTCAAGCGCTACGGTTACGAGCAGCTGGCTGACACCATCGCCAAACGCTGGATGCACAACAACTTCTACCGCTTCGAGAAGGAGCACAAGCTGCTGGAGAAGTACAACGTCATGGACATCGACGGTGCACCGGACGGCGGCGAATACCCCTCCCAGGACGGCTTTGGATGGACCAACGGCGTTTTACGCGCCCTGCTGGCCATCTATCCGGACGCCACGCTGGACAATACGGCGCCCTGAAAAAAGCAGGGGTCGCATGATAAAAAAAGGGCGGCTACCCCGGGTAGCCGCCCTTTTATCGTCTGGCGTCAGTATCGGCTCATGTCACATCCCGGGGCTCAAGGACCAGCTCACTGTCGCGAACATCAATGCGGACGGTATCACCCGGCGCGTAGCGTCCGGCCAGCAGCGCCTGTGCCAGCGGATTTTCGATGCGGTTCTGGATCGCGCGACGCAGCGGCCGCGCGCCATAAACCGGGTCGAAGCCGGCTTGCGCCAGCTGCGTCATGGCCGCCTCGCTGATGGAAAGCGAGACATCGCGGTCGGCCAGACGCCGGCGCAGCTGATCAAGCTGGATATTGGCAATCGCCTGAATCTGCGCCTGCCCCAGCGCATGGAACACCACCACTTCATCGATGCGATTGATCAACTCGGGGCGAAAGTGTGAGGACACTTCGTCCATGACCGCCGCCCGCATACGCTCATAACCGGCATCATCCTGCTCGCTGGCATAATTCTGGATAACGCTGGAGCCCAGATTCGAGGTCATCACGATCACGGTATTGCGAAAATCCACCGTACGCCCCTGCCCGTCGGTCAGCCGACCGTCTTCCAGCACCTGCAACAGGATATTGAAGACATCCGGATGGGCCTTTTCCACTTCATCGAGCAACAGCACCGAATAGGGCTTGCGCCGCACGGCCTCGGTCAGATAGCCGCCCTGCTCATAGCCGACATAGCCCGGAGGCGCCCCGATCAGGCGAGCCACGGAGTGCTTTTCCATGAACTCCGACATGTCGATGCGCACCATCGCTTCCTGGGTATCGAACAAAAATCCGGCCAGCGATTTGCAAAGTTCCGTCTTGCCCACCCCGGTCGGCCCCAGAAACAAAAAGGAGCCGTTGGGGCGGTTGGGGTCACTGATGCCGGCCCGCGAACGGCGTACCGCGTTGGAGACAGCGGTAACGGCCTCATCCTGACCGATCACCCGCTCATGCAGTGCCTCTTCCATGCGCAACAGCTTGTCACGCTCGCCCTCGAGCATTTTCGATACCGGAATGCCGGTCCAGCGCGAGACAACCTCGGCGATCTCCTCTTCGGTCACGATCGAGCGAAGCAGCTTCAACGGCGTGCTTTCGGCTTCACCGGCCTCGCTGATTTTACGCTCAAGCTCCGGAATCAGACCATACTGGATTTCCGACATGCGCCCCAGATCGCCCTGACGACGCGCCGCCTCCAGATCGGTACGCGCCTGCTCAAGCTCGGCCTTGTACTGCGCCGCGCCCTGCAGACTGGCCTTTTCGGCCTTCCAGACCTCTTCAAGATCGGCGAATTCACGCGACATTGACTCGATCTGCCCCTCCAGCAGCTCAAGGCGTTTGCGGGTGGCCTCGTCCGTTTCCTTTTTGAGCGCTTCCCGCTCGATCTTGAGCTGAATCAGCCGACGCTCGAGCCGATCCATCTCCTCGGGCTTGGAATCCATCTCCATACGAATGCGTGAAGCCGCCTCATCGATCAGATCGATCGCCTTGTCCGGCAACTGGCGGTCGGTGATATAGCGCGTCGACAGACGCGCCGCGGCAATAATCGCCGGGTCGGTGATATCGACGCCGTGATGGACCTCGTAGCGCTCCTTGAGCCCGCGCAGAATGGCGATGGTGTCCTCCTCGGAAGGCTCATCGACCAGTACCTTCTGGAAGCGGCGCTCAAGCGCGGCGTCCTTTTCGATGTCCTGACGATACTCGTCAAGCGTGGTCGCCCCCACGCAGTGCAGCTCACCGCGGGCCAGGGCCGGCTTGAGCATGTTGCCGGCATCCATCGAGCCTTCGGTCTTGCCGGCCCCCACCATGGTGTGGAGCTCGTCAATGAAGAGAATGACGCGCCCCTCCTCCTTTGCCAGCTCATTGAGCACGGCCTTAAGGCGCTCTTCAAAATCACCGCGGTACTTGGCACCCGCCAGCAGCGCCCCGAGATCCAGCGACAGCACCCGCTTGTCCTTGAGACTCTCGGGCACCTCGCCGTTGACGATGCGCTGGGCCAGCCCCTCGACGATGGCGGTTTTGCCCACACCGGGCTCACCGATCAGCACCGGGTTGTTCTTGGTCCGACGCTGCAGGACCTGGATGGTGCGACGAATTTCATCATCGCGACCGATGACCGGGTCCAGCTTGCCGCTGATCGCTCGCTCGGTCAGATCCGTGGTGTATTTGTCCAGCGCCTCACGCTTCTCTTCGGCTTCGGCGTCATTGACGCTGTCACCGCCGCGCAGCGCATCGATGGCACGACGCACACCCTGCTCGGAAAGACCGGCACCGCTCAGGGCGCGGCTGATGCCTGATTTCGACTGCAGCGCGGCCAGCAACACCAGTTCAGTGGCGATAAATTGATCACCGCGTTTTTGCGCTTCGCGGTCGGCCAGATTAAAAAGCTGGCCCAGCTCCTGGCCCATGGTGACGTTGCCATCGAACTGACTGACCGTTGGCAGGTCATCCAAGTGTTTGACCAGCGCGTCGCGTACGCGTCCCGGGTCGCCGCCGGCTTTCTGGATCAATCCCTTGAAGCCGGAGTCACGACTGTCGAGCAGCGACAGCAGCACATGACCCGGCTGGAGCTGATTCTGGCCCCGCCCGGCTGCCAGCGACTGGGCATCGGCCAGTGCCGTCTGCAGCTTGCTGGTAAGTTTATCGATTCGCATGGTGTGTCCTCTCATCCGGCGCCCTGTCCGGTCATGGCCGCACAGCGGCAGACCCGGCATTTCAAGGCGCGTTTATCAGCATCTTGCCAACAAAGATGGGGGCGGCAGGAGGGGTTTCAAGCAGACCGGCAAAAATATTATGTTAAATACAGAGGCATTGGCCGGCGCACCGGCAGCGCGCTAGCGAAGCCAGATCACGCTGCTCATGCGCCCGGTCAGGCCGTTGTCACGACGATGGGAGTAAAAGCGTGAATCGGAGGCCGTGCAGAAGTGGCCGCCACTGATATCGGTCACGCCCAGTGCTTCCAGACGCAGACGCGCCAGACGATAGAGATCACACATGAAGTGACCCAGCCGATAGGGGCTTGCCTCAAAGGCAATGGCGGCTTCGGGATGGACATTGACGAAAGCGTCATGCACCTCGCGCCCCACTTCATACTGCATATTGGAGATCGCGGGGCCCAGCCAGGCCATGACCTCTTCCGGGGCGCAGCCAAACGCCGCCACGCTCGCCTCCAGCACACCACCGGCCAGACCGCGCCAGCCGGCATGGGCTGCGGCCACCCGGGTACCTCGCCGGTCACAAAACAGCACCGGCAGGCAGTCGGCGGTCTGGACCACACAGGCATACTGCTGATCGCGCGCGATGGCGGCATCGGCCTGCGGCGGCGGGGTCTGATAGGACTGCTGTACCCGCGCGCCATGCACCTGATCAAGCCACAAAAGTGGCCGATGATCCCCGATCCTTGCCCCCAGCAGCTGACGCAGCCAGGCCACCGTTTCCGGATCATCGCCCACGTGGGACGCCGCATTAAATGCCGCGTAGGGCCCCTGACTGGGACCGGTTTCCCGGGTGGTCACGAAGGCACCGACCGACCCGGGTGCCACCCAGTCCGGCACGATCAGCGTGGGTTGATCACGGCTGTCCTGAATCATGTATCCGCCTGATCGTCGCGCATGATATCGAGCAGCATGAACATGTCATCGGGCAGTTCCATGCCAAATTCGACGGTTTCAAGGCTTGCCGGGTGCGTAAACGCCAGTCGGCGCGCATGCAGGGCCTGACGTGAAAAGTGACGCAGCGTCTCCTTGAGCGCCTCGCCGGCGCCGGCCGGCAGCTTGAGCCGCCCGCCATAGACCGGGTCGCCGACCAGCGGGAACCGCTGATGCGCCATATGCACGCGAATCTGGTGGGTACGTCCGGTTTCCAGCCGGCAGCGGATGTGAGTGTGACCGCGAAAGCGCTCGACCACCCGGTAATGCGTTACGGCCGGCTTGCCGCCGTGGGCCACGACCGCCTGACGTTTGCGATCCGCCGGGTGTCGGCCGATGGGCGCATCAACCTTGCCGCCTGCGATCATGGCGCCAATGACAATGGCGTCGTATTCGCGCTTGACCCGGCGCGCCTGCAGCTGCTCGACCAGAGAGGTCTGCGCCGCCAGCGTTTTGGCGACCACCATCAACCCGCTGGTGTCCTTGTCCAGACGATGAACGATGCCGGCGCGCGGCAGGGTCGCAAGCTCGGGGGCGTGATGCAGCAGCGCGTTGAGCAGCGTACCGCTGTAGTTGCCCGCTGCCGGATGCACCACCAGTCCGACCGGCTTGTTGAGCACCAGCACGTCATCATCTTCATGCACGATGTCCAGCGCGATCGCCTCGGCCTCCCAGACCGGGTTTTCTTCCAGCACGGCATTGAGTATCAGCGTGGCGCCCGACATGACAGGGGTGCGCGGGCGCAGCTGCTGGCCGTCCACGGTCAGAGCGCCCTCCTTGATCCAGCTTTTGAGGCGCTCGCGGGAAAACTCGTCAAAGAGTTCGGCGGCCGCCTGATCCAGACGCAGACCGGTCATGGCGTCGGGGACAATGCGTGTTTGTTCGATGGTCTGTGACATGCAATTCTCTGCAGGAGCATGGGCCGAGCATTTCGCCACGGCTTTACAATGCTTTATAGTGCGGGTGCTTCGGGACCGGGAACAGGCAGCGCGTCATTCGCGTAATGCGCTGCCGGTCCGTATAGTAGGCCCCACACACTTCATTCAGTAGCTGTTGGGCGGATTCTATCATGCCGCCACGGTTTGTTTGAGACGAGGACGACAATGCGCGCCATTTCCCTGAGCGCCCTTGCGCTGGCTGCCGTCATGCTGGCCGGTTGCGCCAGCAGCCAGAGCCAGGAGCAGGATAACGAGCTCACCGAGCAGCAGCTTTATCAAAACATTCAGCAAGCGCTCGACAATGGCCGCTACTCCGCTGCCGTCACTCAGCTTGAAACGCTTGATAACCGCTTTCCGTTCGGTGAATACGCCCAGCAGGCGCAGCTCGAACTGATCTACGGCTACTATCAGGTCAGCAACTGGGAAGCCTCCCGCGCCGCGGCCAGTCGCTTTATCCGGCTTCACCCCGACCATCCGCAGGTCGATTACGCCTATTACATGCGTGGCATGGCGGCCTGGGAGTCAGGACGCTTCAGCCTGGAAAGTCTGGATCTGATCGATATTTCCAAGCGTGACCTGGGCGCCACGCGAGATGCCTACGTTGACTTCGGCGAAGTTGTTCGCCGCTTCCCCGACAGTGCCTACGCCCCCGATGCCCGACAGCGCATCATCTTTTTGCGCAATGTTCTGGCCCGTCACGAGCTTCAGATCGGCGACTTCTATCTGCGCAAGCAGGCCTATCTGGCCGCCGTCAATCGTGGCCGCTGGGTGCTCGAGCACTATCCGCAGACCCCTGCCACGCGTGACGCGCTGGCCGTCATGGTGGAAGGTTACATGGGTCTGGACATGCAAAAGGAAGCCCGTCAGGCACTGGCCGAGCTGATCCACAACGACCCGGACAATGCCCGTCTGCGGGGTGACACCTTCAATCCGCGCTATCTGCGCGGCTCGCTTCGCCTCGAAGACAGCTGATTCGTTAGTTCGAATGCCGCTGTCAACAAACGCCCCGCCGTCCTCCGGCGGGGCGTTTTCGATGGCAGACCGGGCGCAACGCTTTTGCCCTCATGATACTCTTTTGCTTTCAGACGCCACGATGGCGTCGCCATCATGGCGCACAACCACACCCTCTGTTTCGTCACGGCCCGCTTGAACAGGGCCTGTGGTCTGCTTACAGCATTTCAGGAGTCCGAATTCATTCATGGCCCGACTGATTATTTTGGCTGCCCTGCTGTGGCTGGGGTGGCTTTTCTATCGACGCCTGAAGCGTCAGCGCAGGCCGCATCCGCCGACCCCGGCTTCCGGAGAAGCGATGGTACGCTGCGCCTACTGTCATGTTCATGTGTCACGTCATAACGCGCTGGAGGACCCTCACGTCAACGAGGTGTCGCGCCATCTCCCGGGCGACAGACACTGGTTCTGCTGTCAGGACCATCAGGCACGCTTTATCAGTAACGGACCGCAGCCGCGTCGCCGCTCACCCTGAGCGAAACACGGTGTAGGGCGCAGGATCCACCGGCGGCGGTGTGCCCGCCATATGCGCGCACAGCAGATCCGCCGTGGCCGGTGACAGCACCACCCCGTTACCGCCATGCCCGGCGTTGACGTAAAGCCCTTCAATGTCGCCCACGGCGCCAACGAAGGGGATGCTGTCCGGCGAGCCCGGCCGCAACCCCGCCCAGTGATGCGTTACCTCAACGTTTTCAAGCGCCGGCAGCATCTCCAGTGCCTTCGCATGAATCTGCGCGTAGCCCTGCTCGGTGGTGGCGCGATCAAAGCCGACGTCCTCAAAGGTACTGCCGGCCAGGATGTGGTGATCACGTCGGGGAATCAGATAAAAGCCGTTCATCAGCATGACCCCCTGAAGCAGCGCGCGCCCGGCTTCAAACAGCAGCATCTGTCCGCGAACGGGCTTGATGGGCAACTGAACGTGACGTGTCAGGAGCTCACGCGTCCAGGGCCCGCCCGCCATGACGACCCGTGGCGCCAGATGCCTGCCCTGCGGCCCTGCCACGCCCTCGACCCGATCCTTGGCGGTCAGCAGGGCAGTGACTTCAAAGTGCTCTACAAGCGTGGCGCGCGGATGGTTCACCAGCCACTGTCTCAATGCCTGGCCCAATCGAGGCGTTCTGATACTGCCATGCGTGGGCATCCAGAACGCGGGGTCAAGAGATGGCGTCACCCACCGGCCCAGCTGCTCATGCGCCCGGGCTGAGGAAAGCGGCAACAGCATGTCGTCATGACGCATCGACCATGCCCGGGCCCGTGCGCCGTCCTCGACCCTGACATGCATAATGCCGTGAGCCGTATACTGCGGATCGATCCCGGTGGTAGCCGCCAGCATGCCGGCAAGATCAGGCCATTGCGGCGCTGCCAGTGCATCAAGGCGCGCAATGGCCTCGCCGTAGCGCCAGGGATACAGCGGCACCAGAATGCCCCCGCCGGCCCAGGACGCCTCCCGCGCACACTGCCCGCGCTCCACGAGCGTAACCCGAAAGCCCTGTTGTATCAGCTTCAAGGCGCTCATCATGCCATTGATGCCGCCGCCGACCACGATTGCGTCGCTTGCGTTCACATGTCCCCTTATTGCGTGTTTCCTGCGCGCCCACCTTCCAGTGCCAACCCTTTATCAGCCATTGCTAAATATCGGTTCCATCATGCCGTTAAACGCAGCAGGCCCACCCGAAAGGATAGAGTCTTGCGTTCTCAGCAGGGAATCACGCTTTTGGACACCATGATGGCCATGGCCTTTATGACGCTGATGATCGGCTGGGGTATCCCCTGGACGCAACAGTGGTATGCCAGTCGCGCGCTGGACGCCCAGATGCGCGATGTACAGGGGCTGATACAGCAGGCGCAGATGGCCAGTCTGGATCATGGCAGGGCCTGGAAGCTGTGCGGCAGCCACGATGGGAAACGCTGTGATGGCCGATGGCACTATCTGCTGGTGGTGGACGCCAAAGGGCATGTCCGCTATCGCAACCGAAGCCATGACGCCGTGACCCTGCGCTGGCAGGGGCTGTCACAGGCGCTCGTTTTCCATCCCCGGCTTTCAAGCAGCATGCTCAACGGCACCTTCTATCTCTGCCATGCTCGAAAGACAAGGCGACTGATCATCAACCGTCTCGGGCGCCTGCGCTTTCAGACGACCGATGCCGGGGATGGCTGCTAAGGCGCGTCCTACTCGAGCCAGAGCCGCTCAAGTGGCATCGGCCGATGCATGTAATAGCCCTGCGCGTAATCGACGCCCATCCTGACAAGCCTGTCCGCACTGGCGCTGTCTTCGATGAACTCGGCCACGGTCAGTGCGCCCAGCCGATGAGCGATCTGATTGATGGCATCAACGATCACCTGATCGAGGGCATTGTCATTAACGTGGCGAATGAACCCACCATCGATCTTGATGATATCGACCACAAAGTTGCGCAAATAGCTGAAAGAGCTCAGTCCACTGCCGAAGTCATCCAGTGCCACACGGCATCCTGCCTCGCGCAGCGCATCGATCACCTCACGCGCCAGATCCAGATGATTCATGAGCGCCGTTTCCGTGATCTCGAATATCAACGCCCGGGGTGAAAGCGGCGACCGGGCCAGGATTTCCATCAGCCAGGGCAGAAACCCTGCATCGTTGAGGGAATTGGCCGAAAGGTTGATGCTCAGTGAACGGCCGTTGAGCACCTGCTTTAACTGCTCGCCATCGTGAACCAGGGCACGCTCGATCACCCAGCGATCTACAAAGGCCATGATGCCGTAGCGTTCGGCCACCGGAATGAATGCCCCCGGCGCCACGATCTCGCCTTCCCGACCCAGCATTCGGACCAGTATTTCCAGGTAGTCACTGCCCTCACCCTGTAGTGGCACGATACGCTGGCAAAACAGGACAAAGCGATCATGTTCAATGGCTTCACGCAGCCCGGCCGCCATGAAGATATCGCGATGATACTGCTCGATATCCTCCTGTCCCGGATGATAAATGGTTGCCCGGTTACGACCGTACTGTCGGGAGGTATAGCAGGCGACATTGACGCGGCTGATCACGGTACTGAAATTATCGGCGCTGCCGTCCACGGGGATCAGTCCTCCACTGACACTGACATCATGAACCCGGCCATCCCATGAAAACCGCAGAGCGCCGATGGCCTCGATCACCTTTTCGACCCATACGGCAGCGGTGTCGATGTCGCGCCCCTGCAGCAAAAGCCCGAATTCGTCGCCGCCCAGGCGGGCGGACACATCACCGGCACCAAGATGTTGCTCGATCAGGCGCGCCACCTCGATCAACAGGGCATCGCCTGCCAGATGGCCGGCTGAATCGTTGATGATCCTGAAATGATCCAGATTCAAAACGACCAGAATGGCCGGTATCTCGGCGCCGCGCCGAATGACATCCTCGACTTCCTGCTCGAAACGCCGGCGGTTATACAGCCCGGTCAGCGCGTCATGACTGGCCGTAAAGCTCAGGTGACGCTGAAGTTCACGCGCCCGGGACATATCCTGAAAGACCAGAATGGCACCCATGGCCCTGCCACCGGCGGTGCATACCGGTGCCGCCGTCGCCTTGACCTCGAGTGTCTGGCGGTTTTTGTTGATCAACACCGAGTCATCACCGGTCATGCAGACTTCATTACGCGACAGACAGGTATCGATCAGCTCGAACGACTGCGGGGTCATGTCCACCCCCTGCAGATGAAACACCTCCTGCAGCTGACACATTCTGGCCTGTTCGAAGGTCCAGCCGGTAATCTCTTCCGCCACAGGGTTCATGAACACGACGCTGCCAGCCATGTCGGTGGCAATGACCCCATCCCCGATCGAGTTGAGCGTCACCTGCAGGCGTTCCTTTTCTTCCTGCAGATCCCGGGCCAGCTGTTCACGCTCGAATTCGGCCTGACGGGCGGCGTGAATATCGATCAGCGTCCCGATCATCTGCAGTGGCCGGCCCTGTTCGTCAAACTGCATGACCTTGCCACGCGACTGATACCAGCGATAGCCGCCATCCTTTTGACGTACACGATATTCCGCCACATACAGCGGCACCCGCCCTGCCAGATGTGACTCGAGTGCCTGCTCCACGAGCGCCACATCATCGGGATGGGTTTTCTCGCGCCAGTAGGCCATCGAGCAGACAGAAAGCCCGCTTTCTCCGAGCAAACGACGCGCCTCCAGAGACGCCTTGATCTGGCGGTGTACCAGATCGATCTCCCAGACGCCCTGCCCGCTGCCTTCCAGGGCCGACTTCCACCGCTGCTCGCTTTGCAACAGCTGCGCCTGCTCGCGTCGCAATCCATGCAGCGCCGTGGACAGAAGCAGCGCCGGCAGGACCGTCAGGGCGATGGCAATATAGTGGAACATGCTGAACTCAAGCATTTTCCATCGCTGGCAAAGATACATCAGCACGGCCAGCGAGATGACGCTGACCACGTTGAGCAAAGCGCTTCGGAAAAAATCAAACAGCAGCGCCCCGAGCAGCAGTGCCACGATACTCCAGACCATTTCATTGGGGAAAAACCATACGATGACGATATTGGCCGAAACGGTCAGCAGCAGCATGGCATTGAAAGAGGTAGCAATGCCCTGGCCAAGCAGCAACCGCCAGCGGCTGATGGCACTGCTGAGCGTTACGGGCAGCATGACGAGCATTCCCAGACATCCGGAGATATAGCGCCCCCACCACAGCTGGAAAACCCCCGAGTCCTGCCAGGGCTCCGTCAGCGCCAGCATCACCGAGCCGATCAGCGGTATTAAAAAGGCGCTGACCAGCAGGGCACTCAGAAACGACGGGATACTGGCCATGCTCGACGTGTTCCCATGGCGCCAGCGAAGCCAGAAAGCACCGACCAGGATTTCAACGATGTTGATGATGGTATAGCGGGGGATGCCGTGGGGGGCGTGGCAGATGGCGTGGGCCAGCAGATCAGCCAGTGCAATACCAACCAGCGGTATCAGCCAGTCACGCGGGTGCAAACGCACCAGCGCCCCGATGGCCAGAGGTGCCGCAAGCCATGGTGCCACCACCGCCGCATCAAAATGCGACAGCTGCATGCCCGCCAAGGCCAGCACCAAGTAGGCCAGCATGAACAGCAGCAGTCGTAGCCAGCGGGCCATGCGCCGGGTATCGCTGCTCCCGAAGATCTGCTCGTAAATTCCCAGCATCCGTTCCCTGCACCCGGCCCTTGTGGGCCATTGTTATGTTGTGACGTGACGCGTCACTGTGGTGGCATGCCGTGTCTGTTACGGCTACTGCTGATACCACCACAGCGGTGCCGTCACCAGACATTCGCGAAAGGCGCCGTCCTCGGCATCGTACTGACCACAGCGCTCGCCGTCGTCCGTACCTGCCGCCTTTTTATCGTGTTCAAGCACTGACGCCACCTGGCGGGCCCTGTCACTATCGAGAACGCGAGTACGCAACCCTTCAATCAAAAGGGCAGGCGTTTCCTGTAGATAGCGGCCCATATCCGTGCTTCTGACCGTCGCTGATTGCTGCTCATGCTGATGCCCGTTGTCGCGCCAGACCGGCAGGGAAAAGCCGTACAGGCGCGAGATGCCGCGGACCGCCATACACATGTTGTCAGGGACTTCAGGGGAATAAGTCGTAAAAAGCGTATTGCCGGCGATGGTTGAGGCATCAGACAACACTTTCATGCCTTCGGGCAGCATTAATCGCCACCCATGGAAGGCTTTCATGTTCAAAAATCCCTGACGATCCACCGGAGCGCCGAGTGTATAGGACGTCCCCTGCACCGGCGACTCAATTAGGTCATTATTGTTGAGCATGGCAGGCCTGCTGCCGCCATGAGAACCATCAAGCCATTGGCTGACTTCAAGAATATAAAAGGCGTCCCGGCTGTCACTGCGCAGCGGATTGGCGCGATCGCCGCTGCCCAGCATCAAAAGATCCACGGGCTTTTGATCCAGGTAGGTTCGCACCAGGCTGGCGCGGTTGAAAAAACGTCGATCAACGCCCTGCTGATCATGACGCCCGAGCGCTGCCACCTGATGAAGCTGCCAGTCTGCCGGCGTTCTTTTTTTATTCCTGCCGTCATCGCCCAGACGCAGATCGGCAAACCAGACATTGCCGCCGGTATCCCCGAAAAAGGCGCCATCCACCGTCCCGTCAAAGTCTCGATCCACCGGCGTGACGGTGGCCGGCACGCTGTCGGCCGGCCCTTTCAGTGACGCGATAACGTTGCCATCGCGCGCATCGATGACCGCCATGCCCGCACCAAATCGAGCCGGGCCTCGATCGGCCGTGATGTCATAACCCATGCCGACCAGAAAGACAGCGCGCCCGTCGGTCAGCGTTACCGCCACCGGGGTGGACCAGCTTTGCCCCCAGTCGGGTTCCAGGGCACGCCAGGCCAGCTTCGGCTCGTCCGGGTCGATAACATTCAGGCCGTAATAGCCGCGGCCACCACGACCGAAGCCAAACGCCAGTACCGCCTTTTCAAGGGTTAAGTGACGCTTGCCCGCGGCATCGAGTCTTGTGCCATGGGCAAGCCAGGCGCCCGGCGAGCCATCCACACCGTAATGCGTCGACTGGGATCGATACGCCTGACCGCCCTCCTTTTTGGGCCAGGGATAGTCGGGGCGGGTATTGAGCATGCGATACACGGCCATGCCTGCCGTCTCGCGCGGCCAGAAGGCCCATCGCTCGGCCCCGTTGGTGTCGTCGATGGCATGCAGCAGCCCTTCGTTGGTGCCCACGAAAATGCGAATGCGCTGGTTGCCTGCCGAGCAGCCCGACTGTGCATCAGCGCAGCCATAGTTAATGGCCAGCGGCTGCGAATGCACGATGTCGCCCATCACCCATGGCCGGATATCGGTCTCGCTGTCATTGGTGACATCGAGCCCATAGACCCAGTCCGCCAGCTGACGCGGGCTGTAGCCGGCCTGATTGAGTACGGTCATAGCGCGATCATCGATGCCATCGGTATCAAGACCCTGCTGAGGGCGGGGCCTGGCCAGCGGCCTGAAGCTGCCACTTCTGCCGATATCGGTATAAATTTTCCGGCCGGAGCTCACCTGCTCCCGGATACGCGCGCCGGCGCCGCCCTGCTCCACGCTGTCCGGTGCGGCAATCTCGGCCGTCCCCTGGCTCCAGAGATCCCTTTTGACGGGGTTGCTGGGCTGGCTGGTATCCACGGCAAATTTTTTCAGATTGCCGGTCCAGGGCACATAGCCTCGCGGCAGAAAGGCCGGCGAATAGACCTGTCCCAGATTTTCAGTCCCTTCAACATTGGTGGCCATGGTGAAGCGCTGCGCCTGGATTTCGTTTTCGATGATGCTACCCAGTATCCGGCTGAAGGCCAGATCCAGACCGTCGCGATCATTGGCCTCGTAATAGCCCTGCGAGATGCCCGGCGGGGGCTGGGCGGCGTCCTCAAGAAGACGCTGCTTCGTGGTAAAGCCAATGGTGAAGGTGTAGGCATGCTGGGTGCCCTCAAGCCCGGGCGCCAGATCCTTTTCGGCCATGAAGTGCGTCAGCTGGGGGAGACAGTTTTCCTGTCGCAGCACACGCGTAACATCCAGCGGATCCACCGCGTCATAAAGCCCGCAGGTTTTGCCCGTCAGTGCTCGTATATCGGCGTTGGCGCTGGTATCCCATTGCGGCATTCCGTCGGTCATATAGATGACATAGACATTTTCACAGGGCCGCAGCGGACGATGATAACGTCCGTTACCCTCTTCGGCCCTGCGATCCCGTGGCGGTGTTGCACCACCGCTGTCACTGCCATACACCACGGGCTGGCCGGAAATATAGCGATATACCTCGGCCATGGTTTCGCACAGGGGGGTGGACGTATTGGCTTGAAGATCGCCAATGATATTCAAAAGCTCCAGACGCTCGGTGCCGCTCTGGCGAGGCGCACTGGTGAAGGCCTGCACAACGCGCCCGCCGTTATAGCGCTCCTGAGCCCGGCAATTGCCGCCGAACCAGTTGCACTGGATGGTGGCACTGTTGTCGTTGAAGACGCTCAGGGAAAAGTTGATACCGGGGTGCTTGCTGACCAGACCGGTGATGATGTCCCTGGTAACCTGAAGGCGTGACTGACGGCTGCTACCCACCATCTCCTTCATGCTCGCCGAGGTATCGATGATCAGCATGACCTGTGGCTGTCCGCCGCCGCCACTGGCCTGATAGGCCGGCAGATAGATGTCCACATCGTCGGCACGCGCGAGACACGACGCCGCAAGACTCGCCATCAGCACGATCAGCGCCAGGAAATACCGCCATGGCCTGCAAACGTCACTATTCACTGCGTGCCTCCCGTACTCAGCGTCACCACACCCTGGTAGACGCCCTGCCCCTGATCGAAAGCGTCGTCAAAGTCTTCCGGCACGGCGCGCAGATTGAAATAACGATAGTGTTTGAGCGCCTGGTTACCGGGGGCGGCAAGACTTGTGGCATAGCGACGCTCCAGCTGCTCGCGCACCGCGCTTGAAAGTCCGGCCTGGCCATCGTCCAGACACAGTCGCTGCACGCTCAGCTGCGTGTCGGCCTCAGGAACCGAAGCGTTTTCACTGCATGGCTGCGTCAGATAGGCCGGCATGAGCGCATCAAGCCGGGCCAGTTGCGTGTCGATCTGTCCATCCTGCTGTTGAAAGCGCTGCACGCCGGTCTCGGCAAAATGGGCAAGGCGAGTATCGAGAAGGCCTCGTTGAGCCAGCGATACGGCCAGCAGCGTCATGGCGGCCAGCAGAATCAGCCCGATGACCAGCGTAAAGCCTTCCTGGCGGCGATCAGAGACCATATGCCCCCCTGAGACGGGCGTTGCGAAGCGTTGCCGTGGTGACGAACAGGCGTCGCTGATAGTGGTCGGCCTCGAAGGTGATCGTGCGTCCGGCGATCAGAAACTCACGCGCCGGCATCGGCTGCGCCATCTTCTCGCTACGCATCACGATGTAGAGTCGGGCAGCCACGACCCGGTCCCAGTCTGCAATCTGCCACTGAGCCACGGACTGACTGTCATAAAAGCGATTGGCGCTGCCGTCACCGGTGTCGTCACGACCCCACTCCACTTCCAGAGCCTCGATATGGCGCACGATTTCGCTGCTGTTGGGGCGACCCGATGCGCTGCGCTGGTTGACGTAGAGCGCCGGCACGCGCTCGCCGCTGTAGTCATCATCCACCATGCGCAGGTAATAGATACTGTCACGATAGTGCCAGTTGCCCTGACAGGACTGATCGAATGCGAGATGTCGCGAGGTATCAAGCGTCAGGCAGGTGCCGTTGCCGTGGTCGGCGTAACGTACGGCCACGACGGCCGCCGGGCGCGACGCGCTGCTGTCAGGCGTGATTGCCCCTTGCGGCACAAGGCCAAGCGCTTTAGCCCGAGCCGCATCGCCGCCCCAGACAGGCAGGGCACATTCGACGTCGACGTTTATTTCGCGGCAGTTGTCACCGCGCGCCGGCGTCATGATTTCACCCCAGAACCCCGTGCGACGCAGCTCCTCGCCCAGCAGCTGGGTGGCCATGCGCCCGCGAACCTGCAGGTCCGCCATGGCGTGCTGCTGGTGAAAGCTGCGGGCGGTCTGCATGTAGAGCACGATCACGGCAGAAAGCACCAGCAGCCCGAGCGCCATGGCAATCATCATTTCAAGCAGGGTAACGCCTCGCTGGGCATGCTCGGGAGAGGAGATGGGCGTCATCAGCCGCGAACCGGATGGTAGCGACTGCTGGCAGTAACGCTTTGCCGCGCACTGGTGATATCGGCGCTGCCACAGGTCGGCTCGTTTGTGTCACTGCCCCGGCCGCTGCCGCGCCAGACCAGCGTCACGGTGACGTCGAAACGCTGCGCCTGCGGTGTCATGGCAATGCAGGCATGGGCCTGCGGCAGACCATCAAGGCGGCGATGCTCGCCCTGGGCCTGCATGATCTGGTGTTCCCAATCGGCAAGATCAAAACGCGCCAGTGCCTGAGCGTCGCAGTTCGCCTGCCGACAATTGCTGCCTCCCTGCTGCTGGTTATCACCGATGGGCGCATGGGCACGTGCGCCCACGTTATAGACGGCCATCGCATCAAGGCTGGCATTGGCACGCACCCGCTCCAGCATGTCATTGACCAGCAAAGTGGCACGACCGCGCTGCAGCGCCTGCTCATTGGCCTGCTGGGCATGCAGCACCAGGCCCATGACACCCATGGCGCCAAGGCTCAGCACCACCATGGCGACCAGTACTTCCAGCAGGCTAAAGCCTCGCTGTGTGGAGGGAATACAGGTGTGAGACATCATGTCGAATCCGGGCGCTGAACAGCGCTCCTATCGGCATGAGAGAGTCATAACTTGAGATGACAGACAGGCTGCTTCACCGCGAACGGGTGAAGCAGGCAGAAGAAAACCGGTGTATCAGGAGCGCCGCCGCGCCGCCAGCTCCCGCTTCAATCGGTTGATGGGCCGGGTTACCAGAAAGCCGAAAGAGACAGCGCCCTCCCTGGTTTCCACAGCGTGGTGCATGCGGTGCGCCTGAATGCGTTTTTTCCAGAAGCGCTGCTGTCGATTGAACGGCACCGGAAAGCGTCGATGTACCAGCCCGTCATGAAACATGAAATAGACCAGCCCGTAGGCGGCGATGCCCAGTCCCAGCGCCAGCTCGAAGGGATGGCCGTTGAGCCCTCTGTAGATCAATACAACGGAGGGCAGCGCAAAGAAGACAGCGAACAGGTCGTTGAGTTCGAAAAGTCCGTGACGCTCGCTGTGATGCGAGCGATGCCAGCACCACAGAAAGCCGTGCATGATATAGCGATGCGTAAACCAGGCGATGAACTCCATGCCGGCAAACGCCAGCACAAACAGCACGACCCAGAGCAGCAGATCTCCCATACAGGCCTCCCAGGTGTCTCTAGGCGCTGACGATCACCTTCTCGCGCAGCTCTTTCGGCATCGAGAAGGTAATGGTCTCCTCACGCCCTTCAAGCTCTTCCGGCTCATGACCGCCCAGCGCCTTGAGACGGTCAATCACGCCCTTGACCAGCACTTCGGGAGCACTGGCACCGGCGGTGACGCCAACGATGCGGCAATCCTTGAACCACTCGCCCTGCATCGACTCGGCATCATCGATCAGCCATGCCGGCGTGCCCATCCGCTCGGCCAGTTCGGCCAAACGATTGGAGTTCGAACTATTGGCACTACCGACGACCAGCAGCACATCGCACTGCTCGGCCAGCTCGCGTACGGCGTCCTGGCGATTTTGCGTGGCATAGCAGATGTCGTCCTTGCGCGGTCCCTGAATGGCCGGGAAGGTTTCGCGCAGCGCATCGATGACCCTTGAGGTGTCATCCATCGACAGCGTGGTCTGGGTCACAAACGAAAGATTTTCGGGATCCCGGACCGTCAGCGCACGCGCATCCGCCTCGTCTTCCACGAGATAGATGGCCCCGCCATAGCTGTCGTCATAGCGTCCCATGGTCCCTTCGACTTCCGGATGCCCGGCATGGCCGATCAGAATGCACTCACGCCCGCGTCTGGCGTAGCGCAGCACTTCCATATGAACCTTGGTCACCAGCGGACAGGTCGCATCAAAGATGCGCAGCCCGCGGCGCTCGGCTTCCTGCTGTACGGCGCGCGAGACGCCATGCGCCGAAAAGATGACGATATTGTCGTCGGGAATCTCGTCAAGTTCTTCGACGAAGATGGCGCCGCGCTCGCGCAATGTTTCCACCACATAGCGGTTATGAACCACTTCATGGCGAACATAGATCGGCGCACCGAAGACATCGAGTGCCCGGTTGACGATATCGATGGCGCGATCAACGCCTGCGCAGAAACCACGTGGATTGGCCAGCCTGATCTGCATGGGCCACCTCGCTGTTGGATAATGGTATCAGTGTCGCACATCAGGCCCCTGATGGGCGAACGGCGACGGGGCCGACCGGCCCCATCGTGAAATGCACTCAGTGAGTGGTGGCCGGCATAACGGCCAGCACTTCCACCTCGAAGCTCAGCGTGCGCCCGGCCAGCGGATGATTGAAATCCACCTCGACCTGGCGCTCATCCACCGATTTGATAACGCCGGGCAGTTCACCACCGCCGGTCGGGTCGGCAAAGGACATGACCACGCCCTCCTCCAGCGCGTCCTGATCCTCAAAATCGGCGCGCTTGAGCATCTGCACGTTCTGAGGATTCCAGGGGCCGAAGGCATGCTCCGGCGCCACATCCACCAGGCGTGTCTCGCCGACCCGCATGCCTCTGATCGGCTTTTCAAACCCGGGCGGTAGATTGCCGTCACCGAAAACGAACTCGGCCTGACGCTTGCCGCGGGTCGTATCCACCTCGGTGCCATCTTCCAGGCGCAGGGTGAAATGGATGGCAATCGTCATATTATCGTCGGCCGCAAGACCTGCGTCATTGCCGTGTTGATCGCAGGATTTATCCGTCATGATGGCGCTCCGGCTGTGAAGTATCGTTTTTGTCACGCTTGAACGAAGCAATGATAATGCCCGCAGCACCTAAAACGATGGCGCTATCAGCGATGTTAAAGGCCGGGTAGTACCAGCCCTGCCAGTGAAAGGATAGGAAATCCACCACATAGCCGTGAACCAGGCGGTCAAACAGATTGCCAATGGCCCCGCCGATGATCAGCGTGATCGACACCTGATTGAGCCGGTCATGGCGATCCAGCCGGGCCAGCCAGATGCTCAGCGCAATAACGGCGCCCACGGCGATCAGGGCAAAAAACCAGCGCTGCCAGCCCGCGTGCTCGGACAAAAAGCTGAACGCCGCCCCGGTGTTGTGCAAAAGCGTCAGATTGAAAAACGGCAGCACCTCGACCGGGCGTGCATAGGCAAGCGCCATGCTGGCCCATGCCTTGGTGCCCAGATCCAGTACGATGACGGCCAGCGACAGCCACCACCAGCGCAGCGTATAGCGTGCGTGCGCGTATTGCCCTTTAGGCATAGCGGCGTACCTCACCGGGGCCATCCGGCAGATTGGCAATCGAGCGTGCCGACAGCGTCGGATAGTCCGGATCGGCGCCCACGTCGGCGCGACGCTCCCAGCTGCGCTCATCCTTGTCAAAATCGCTCAGGCGGATGTCCACTTTCAGACCGTCAAGCTCGGTGGCCCGGGCCTCGCTACCCTCACCCAGCGGCGCCAGCGTGGCCTCGGAGGTGATCAGCACAAAGCGCAGCTCATCCTCGAAACGTGACAGCAGCGCATGGCGCTCGTCATCCACGTACAGGGTGACCTCGCTGTCCAGCGCGCCCTTGATAACGCCTTCATTGCGCGCATCCTCGAGCTGCTTGTTGACCGCCTGCTTGACCTCGATCACACGATCCCAGAACGCACGCCCCATGGTGGCGTCTTCCGGCAGCGTGGTCAGCCCCTCATACCAGGTCTCCAGCAGCACGCTGTCGCCGCGCTCGCCGGGGATATGCTCAAAGATCTCTTCGGCGGTAAACGACAGAATCGGTGCAATCCAGCGCGACAGCGCCTCGATCACGTGATAGAGCGCGCTCTGACAGCTGCGGCGCGCCAGCGAATCGGCCTGAGTGGTGTACTGGCGATCCTTGATGATATCCAGGTAAAAGCCGCCCAGATCGCGGGCGCAGAAATCATGCACCTGTTGATAGACGTCGCGGAAACGGTACTCCTCATACGCCGTTTGAATGCGCGCCTGCAACAGGGCAGTACGATCGATGACCCAGCGATCCAGCGCGATCATGTCCTCAAAGGCCACCATGTCACGCGTCGGGTCGAAACCGTTCAGGTTGCTCAGCAAAAAGCGCGAGGTGTTGCGAATCCGGCGATAGACGTCGGCGGTTCGCTTGAGGATCTCGTCAGACACCGCCATCTCGCCCGAGTAGTCGGTCGAGGACACCCACAGGCGCAAAATGTCGGCGCCCAGCTTGTCCATGACGGCCTGCGGCGCGACCACGTTACCCAGCGATTTTGACTGCTTGCGCCCCTGGGCATCGACCGTGAAGCCGTGGGTCAGAAGCTGGCGATACGGCGCATGGCCATCGATGGCCGAGCCGGTCAAAAGCGAGGAGTGGAACCAGCCGCGGTGCTGATCCGAGCCTTCAAGATAAAGATCGGCCAGCGGGCCGTTTTCATGGCCCTGGGGATGCGAACCGCGCAGTACATGACGGTGAGTAGTGCCGGAGTCAAACCAGACATCCAGGGTGTCCATCACCTTGTCATAGTCGCCGGCATCCGCTCCCAGCAGCGTTTCAGGGTCGAGGCCAAACCAGGCATCGATCCCCTCTTTTTCCACACGCTGGGCCACTTCTTCCATGAGCTCGACGGTGCGCGGATGCAGCTCACCGGTCTGCTTGTGCAGGAAAAACGGGATCGGTACGCCCCAGTTGCGCTGACGCGAGATGCACCAGTCCGGACGATTGGCGATCATGCTGTGAAGCCGTGCCTTGCCCCAGGCCGGTGTGAACTGCGTGGCCTCAACACCTTCAAGCGCCCGCTCGCGAAGCGTTTTGCCATCCCGGCCCTGAATGTCCATGCCCACAAACCACTGCGCCGTGGCGCGATAGATCACGGGAGACTTGTGGCGCCAGCAGTGCATATAGCTGTGGGTGATGGGCTTGTGTGCCATCAGCGCGCCCACTTCCTCGAGCTTTTCGATGATGTGCGGGTTGGCCTTCCAGATCATCTGACCGCCAAAAAAGGGCAGGTCATCGATGTAGACGCCGTTGCCCTGCACCGGGTTGAGCATTTCGTCAAAGCTCATCCCGTGGGCGCGGCAGGTATTGAAGTCGTCCACACCGTAGGACGGCGCTGAGTGAACGATACCCGTGCTTCCGATTTCACTTTCGACGTAGTCGGCTAGATAGACCGGCGACAGACGGTCATAAAAGGGATGGCGGAAGTTGATCCGATCCAGCGCCTGGCCCGCTGTCGTTGCAACCACTTCACCGCTCAGGCCGAAACGTTCCAGAGAGCTTTCGACCAGCTCTTCGGCCAGCATCAGCAGCCGCTCGCCGGTATCCACCAGCGCATAGGTGAAGTCCGGATGCACGTTGAGCGCCTGGTTGGCCGGGATGGTCCATGGCGTGGTGGTCCAGATTACTGCCGCGGCCGGTTTGGCCAGCGTGTCGAGCCCAAAGGCCTCGGCGAGTCTGTCGGCGTCCTCTACCGGGAAGGCGACATCGATGGCATCGGACTGCTTGTCCTGATACTCCACTTCGGCTTCGGCCAGTGCCGAACCACAGTCAAAGCACCAGTTGACCGGCTTGAGCCCCTTGAAGACGAACCCCGCCTCGACCATGTCGGCCAGCGCCCGGATTTCGCCGGCTTCGTTGACGTAGTCCATGGTGCGATAAGGGTGATCCCAGTCGCCGATCACGCCCAGGCGTACAAAATCGGCCAGTTGGGTCTCGATCTGGGCCGCGGCGTATTCACGACACAGCGCGCGCGCCTTCGCCGGCTCCATGTGCTTGCCATGGGTGGTTTCCACGCGGTGCTCGATGGGCAACCCGTGACAGTCCCAGCCCGGCACATAGGGCGCATCAAAGCCTGACAGATTCTTCGACTTGACGATGATGTCCTTCAGGATCTTGTTGAGCGCATGGCCGATGTGGATGCTGCCGTTGGCATAGGGCGGGCCATCATGCAGCACGAACAGAGGCGCCCCGGCACGCGCGGCACGCAGGCGCTGGTACAGATTCATGTCCTGCCACTGCGAGACCCGGCCCGGCTCCTGCTTGGGCAGCATGCCGCGCATGGGGAAGTCGGTATGGGGCAGATTCAACGTATGCTTGTAGTCGCTCATAACCTGATGGTCAGCCGTCACTGTTCATGTTTGCTGCGTTCCGCCGCCAGTGGCGCCGAGGCCATGGGATAGCGGCAGGAAGGCAATGATGCATCCACCCCTTCTGCATCGGGCAAGGCGCCCGCGGCGTCAGCAGCGTGCTGCTGGAAAGCGTGTTGCTGGAAATAGTCGCGCGCCTGGTCGATATCCAGATGAATGCGGCGCTTGAGTTCATCGATGGAAGCAAAGGTCTCTTCGCCGCGCAGTCTGGCGCACGGCATGACAACCAGACGCTGTCCGTAAAGGGACTCATCAAAGTCAAAAAGGTGCACTTCCAGAACCGGCCGATCCGCGCCGACCGTGGGTCGCCAGCCGATATTGAGTACCCCCGGCACTTCACGACCGTCCTCGAGCCGGGTCATCGCTGCCAGCACGCCGCGCAACACCAGCGGGCCCGGTACCAGCGGCAGATTGGCCGTGGGCACGCCAATCGTGCGGCCCAGCTGGCGATCCTTGACCACACGCCCTTCCAGACTGAAGGGCCGTCCCAAAAGCTGCTCGGCCTGCTCGAAGTTGCCCGATGCCAGCAGAGTACGCACCCGGGTGCTGGAAACCCGCTCGCCGCCGATCTGAAAGGTCCGCGTGTGCTCGACCGAAAAGCCGACCTGTTCACCGACTGTCCTGAGTAGATCAAAATCGCCGGCACGATCACAGCCGAAACGGAAATCGTCGCCCACCACCAGGTGGCGAACGCCCAGCCCCTGAATCAGGACACGATCGACAAACTCGTGTGCCGAAAGCTCGCGCAGGCGGCGGTTAAACGGCAGGCACAGCACCCGATCGGCGCCATAGCGGCCCAGCAGGCGCACCTTGTCGCTGAGTCGCGTCAGCCGGGGCGGGGCCTGATCACCGGCGAAATACTCGCGCGGCTGGGGCTCAAATACCACGACCACAGCCGGCAGGTCATGCTGGCGGGCATGCGCCTTTAACTGATCCAGAATGGCCTGATGGCCAAGATGGACCCCATCAAAATTGCCGATGGTGACAACACTGCCCCGATGCCGGGGGCGTAGATTATGTAACCCTCTAATCAGTTCCATGCCCACTGCTGCCCGCCGTGATAAACCTTCGATTATAGCGCTGTACACCGCCAACGGACAGACATCAGCCCCGCAGTTTGAAATGACGTACGCGCACCCCGGCAAGCCCCAGCCAGGTAAAATACACGGCCATGGCGGCAATGATCAGGCCCATCAGCATGGCAAGGCGCTGCTCGATCCCCCATGAGAGCCACTGATGCCAGTCGGGGGTGAACCACCAGAGCCCGCCGGTGAGCAGCACACAGCCCACCAGAAGCTGCAGGGAGAGTCGGCCCCAGCCGGGCTGAAAATGCAAAACGTCGCGCTTTAACAGACCGCGCCCCAGAAGGATCGCATTGAGCCAGGCCGACATCGCCGTGGCCAGCGCCAGCCCGGCATGGGCAAGCGGCCACATCAACATCAGGTTAAAGGCCATGTTGGCGACCATGGCAATGATGCCGATCTTGACCGGCGTTTTCGTATCCTGACGCGCGTAGTAGCCAGGCGCCAGCACCTTGATCAGCATGAAGGCTACCAGCCCGAGGGCATAGGCCCGCAGGCTCTGGGAGGCCATGACGATATCGTGATCGGTCATCGCCCCGTAATGAAAGAGTGTGATCAAAAGCGGCTCGGCCAGCACGATCAATGCCAGCGCTGCCGGTAGCCCGATCAGCAGCACCGCACGAATGCCCCAGTCGATCATGCGAGCAAAACGATGTGGATCATCGCTGGCATGCTGACGCGACAGGGCCGGCAGGATCACGGTGCCGATCGCGATGCCAAACACCCCGAGCGGTAGTTCCACCAGACGATCGGAATAATAAAGCCAGGAGACGCTGCCGCCGACCAGTATCGAGGCCAGCACGGTGTCGAGCAGCAGATTGATCTGTGACACCGACACTCCGAACATGGCCGGCCCCATCAGGCGCAGAATGCGGCGAACACCGGTGTGGCGAAAGTTGGGACGCAGCCGCGGCAACAGCCCTAGACGCATTAGAAACGGAATCTGAAACAAAAGCTGCGCAACGCCTGCAATCAACACGCCCCACGCCAGCGCCATGACCGGAACCTCCAGCAGCGGCGCAAGCCACAGCGCCGCTCCGATCATCGACAGGTTCAAAAGCACCGGCGTAAAGGCCGGTACGGCAAAGCGTCCGTAGCTGTTAAGCACGCTGCCTGAAAAGGCCGTCAGCGAAATCAAAAGCAGATAGGGAAAGGTCAGGCGCAGCATCTCGGCGGTCAGCGCCAGCTTGCCGTGACCGTCGTCATGAAAGCCGGGCGCAAAGACCCAGACCAGCCAGGGCGAGCAGAGCACCGCCAGTACCGTAATCCCCAGCAGTACCACGGCAAGCGTGCCGGCCGTGGCATCCAGAAGCTCTCTGACCTCCCTGCGCTCGCGCTGGGAGGCGTACTCTGACAGCACCGGCACGAAGGCCTGATTGAAGGCGCCTTCTGCAAACAGGCGGCGCAGAAAGTTGGGAATTCTGAAAGCGATGAAAAAGGCATCGGCCCCGCTGCCGGCGCCAAAGAACGTGGCCACCACCACATCGCGCGCCAGCCCCAGCACCCGTGACAGCATCGTCATGACGCCCACGACCATGCCCGAACGCAGTAATCCGGCGCCCTTTGACCTGCTTGCTTCAGCACTCACGAGATGCCATCTCCCATCCTGAAAGGGGGCACATGATGCCCCGTGTCATCCATCGCCACACGGCCTGAATACGCAAAAAAACCGGCCGAAGCCGGTTTTTTTGCAGATGCTGCTGTCTACAACAGGACGTTGCCCTGTTATCAGGCAGCCAGCGCCTTGATACGCGCATTCAGACGGCTCTTGGTACGAGCGGCGCGATTCTTGTCGTAGGCGCTCTTGTCAGCGATGCGGTCGATTATACGCTGAGCAACACGGAACTCGGCCATGGCGGCGCTGTGATCGCCGGTGCTGATCGCCTTGATGACACGCTTGATGTGCGTGCGCACCATGGAACGCTGGCTGGCATTTTTCTGGCGGCGGCGCTCTGACTGGACGGCGCGCTTGCGAGCCTGACGGGTATTGGCCATCGTCTACTCCCTGGAGTGTTGACGTTGATGAATTTTGATAAAAGCGCCTCTTGGGTGGGCACCTTCACAAGAGAGGCGGCATTCTAGCAGCGCCCATAAGGCAATACCAGCCCCGGATCAGGGGTCGCGAAGAATCACCATGTTGTCACGATGAATGAGCTCGGGCGCCTCGATATAGCCCAGATGCGCCACGATGTCATGGGTCGGCACACCCAGAATCCGCCCGGTGTCCTGGGCATCGTAATTGGCCAGCCCCTTGGCAACCGGCTCGCCCTCGCCATCGACACACAACACCATGTCACCGCGGCGAAAACTGCCCTCGACCGCCGTGACACCCACCGGCAAAAGGCTGGAGCCACGCTGACACACGCGTGCCACGGCGCCCTGATCCAGCGTCAATGTACCGCGCACCTGCAGCTGCCCGGCCAGCCAGCGCTTGCGCGCCGTCATCGGCGCATGCTCGGGCACCAGCAGCGTACCGATGTTCTCGCCATCAAGCAGACGCGACAACACCTGCGGCTGGCGACCGCTGGCAATCAGCGTCAGCGCCCCGGAGCGCGCGGCAAGCCGGGCCGCACGAATCTTGGTGGCCATGCCACCCCGTCCCAGCTTGCCACCATCGCCGGCCACGGCCACCCAGCGCGGGTCGTCCGCCTTGCCCTCGCTGATCAGCTGTGCATCGGCATCCTTGCGGGGATCGGCATTATAAAGCCCCTCCTGATCGGTCAGGATAATCAGGGCATCGGCCTCCAGCAGATTGACCACCAGCGCGCCCAGGGTGTCGTTGTCACCAAAGCGAATCTCGTCGGTCACGACCGTGTCGTTTTCGTTGACGATCGCCACCACGTTTAGATCGATCAGGGTGCGCAGGGCCGAGCGGGCATTAAGGTAGCGCTTGCGGTTGGACAGATCATCGTGCGTCAAAAGGATCTGCGCGGTACGAATGTCATAGCGGGCGAAATGATCCTCATAGCTGCGCACCAGCCCGGTCTGCCCCACGGCCGCGGCGGCCTGCAGATCATGCAGTGCACTCGGTCGCACCTGCCAGCCCAGCCGGACCATGCCCTCGGCCACGGCGCCGGAGGAGACCAGCACCACCTCGACACCGCGTCGATGCAGCTCGGCAAGCTGATCCACCCAGCCACCAATGGCCGTTTCATCCAGCCCGCGCCCGTCGTTGGTCAACAGCGCACTGCCGATCTTGACCACCACACGACGCAGCCGTGTGACCTGACTGCGACTGCCCGCTACCGCCTGCTCCATCATCGTGCTCTCCGGATCCGGTCTCATGCCCGGCAGGACTCAGGGCTTGTATTCCACTTCGACATCGAAATCATCATCGTCGAAGTCATCGTCATCACCATCACCATCACCGCTGTCGACATCGCGACGCTGGCGCCCGGCCATGAAGGCCAGACGCGCCTCGGTGCGTGCCACGGCCTCGGCTTCCATCCGCTCGCGAATGGCCCGCGTGCGCGCGGCGAAATCTTCATCGTCCTGCTCAAGCCGGCGCTGCTCGACAAGCCAGCGATGCACGGCCTGCACCAGCTCATCCGTGCCCTGCCCGGCAATGGCAGAGATGCGAAAGATCGGGCCGTCCCAGTTCAGCCGCTCGACGATGCGCTCGAGCATGGCTTCGCGCGCGTCATCATCGACCAGGTCGCACTTGTTGAGCACCAGCCAGCGCGGACTTTCGGCCAGCGTCGGCGAATACTGCTCAAGCTCGTGAATGATCTTTTCGGCCGACTCGACCGGATCGCTTTCATCAAAGGGCGCCACATCGATGACGTGCAGCAACAGGCGCGTGCGGGTCAGGTGCTTGAGAAAGCGAAGCCCGAGCCCGGCACCGTCGGCGGCGCCCTCGATCAGCCCCGGCACATCGGCCATGACAAAGTGTTCATGCAGCCCCAGCTTCACGACACCGAGATTGGGCACCAGCGTTGTAAACGGATAGTCCGCCACCTTGGGACGCGCGGCCGACACGGAGCGGATCAGTGTCGATTTGCCGGCATTGGGCATACCCAGCAGACCGACGTCGGCCATCAGCTTGAGCTCAAGGCGCAGCTCACGACGCTCGCCCTCGCCCGAAGGCACGCTCTGACGCGGCGTACGGTTGGTCGAGGACTTGAAATGTACGTTGCCCAGACCACGACGCCCGCCCTGTGCTACTCGGAGCTCCTGGCCCACGGCGGTGATGTCGCCGATGACCTCGAGGGTTTCGACATCGATCACGGTCGTGCCGACCGGGACCTGTACGAACAGGTCCTCGCCCTTGCGGCCGTTCATCTGACTGCCGCGGCCGGGCTGGCCGTTGGGCGCCTTGTGAAAGCGCTGAAACTTGAAATCGATCAGCGTATTGAGCGACTCATCACCGACCAGAATGACGCTGCCGCCGTAACCGCCATCACCACCGTCCGGCCCGCCGCGCGGTACGTACTTTTCACGGCGAAAGCTGACGCAGCCACTGCCCCCGTTACCGGCGGCCACCGTGATCGAGGCTTCATCGACGAACTGCATGCCACTACTCCCGGCGACTCGTCGCCCTGTATACAAAAACCGATTATCGAAAAATAAAGAACTGTCGTTCAGGCAAATGCCGATGGCGAGCGTATAACGCCCGGCATGCCACAACCGCCCGTGAGTCTGATGTACCAATAGACCCACATGATAAAAAAAAGCCCCGCCTGAGCGGGGCTTTTTAAGCAGTCAGCGGTCTCAGGCGGAGACGATGCTGACGTGCTTGCGCTTTTTCGGACCCTTGGTCTCGAACTTCACCTGACCGTCGCGAAGTGCGAACAGGGTAAAGTCACGACCGACGCCGACGCCTGTACCAGCGTGGAAACGAGTGCCACGCTGACGAACAATGATGCTGCCGGCAGAGGCTTCCTGACCACCGAAGAGCTTGACGCCGAGACGTTTGGACTCGGAATCGCGACCGTTACGGGTACTACCTGCGGCCTTCTTGTGAGCCATGAGTATGACCTCCTGAAAATGCGGAAAACGCTTACGCAGTAATTCCGGTGATTTTGACTTCAGTGTACCACTGACGGTGGCCCTGACGCTTCATGCTGTGCTTGCGGCGACGGAACTTGAGGATATGAACCTTCTCGCCGCGGCCGTGAGAGACGACCTCTGCCTTGACAACAGCGCCTGACACCAGCGGTGCACCGATCTTGACGTCGTCACCGCCGACCATCAGCACCTGATCGAAATCAATGCTGTCACCAGTGGCCACATCCAGTTTTTCCAGCTTGAGGCGCTGGCCTTCCTGGACGCGATACTGCTTGCCGCCGCTTTTGATTACTGCGTACATGGAATTCTCCAATTGACTCATCCGGTTGGCTGCTTCATCGACCTGTGGCAAGTGGCCCAAAAGCCTCGTCAATCAATGAGGTCGAGCCATCTTACAGGGAGCACGATGAGTTAAGGGCGCGAATTATAACCGCGTGCGCGGGGCAACTCAAGGCCCGGCATGATGCATCTTGACGCCCATGAAGGGGTTACCTAGCATACCGGGCATCCATGTCGCTTCGACGCCCAAAGGGCCTTCGAGAAGACTGCCCGGCAAACCCAAGCACCCTGTTGTCCTGCCGGCCCGGGCCCATGCCTGCAGGGACTAGAAGCCCGAGGTTCACTGTGAACAGCCAAGTCGTTTCACCCAGCGTCTCCAGGACCCATGAACCCGTCATGGAAGACTTCGCAGCTGTTGACCGCACCATCCGCGCGCAGCTTGCCTCCCACGTTCCCCTGATCGAAACGATCGGCAACTACATCATTGAAAGCGGTGGCAAGCGCGTGCGGCCGCTGCTGGCCCTGCTATCGGCCAGAGCGCTGGGTTATGAAGGCCACCAGCACATTACGCTGGCCGCCCTGATCGAGTTCATGCACACCTCGACGCTTTTGCATGACGATGTGGTCGATGAGTCCCACCTGCGACGCGGTCGTGCCACGGCCAACGACACCTGGGGCAACGCCCCCTCGGTGCTGGTCGGTGATTTTCTCTACTCGCGCTCGTTCGAGATGATGGTCGAGGTCGGCTCGATGCCGATCATGGCCGTTTTGTCCAACGCCACCTCCATCATTGCCGAAGGTGAAGTCCTGCAGCTGACCAATATCGGCAACGCCGACATTGATGAAGCCGCCTACTTCGACACCATTCAGGGCAAGACGGCCATGCTGTTCGAGGCCGCCTCCCATACCGGCGCCATGGTGGCCGAGGGCAGCGAGGCCCAGATCGAGGCGCTCAAGCTTTATGGGCGCTATCTGGGGCTTGCCTTTCAGCTTATCGACGATCTGCTGGATTATCAGGGCAACGCCACCGAAATGGGCAAGAACGTGGGCGATGATCTGGCCGAGGGCAAGCCGACCCTGCCCCTGATTCGTGCCATGGCCGTGGGCAGTCCGGCGCAGGCCAGCGTGGTGCGCCGGGCCATCGGCGAAGGCGGTCTGTCCTACCTCGACGAAGTACTGACCATCGTGCGCGATACCGGTGCGCTGGAGTACACCCGATCGCGTGCCCATGAGATGGTGGATCGCGCGCTTGAGCAGCTCACGCTGCTGCCGCCCTCCCCCTATCGCGAAAGCCTGGAACTGCTGGTGCGCCAGGCCGTGGATCGTCATGCCTGACAGGGGCTTGCATTCACGAAAACACGCAGTATAATGCGCACCGTCATGACGAACTCGTGACACTCGGAATATAGCTCAGCTTGGTAGAGCGCTGCCTTCGGGAGGCAGAGGTCGTAGGTTCGAATCCTGCTATTCCGACCAAGTATTCAAGGCGCCTGTCTTCACCGACAGGCGCTTTTTTTATGCCCGGATATCGGTCTGCTCCAGCCGAGCGCCTGGACACCGGGGGCTGGCGATCTCCCTGCGAGGCGCTATGCTGGCCCCATCGATATTCATGACTGGAGGTCCCATGAACGATAGCCTGCTTCCCGATCAGCAGCCTGCCAATGTTCACCACCTGCGCGTCGGCGAGATCGTTGTTTCGACGCTGATGGATGCGTACATGCAGGGGTCGCTGGAGCTGATTCAGCACCTCGACGCCTCACGCGCACAAGCGCTTCACGAGCAGAGCCTGCGCCCCACTCCGCCGCGTATCACGCTTAACGCCTATCTGCTGCACATCGGCGATCAGCGCGTGCTGGTGGATACCGGCTTCGGTGCCCTGGCCGATGAAGAAGGCGCCCGCCTGTCGCAGGGGCTGGCCGATATCGGCGTACTGCCCGAGGCCATCGATATCGTACTGGTCACGCATCTGCATCCGGACCATATCGGCGGACTGATAACGTCAGATGATCAACCGGCGTTTGCCAATGCGCGCATTCTGGTGCCGGGCGAGGAGCTGGATTTCTGGCAGCAGCAGGCACCGGCTGAAGCCTCCGACATGTTTTCCCAGCAGTTTGACGTGGCCCACCGCGTGCTCGAGGTCAATCGTGACCGGATCGAGCGCATCGATAATGACCGGATCATGGATGGCGTGACCCGCGTGGCGCTGCCGGGGCATACTCCCGGCCACAGCGGCTATCTAATCGAATCCGCCGGCGAGCGGCTGCTGCTGTGGGGCGATATCGTGCATTTGCCGCATATTCAGTTGCCCGAGCCCAACGCCGGGGTGCTTTTCGACGTTGACGGCGAACAGGCCTTGGAGACGCGTCGTGAGATTCTCGCGCGCGTTGCCGAAGAAAAACTCATGGTGGCCGGTCACCATCTGGACTTCCCCGGCATCGGCCATATCGTGAAAGACACGCAGGGCTATCGCTTCCTGCCCCATGTATGGTCGCCCACGCTCTGATGGGCGCCACACGCCCCGGTCATGGCCGGGGCGTGCTCATCAATTTCTTTCAAGCGCCCCCTGCAACGGCGCTTTTGTGACACCTGCCAGCTCACGGCCCACATGGGCTGCAAAGTCGATCAGCTGACACCGGTCGCGATAACTCATCCTGCGCGGCGTGTGATCGATAATACAGACCGCACCGAGCGGCTCTCGCTGCGGCGAATGAATCACGGCACCGGCATAAAACCGCAGCGCCATCTCGCCGGTGACCAGCGGGCTGTCGCGAAAACGCTCATCCCGGGTGGCATCCTCGACCACCATGATGCGTGACGCCCTGATCGCCTGACTGCAGAAGGTCATCTCGCGAGGCACCGCCTCGATGCCTTCCAGACCGACTTCCGATTTAAACCAGACCCGGGAATCATCCACCAGCGAAATCATCGAAATCGGCACATCAAAATCACGGCTCAAAAGCCGCGTAATGACGTCAAAACGCTCCTCGCGCGGTGTGTCCAGCACGCCAAGCTCTTTCAGTACGGCCAGCCGCCTTTCTTCCTGTTCCCGTTTCCAACGCCTGTATCCATCCGGCACGTCAACGCTCCTTCAGAGCAGCGCCCCCGGCCTTCAGCCCTCCGGCGCTCTGTTATCGTCACCCCACACCCTGTGGCGTCTCTATCGACCGGACCGGACGTAACTGAATCCCGCCGCGAGAATTTCAGGACACGTTCAGGCCTGTCCCTGACCGGCATCCAGCGATTGAAGGCTTGCATCGACATAGAGCCTGCGCAGGGCGCCTGCGACAGCCCCTGGCCGGCCCTTGCCCACGACGCGTTGATCGATCGACACCACCGGATATAACAGCGAGGTCGCCGAGGTGACGAAAGCCTCCCGGGCGTTTTGCGCCTCCTTGATGGTAAAGCCGCGCTCTTCGACCTTCATGTCGTTTTGACGGGCAAGCTGCATGATCGCCCGACGCGTAATGCCGTGCAGAAGCGAGCGCGACAGTTCACGGGTGATCAGCGTGTTGTCGTGATCGACGATCCAGGCGTTGCTGGAGGACGCCTCGGTCACCAGCCCCGACTCCACCAGCCAGGCATCATCGGCACCGCGTTTTTTGGCCTCCATCTTGGCCATGGATGGATACAAAAGCTGAACGGTCTTGATGTCACGGCGTCCCCAGCGCATGTCCGGCAGGGAAATAACGTTGAGGCCACGCTCGGCCAGCGGGCTGTCGATGATCGCCTTTTGCTGGGTAAACGCCACCAGCGTGACCGGCGTGGACGCCTCGGGATAGGCAAAGTCCCGATCCGCGACGCCACGGGTGACCTGCAGATAGACCAGCCCTTCCTCGAGGGCGTTCTTGTCGATGAGCTGGCGGTGAATGTCGCGCAGAGCGTTGTCGTTGAGCGCGAGATGCATGTTCAGCTCGTTGAGCGAACGGTGCAGACGCGCCACGTGCCCCTCGAAATCCACCAGCCGGCCGTTGAGTACGGCCGTGACTTCGTAGATGCCGTCGGCAAACAGAAAGCCGCGATCAAATACCGAGACGCTGGCTTCACTTTCCGGCACGTACCGGCCGTTGACGTAGACTGTTCGAGACATGAGCCCTTCCGCTGTACGTTGTCCTGCGCCATGGGTTCGCAGGTGTTGCATCGTTGTCAGGCCATTGCCACGGCCCGGTCTTCTGATCATATCAGTGCCGTCGAGGCGCTGCGCGATGAGACGCCGCACCCGCCGCTTTCCCGGCGATCACCGGAACCGGCCCGAACAGGTGCAACCGATGAGGCGGATGCGTAAAATACGCGCCGCGGCCCACCCGGGCCTGTATTCATTCCCCCTGGTCCGCCCCTTGCGAGGGCGACTGCCTGGAGAAACGCATGACACATCCTGATACACCCGATGAGGGCCCCATCGTGGTGGCTGCCCTCTACAAGTTTGTCTCCCTGCCTGATTATGAGGCCCTTCGTGAACCGCTGCTCGGCGCCATGCGCGACCGTGACGTCAAGGGCACGCTACTGCTGGCCGAGGAAGGCATCAACGGCACCGTCTCGGGCACACGAGACAGCATCGACGCGTTGCTGGACTGGCTCAAGGGCGACCCGCGGCTTGCCGATCTCGAGCACAAGGAGTCCCGGGCGCAGGCGCAGCCGTTTTACCGCACCAAGGTCAAGCTCAAGCGCGAGATCGTGACCCTGGGCGTGGAGGGCGTGGACCCCAACCATCGCGTGGGCACCTATGTTGAGCCCGAGCAGTGGAACGATCTGATCAGCGACCCGGAAGTGCTCCTGATCGACACGCGCAACGACTACGAGGTCGAGATCGGCACGTTTGAAGGCGCCGTGGACCCGAAGACCCGATCGTTTCGCGAGTTTCCCGAGTATGTGCAGGCGCATTACGATCCGGCAAAACACAAAAAGGTTGCCATGTTCTGCACCGGCGGCATTCGCTGTGAGAAGGCGTCCAGCTACATGCTGGCGCAGGGATTCGAGGAGGTGTATCACCTCAAGGGCGGTATTCTGAAATATCTGGAAACGGTACCCGAGCAGGATTCACGCTGGCGCGGCGACTGCTTCGTGTTTGATAACCGGGTCACCGTGCGTCATGACCTGAGCGAGGGCGAGTTCGATCAGTGCCACGCCTGCCGGCGCCCCATTTCTGCCGAGGATCAGCGCTCCCCCTGCTACGAGCCGGGCATCAGCTGCCCGCACTGCTGGGACAATCTGCCCGAGAAAACCCGCGCCGGTGCCCGCGAACGCCAGCGCCAGATCAAGCTGGCAAAAGCGCGCGGAGAAGCCCATCCCATCGGACGTGACCCGCGTACCAATCAGAACAGCTGATCGCGCTCAGGCAAGTCTTCGCTCGACCGCCCACTTTCGGGCGGTCACGCTGCAGGCCGACGTCAGCCTGCCCCTCTCCCGCAACACCCTTTCTGTTTGATCTTTCCTCGCGCGAGGCAATAAGCCCCATGTCGTGCGTACCGCCCCGCCCGTGAGCCTCCAATCCGGGTTCGACCTGAAATTAAAATAATATTAAGATTAACGTTAGCAGGTTAACTTTTTTGTCGTATCTGGCTTTTCCCTTCTTGTCACTGACCTGCGCAGTGCAGCCCCGGTATCAGGTGTTTCATGGTATTTCGTCATTCCTTTTCGTCTCGACAGGCACCCTCTGTCGAAACCTCAACGTCAGATGACCGGGAGCAAGGCCTCGCCACCGCCGGTGAAGGGCCCATCGATACCCCGGACACCGCCGCCAACGAGGCCTGGCGTGACGCCGGTCCATCTCGTGCGCCTGATACGGCCGAACAGGAAGTAACCCTTCAGCAGGCCGGCGGCCTGCTCAAGGCCGACGTGATACTGACCGCCCATCGCGGTGAAACCGTCGTATGCAAGGATTACAGGCGCTGGCAGCACACGGCTCTGGCACCGCTGGCGCGCTATCTGATGAAGCGCGAGGCGCGCATGCTCAGACATCTCCGCGACTGGGCACACGCACCGGATTTCAAGGGATTTGCCGGTCGCTACGCTTTTTACATGTCAGCCGTTGACGGGATGGACCTCGGCGAGGCCTACCGACGCAGCGTTGCGGTACGCTACGGCGAGATCCAGCGCATGATGGGCGAACTGCATCGCTTTGATGTCACCCATAACGACCTTCGCTGGACCAACATCCTGGTCCGCTACGATGGTCGTCTCGTTTTGATCGATTTTGCCTCGGCCTTTCATGCCACACCGCGCAGCCCCCTGCGCCCCGTCATGAACCGGCTGCGCCGCAGCGACATGGCCGGCACCCTCAAGTTCAAGCGTCGGCTGACCGGGCGGGCGCTGACGCCTACCGAGCAGCGCCTGAAGGCCACTCCCCGCTGGCTGTCGCTGCTGCGACGGGGCTGGAAACATCAGGTACTGCCGCGCCTCAAGGGACGCTGAGTGGGCGCAGGCACTCAATGATCGGCTGGCGTTTGTACACTGTCGGCGGCATCGTCTTCGGGCCCAAGGTAGCGCTGCCACAGGGCGCGAACCGCCTCGCGGTGCACCTCGAATCCGTCTTCCGGTACCAGTGAGCCGGAACGGGTCAGCGCCGCACGGTGGCTGGCATCGCGATAGGCAAGCCAAGCCTTGCGCAGCTGCTCGGCGCCTTCAAACGGCAGATGGCCGGACGACTCCAGCGTCTCCAGAATGCGCATGTTGTCGGTGTAGGTCAGAAGCGCCTTCTCCCGATGCCCCATGGCCAGCACCGCAAACTGATTCATGAACTCGATATCGACCATGCCGCCCGGGTCCTGCTTGAGATGAAACCAGCCGGCGCTGCGGGATTGCGCGCTGCTGCCCAGGTGCTGTCGCATCTTCTCGCGCATGGCCACCACTTCGCGCTTGAGCGTGGCCACATCGGACTCGCTGGAAAGCGTCTCGCGGCGAATGTCGTCAAAGCGTTTGGCCAGTATCCGGCTGCCGGCCACGGCGCGGGCGCGCACCAGTGCCTGATGCTCCCATACCCACGCTTCGCGCCGCTGGTAGTCGGCAAAGGCCTCCAGCGACGACACCAAAAGCCCCGAATTGCCCGACGGGCGCAGGCGCATATCCACCTCATAGAGCACGCCGGCCGGCGTCGTGGTCGTCAGCATGTGGATGATGCGCTGGCCCATGCGCGCGTAAAACACCGGGTTGTCGAGACTGCGCGGCCCGTTGGTACTACCGCGCGGGTCGGCGTCGTGCAAAAAGACCAGATCCAGATCGGATCCGTAGCCCAGCTCGATCCCCCCCAGCTTGCCGTAGCCCACCACCAGAAAATCGATCTCCTCGGCGCCGGCGTGGCTGCCGTCGCGCCTTCGGGGATAGCCGTAGCGCGCCGTCAGACCCTGCCAGGCCAGCTGCACCACAGCCTCGAGCACCACCTCGGCAATCATGGTCAGATGATCGCTGACCACCATCAGCGGGCGCGCTCCGGCCACATCGGCCGCTGCCACGTTGAGCACGCGCGCATGACGAAACAGTCGCAGCGCCTCGAGCTGGCTCTCCTCGTCACCGGGCGGCAGTCGCGACAGGGTCTGACGCAGCTCGTCTTCGAGTTCGCTGCGCTCGGGCGGCGTGTAGAGATTGCGCGGGTCGAGCAGCTCATCGAGCAGCACCGGGTAGCGCGCCAGCTGTTCGCTGATCCAGGCGCTGGCACTGCACAACCGCACAAACTGCGTCAGCGCATCGGGATTTTCCTTGAGCAGCGACAGATAGGCCGTACGGCGCAGTACGGCCTCCACCAGCGCCAGCACGCGCTCCAGCGTGATATCCGGGGTTTCCGTGGTGGCCACGTTGGACAACAACACCGGCATCAAAGCTTCCAGACGCTCAAAGCCGATGCGCTGCATGCCGGTCACGGCGCGTCCGTGGCGCAGCTTGAGCAGACGCTCGCGCGCCCGCGGCGGGTCGCGAAAGCCGGCCTCGGACAGCAAAGCGATGGCGGCCTCATCGTCAAAGGCTTCCTGCCACAGCGCCCGCCACTCCTCCAGCGCGCCGGCCTCGATCAGCTCATGATCTTCCTCTTCCGGCGGGGCGATGACCTCATCGAAACGCTCGCGCACTCGGCGCCGTACCTCGTCAAGATTCGCCACCAGCCCTTCCCAGTGCTCATGACCCATGGCGAAGGCAATCCGGGCCCGGGGAAGGTCCTCGTCGGGCAGCGACTGGGTCTGGCGGTCTTCCAGCCCCTGCAGGGCATGTTCAAGGTCGCGCAGGAAAACGTAGTCGGCCTGCAGGGCGCGCACGTCATGGCGTGACATGATTTCAAGGCGCTCAAGCTCGGCCAGCGCCCGCTTGAGCGAGGGCGTTTGCAGCTCGGTCACGCGCCCGCCGCGAATCAGCTGAAAGGCCTGAACAACAAACTCCACTTCCCGAATGCCACCGGCACCCAGCTTGATATCGTCCTCGCGCCCGCGCCGTCTGACCTCACGGTTGATCAACGCCTTCATCTCGCGCAGCGATTCGATCGCGCCAAAGTCGATGTACTTGCGATAGACAAAGGGTCTGAGATCCCCCAGAAGGCGCTGGCCCGCCTCAAGATCACCGGCCACCGGGCGCGCCTTGAGCATGGCGTAGCGCTCCCACTCGCGCCCCTGGCTCTGGTAATAGGACAGCATACTGGCAAAGCTGCCGGTCAGCGGCCCGCCATCCCCCAGGGGTCGCAGACGCATGTCCACGCGAAAAACAAAGCCGTCTGTCGTGATGGCATCGAGAGCAGAGATGACCTTCTGGCCCAGCCGGGTGAAGTACTCCTGATGCTCCAGGGTGCGCTCCCCGCCCTGTGTCTGACCCTTTTCGGGGTAGGCAAAGATCAGATCAATGTCGGAGGAGAGATTGAGCTCGCCGGCCCCCAGCTTGCCCATGCCGAGGATCACCATGCGCTGAGGCCGTCCTTCGCTGTCTGGTGACGGCGCGCCGTAGCGCGCGGCCATCGCCCCTTCGTGCCAGCGCAGGGCCGCCTCCATGCAGACCTCGGCCAGTCGCGACACGGCGGCCGCGATTGCCCAGGCATCGGCATGGTCGTTACGGTCGCGCCAGATGATCGCCACCATGCGCTCACGTCGAAACCGGCGCAGCACCTGCTGCATGTCCGCCTCGGTGGCCGCCCCTTCAAGCGCGCTGTCAAGCCAGTGCTCGAGCGTCTCTCGCCCCGGCGCGGCGACCAGCTCTTCATGCGAGAGCAGGCGATCAAGCATGACGCCATCATGGGAAAGGGCCCGGGCCACAAAATCGCTGGCGGTAACGGTCGTGACCAGTTCACGCAGGCGCTCTTCGCCCAGACGCGCCAGCAGCGCCTCATCAAACGTCTCGAGGGTACGACGTGCCTGGGACTGCAGTGCTTCAGGCAGGCCCGTCAGGGCGGCTTGCAGTGACATGGAAGGGCCTCTCTTTGATCCGTTGTCTGTCAGCATAACGAAGATTGCAGTCCGAGCCATCACCCCGCATGCTTGTCATGTCTGTCCGGGACACGAAACGCGCTGTCTCGCGATCACTGGATGATCAAGGAGTTGCCATGGCTGAGGTTATTCCCTTCAACGGACACTACCGACACGACCATCGTGAGCCGCACGGCTGCTTCGATGCGCACCTGCATATCATCGACCCCCGCTTTGCGCTGATCGACAATCAGGGCTATCGCCCCGAGCCCTTCACCGTCGAGGATTACCGCAAGGCCACTCGCGGGCTGGCCATCCGGGGCGGTGCCATTGTCTCGGGCTCCTTTCAGGGCACCGACCAGAATTATCTGCTCGCAGCGCTGGAAACGCTGGGCGGAGATTTCGTGGGCGTGACCCAGCTGCCCGACGAGACCAGCGATGAGCGCCTGCTCGAGCTCGACGAGGCCGGTGTCCGGGCCATCCGGTTCAATCTCAGACGCGGTATCGAAACGGACATCGCCGCCATGATCCGCCAGGCCCGACGCGTTTTCGACGTGGTCGGCTGGCACTGCGAGATCTATGCCGATGCCCACGATCTTGCCCCGCATCTGACCCTGCTGCGCGCCCTGCCCTCGATGGTCATCGATCACCTGGGGCTGTCGCAGGAGGGGCTGCCCACCCTGCTGGCACTGGTTGAGGCGGGCGCACGCGTCAAGGCCACAGGTTTCGGGCGCGTCTCGCTGGACGTGCCGGCAACGCTTGCCGCCATCGCCGATATCAACCCCCATGCCCTGCTGTTTGGCACCGATCTACCGGGCACGCGCGCGCCGCGTCCTTTCAACGAAGGCGATATCGAGCTTTTGCACAACACCCTGGGCGATACCAACGCCATGCTGGCTCTGCATGACAATGCCGTGGCCCTTTATCGACCACGCGGCAGCGACAGCGTGGCCTGATACGTCATAATCGCGCCACCGCCAATGATCCTTTTGTTCGCTGCTGGAGCCTGACCACCTTGCTCGCCGATCGTCTGCCTGCCTCTTCCCTTTTTCGCTGGACACTGCTGTTAAGCGCCTGTGGCCTGGCAAGCCTTTTACTGCAGCTGGTGCACATGCCGGCCGGCGCCCTGATCGGGCCCATGGCGGTGTCTGTCGTCTTTGGCGTCACCGTCGGCGGGCTGAAACTGCCGCGGGTGCTGTTCAAGTCGGGTCAGGGGGTGATTGGGCTGCTGATTGCCCAGGCGATGACGCTGACGGTGCTCTCCACCATCGCCGAAAGCTGGCCGGCGATGGTGCTGGCCACCGTGGTCACGCTGGTGCTGAGCACCGTGGTGGGGATTTTGCTGGTGCGCTACGGCGGCCTGCCCGGCACCACCGCCGCCTGGGGCACCACGCCGGGCGCGGCGGCGGCGATGGTCGCCATGTCGGAACAGGCCAACGCCGACCCACGCATCGTTGCCACCATGCAGTATGTGCGCGTGCTCTGCGTGATCATGGCCGGCGCCCTGGTCAGCCATTTTCTGGGCGTCTCGGGACAGTCCCACGGGCCGTCTCACACCATGACGTGGGATCTGCACGGTCTGCTCTCGCTTGCGGTCTCGATCGCACTGATTGCCGTGGGCATCCTCGTCTGTGATCGCCTGCTGCCGGCCGGCGCCCTGCTGGGCCCGATGCTGCTGGGCACCGTGGTACAGGTTTCGGGCGTCATCGATATCGAACTGCCGCTGCCGCTGCTGGAGGCGGCCTACGCCTGCATTGGCATTTACGTCGGACTGCGTTTTGACCGACAGACCGTGCGCAGCGTCATGCATGCCTTCAAGTGGATGCTGCTGGCCTCCATTATGCTGATTGCCTTCTGTGCGCTGTCGGCGCTGATGCTGGTGCCGATGATGCACAGCGACTTTCTGACGCTCTATCTGGCCACCAGCCCCGGCGGTCTGGATTCGATGACCATCATCGCACTCGACACCCACGCCGATGTGGCCATCGTTGCCGCCCTGCAGGCACTGCGCCTTTTCACCGTGGTGCTCATCGGCCCCTCCATGGCGCGCTTTATTGCCCGCTTTGCCCGGGAAGGTTCGGGTCAGCCACACTGAAGCATCCGCCGGCCATTCAAGGTCGGTATGGCACCACCCCTTTTACCGATATCGGAGCCTTTCATGACAACGCATATTGTGGCCGGCTGTCTGCTGGATAACGCTGGCAGGCTTTTGGTGGTCAAAAGCGCAGGCCAGTCCCTTTTTACACTGCCGGGGGGCGCGCCTTCCGCACAACATGGCGAAACACCGCTGGGGACTCTGTCGCGCTGCTGTGCGCCCTGTCTGGGGCAGGGGCTCGAGGACGAACAGTGCATCATGCTCGGGCGCTTTCGCAGCCGCCAGGACGACACGCAGATCGATGCCGATGTATTTATCATCGAAAATTTTGAAGGGGACGCCACCCCCGGTGGCGAAATCGAAACGCTGCACTGGATGGCACTCGATGACGACACGCTCTCGCTGGCCCCGCTGCTCAGCGACGAGGTTCTGCCGGCGCTGAGGCAGCGCCTTGACTGACATGACCGATACCAATCCCAAAGCGACAGGGCGTCGCCCGCCGCAGCGCCATGTGGCGCTGGCCCTGCTCAGCGCCCGCGACGAGGTGCTGCTGATACGCCAGGCGCCTCAGAGCCGCTACGGCCTGCCCGAAAGCACCGTCGACCGTGATGCGGACGACGACACCCTGACACATGCCGTGGCAGCGCTTCAGGCCGCCGTTCTTGCCGAGGGTTCAACGATGCCGGAAAGCGCCTGGCTGGGGCGCTTCGCCGCCCCCGATGAAAATGGCCGGCTCGACATGCTGGAAGTCTACCTGGCCCGCCTGGGTGAGGCCCGACTGCACCCGGATGTCGACTTCGAGCGTGCCTGGGCGCCGCTTTTGTCACCGCCGCCGGACAACATGATCGACCCGGCCATCGAGCTGCAGGTCATGCCGGCGCTGGCGCTTTTGATCGACCCGCAAGCGCCCACCTCGCGCTGATACACCGCTGGCCCTGACCGGCATGCAGTGTTATAGCTGTGACGTGACTTCCAACAATCGACAAAAGGGTCATGTCATGGACAGGATTGAAATGCACCACACCCTGATGGCCGCCCGGGCGCGTCAGAAGATGAGCTGGGACGATCTGGGCGAGGCCGTGGGCCGCTCGCCGGTCTGGGTCGCCTCCGTGTGCTACGGCATGAACAGCGCCCCACCCGACATCGCTCAACAAATCGCCAGCGCTCTGGGGCTTGAAGATGACGCGCTCATCGAAGCGCTCAAGGCCTATCCGACCAAGACTTGGGATGGCGCCATCCCGCAGGACCCGCTGATTTATCGCCTCTACGAAGTGGTCGGCGTCTACGGGCCGACGCTCAAGGACGTCATTCAGGAAAAGTTTGGTGACGGCATCATGAGCGCCATCGACTTTTCGATGGACGTCGAGCGAGAGGAAGACCCGAAGGGCGATCGCGTCAAAATCACCATGAACGGCAAGTTTTTGCCCTACAAGAGCTGGTAGTCGCTGACCGGTTCAGGCCGCGTCGATGAGTCCGGCGCGGTCAGTGCTCGGTCGGGCGCGTGTCGTCGCCCCGTGACATCAGCCACTGTCGGAACAGGCCGGCCGCCGGCGTGCCCTGATACTGTCCCGGCGTCAGCAGCGACAGTCGCCCACGGCTTTCAATGCGGGTATCGAGGGCGCTGACCAGTAGCCCCTCCCGCAGTTCGTGTTCCAGAAGCCGTGTCCAGCCCAGCGTCACCCCCTGACCGGCAAGCGTTGCGTTCATCAGGAGCTGGTAGCTGTTGGCGGACAGCGTGCGCGCCGGTGTCTGCCACCTCTCCCCCAGCGTCTCGCACCAGCACTGCCAGGTCAGCCAGTCATGGTAATGATCCTCGACCACCATCAGCACATGACGTGACAGCAGTGTCTCGACGCTGTCGGGTCGGCCCTCGCGGGCCAGATAGGTCGGCGAGCAGAGCACGGCGACCGCCTCGTGATCAAAAATCGCCTGCGCTGTCATGCCGGGCGGGTCGATTTCGTCGGGCAGGTGGTAGTAGATGCCCAGGTCGCACTCGCCCGGCTCCAGTCGATTGGGGTCCTCGATGATCAGCATGCGGATGCTGATGTCCGGATGGCGGGCCTGAAAGTCGCTCAGCTGGCGCGACAGCCAGAAGGAGGCGATGGTGGGTGATGAGGCGATGGTCAGGCTCTGCTCGTTCGGGCGACGGCGAATCTCGGCGCTGGCCTCACCCAGCTCGCGTAAAAGGCGCTGAACGAGCCGGTAATAGCGCTCGCCGGTTTCGGTCAGAGCCAGCCCGGTCTGCTGTCGTTCGAAAAGCGGCTGTTCCAGATCGCTCTCGAGCCGCTGAATCTGACGACTCACGGCGCTCTGGGTCAGGGCCAGCTCGTGGCTGGCCCGGGTGATACTGGCAAGGCGTGCCGCCGCCTCGAAGGCACGCAGACAGTTCAGGGGCGGCAACGCATGACGTGCAGACATGAAAAACACTCCTGCCGGCCGGGGCGGGCCAGCATAGCATGCCCGCCCCGGTCGACAGGACACCGTCAGATCGCCGTACGCGCGATGGTGTGCGCCCACTGGCGCTCGCTGACGACCCGATTCCCCTCACGCGCCACCTGTGAAGCGTCAAGATAAAAGTTCGTCTCGTCGCAGCGAAGCTGATAGCGGCTTTCGACCTCGACCGAAAACTGCCCCGCCCCCTCATTGCGACTCGCCCGGTAGGTCCACTGGATCTCGGCACGCGTTTTCGTGGCATCCGTGGGGTGGCTGGTATAGACCTCACGCGCGCGCTGATCGACTCTCAATCCGTGATCGACAAAGCGCACGTCGCCCATGTCATCTTCCACGGTCACGCTGACCTCACCGCTGCCCACATCCTCACTGATCGTGCGCTTTGGCACCCCGGGGCGCAGCGTTTCCAGCCGGCAGGGCGTGGCTGTCTCGGGCGGTTCGAACGGCATATCGATATGGGCCGTTCTGGAGACCGGCAGCTCCAGACGCGGCGTACCGGCCAAAAGGGTCAGATCCGAGCGCTGTTTCGGCGACCACACCAGTGGAAAGCTGGCACTCGATAGCGCCACGCGCAGTCGATGGCCTTTCGGCAGGCGATAGCCGATCAGATCCATCGCCAGGCGAATCTGCAGGGGCGCCCCCGGCACGGGCGGCTCGATCACACCCGGATCGTTACGCAGGTTGAGATTGAGCGTGCCATAGGTGATCAGCGCGCTTTCGCCGTCGGGCGAGACGTCACACAGGCGCACATTGAGCTGGCCGCCGTCGGTGTCGCTGGCCAGTGACACCTCAATGGTCGGTTGGCCCAGCAGTTCAAGCCCTGCCGCCCACGGCTCGGAGTCAAAGGTCAGCGCCAGACCGTCATCGCGGCGCTGGTCGGGCGGAAAATCGGCGCCGTACCAGAGCCCGATGTATTCGCCCTGCAATGAGCCGGCCGTCAGCGGCGAGGTAATTCGCCGTGATTCGCTCAGTTCCCCGCGCGCCACCAGCCCATGATCGCCCAGCATCAGCGTGGTCGTCTCGACCTCATCATCGGGTGCCGGCCAGCCATGCGTGCGCACCCACTGCCCCGGGCGCACGTCATACTTTGGCGCCGGCGGCAGGCCGTCCTGCAGATAGAAGGTGCACTCGGGTTCCTCCATGATCCCGGTGTCGATATCCTTCAACCAGTAGTCCCACCAGCGCAGCGCCTCCTGCAGAAAACCGATGGCCGGATCAGGGATCGCAAAGTGCGGGTACTTGTGAATCCAGGGACCCACCAGCGCCTTTTTGGGACAGGTGAGCTGTTCCATCATCCGCGGGATCGCGTTCATGTAGGCATCACCCCAGCCGCTGATGGCATAGACCGCCGCCTCGATATCGCCGTAGTTTTCACACACCGAGCCGTGGCGCCAGTAGTCATCACGGTGCTGATGGCCAAGCCAGGTTTGCGCCAGCAGTGGCATGTTCTCAAGCCGGTTGAGCCACATCTCGCGCCAGCGCTCGCCTACCAGCTGCGGGTCGGGCACGGCGGCCGAAAAGCTCAGCATGGTTGCCGCCCAGCCGAGATTTTCCAGCAGCATGTTGCCGCCCTTGTAGTGGATATCATCGGCGTAGCGGTCATCGGTGGAGCACAGCGTGATGATCGCCTTGAGCGGCTCGGGGCGCAGCGCGGCCAGCTGCAGGCCGTTAAAGCCGCCCCACGAGATGCCCATCATGCCGAGTTTGCCGGTACACCAGGGCTGCGATGCGATCCAGTCGATCACCTCTAGCCCGTCGGCCTGCTCCTGCGGGGCATACTCATCCTGCATCAGCCCGTCGGATTCGCCGTTGCCGCGCATGTCGACCCGCACGCAGGCGTAGCCGTGCCCGGCCAGATACGGATGGGTCAGCTCATCGCGCACTGCCGTGCCGTCGCGCTTGCGATAGGGCAGATATTCCAGGATCGCCGGAACCGGATGCTGCTCGGCGTCTTCCGGCAGCCAGATGCGCGCGGCCAGCCGGGTGCCGTCGGAAAGCGTGATCCAGGTATTGTCGATATGACGCACGCGGTGAGGAAAGTCATCCCTGATGTTCATTGTCTTGCGGCCCGTTCGGTCGTGGAGGGGGGTTCAGTCGTCGTGGCGTGGCGGTCCGTGGTGTCGCCACTCATGCTGCCCGACGACGCATTTTCCGACGGCCCGTTATCCGAGAGCACATTTTCCGACAGCACGTTTTCCGAGAGATAATCGGCCGTCTGCTCGAAAAGCGGCGGCTCATTGATTCGTGAGGGATCACCGATCCAGCGCCAGATCGAGACGCTGGCCAGCAGAATCATCAGCATCGCCGGCAGCCCGCCCAGGTTGGAAAGCATCTTCACCCCCTCGATGCCGACGAAGCTGGTCATGACCCAGGAGACGGTGCCGATGATCACGCCCCACACCACCTTCATGGGCAAAGAGCTGGTCATGTCGGAATCGGCGGTCAGCCCACGAGTGCACAGATTACCGATGGCATCGGTATTGGAATCCGCCGCCGTTACGTAGGAGATAAAGGCGATGAACAGCAAAAGCGGTACGGTAATGGCGCCCAGAGGCAGCTCGCCAAAGAAGCTGTAAAGCACCTGTTCGATACCTGCGTTGTTGAGCAGGGCATAGAGCTTCGAGTTGTCGGCCATGTCCAGATGCAGCGCGCTGGTCGAGAAGATGATGATCCAGGCCATCGCACACAGCGCCGGCAGGATCAGATTGATGTTGAGAAATTCGCGCACCGTATAGCCGCGCGAGATGCGTCCCAGAAACAGCGAGGTCACCGGCGCCCAGGCGAACCACACCGCCCAGTAGAAGATGCTCCACGACTGCGCCCAGGTGTCCTCTGCCGCCGTGCCGGTATAAAGACTTTGTACGAAAAAGCCGTCCAGATAGGTGCCGATCGACTCCACCCCCAGCCCCAGCATGTAGAGCGTCGGGCCGGTAATCAGCACAAAAACGGCAACCACCAGCAACAAGAACGCGTTGAGCGAGGAAAGTCTGGCGATACCGCGCTGCAGGCCGGTGGCCGCCGAGATCACGAAGGTGGTCACGATCAGCGCGGTCACGATACCCAGCTTCCAGGGGCTGGTCTCTCCACCGATGTAGCCGTTGAGTCCGCCGGTAATGGTCAGCGTGCCGGTGCCCAGCGATGAGGCCATGCCGGCCACCAGTGCATAGAGCGCCACGGCATCGATCAGCCCGCCGACGCGGCGCACGCGCGCCCGACCAAACAGCGGCTCGAAAAAACTGGCGATCGAGAAGCGCTGGCGGCGGTTGTAAAACACCAGCGCAAAAACCAGGGCCGGTACGGCGTAAATGGCGTAGGGGGTAAACGTCCAGTGCAGGAACATGCTGGAGATGGCAAAGCGGGCGGCCTCAGGGGATTCGGGCGGGATGCCAAGCCCCGGCGCCGGGCCGTGGAAGTGATACAAAGGCTCGGACGTGGTCCAGAAAAGGATGCCAACCGCCAGCGTGGTGCACAGCGTGATCGAAAACCAGCGCAGCTTTGACAGCAATGGCGTGGCCTTCTCCCCGCCAATGCGGATACGGCCCAGTGGCGAGACATAAATAATGATGCCCAGCACCAGCAGATAGAAGCTGCCCAGGCTGAAAAGCCACGAAAAGTGACTCAAAACGAATGTGTTGAGCGCACCGGCCACGCTGACAAAGCCTTCCAGATTGACAAAGCTTGTGACAACGGCGGCCAGCAGCACCAGAAACACGGGCCAGAAAACCCATGGTCGAATGGAATGTGTCATCGCGGTTTTCCCGTAATTTATCGTTATGTGTCCTGCATGACGCAAACATCTCGAGGGCATGACGGCGTTATCGCCGACCCTCATACCACAAGGGAATACCTGATCCATCCAAAGCCTTTCAGCCAGGCCTTGCAATCAATAAATGGGTATACGGGCATGACCTGTGGACATGACGGATCATTAACCTTCAGAAACCGCCCACAAAAAACGGCCCGAAGCGAATCGCTTCGGGCCGTCATGGCGAAGATGGGCAGGGCCGCCGCGGGTCAGGTCAAACGCACCACCAGCAGGCTGCCCCAGACCAGAAAGGCAAACAGGACGCAGAGAAAAACGGCAGCCGAGCCAAGGTCCTTGGCACGCCCGGAGAGCTCGTGGTGCTCAACGCCGATGCGGTCCACCACGGTTTCCACGGCAGAGTTGAGCAGCTCCACTGCCATGACCAGCACCGCACTGCCCATCAGCAACAGCCATTCGATCAGCGACTGCCCCAGCCAGAAGGTGGCCGGCAGCAGCACCACGGTCACGATCAGCTCCTGGCGAAAGGCCGCCTCATTGTGCCAGGCCGCCGACAGCCCTTTCCAGGAGTAGCGCGTGGAATGAAATAGCCGCTTGATACCGGTATGCGCGGGCTTCATGCAGAAGGTTCCTGTCCATGGATCACAGGTGTCGCAGGCAACCTGCCATCTTTAAGGGGAAGGAGGCATCCTACCAAAGCAGTGCACTGCGGGGCCACGACCGGCGCCGGCCCGGGCATGAAAAGATGCCGCCCGGCAGCGGCATGGCGTCTGCCCGACCTGTCGAAGGGCTGACAGCCGGGCGGACATGAGGTCAGTGGCCGGCGATCATGGCATCGATATCGCTGGCCACCGCCTCAAGGGTGGTGGTCCAGTTGATATAGGGCGTGGGGGCCAGACCGTTGACCATGACCGTAAAGGCGCCCCAGCGCCCGGACTGCGTTCGAAAATAGCCCGCCACGGCGCGTACCGGCACCGGTTCGTTGAGGGTGCCGGTCTTGATCATCACGTTTTGCTGAAAGCGCTGGCTGCCGCGGCGAACAAAGTTCATCGGGCCGTTGACCGGCGTCTGCATGCCGGCCACAAAGACTGGAAAGAGCGCCGGCTGATGGTACATGTGATCAAGCAGCGCCGTGACACCACGGGCGCTGGTCTGACTTTCCGGCGTCAGACCGCTGCCGGAGCGCATATCGACCGGACCATGCCCGGGGATGCCGGTGGCAAAGGCGCTCAGAGCGGCGCCGGCACTCTGCATGGTGGGGGTACCATTGACCAGATTCAGCGCCAGAACGTCGGCCATGAAGTTGTTGGAGTAGTTGAGCATGCGCAGCAGCAGCTCCTGCAGCGGCTTGCCCTCGACCGCTGACAGCGTCTGCGCTGTTGTCGCGGGGCGACTCGAGGTGGCAGCAAACCCGCCCGTCACCGCAATGCCGGCATCGTTCATCAGCGACTCGAGCGTTTTGAGCGCCTGGCCGGCCGGGTCGGCGCTGGAGCGATACACGCTGCTGGGCGCGCTGCCCAGCCGGATCTGCCCGGAGACCACCATGGTGTCTTCGCCATTGACGGTCGTGCGCTCGGCGCTGATGCCGGTATTGCCCTGCGACACGGTGGTTACCCGGTTATCCACTCGCGTCAGCGGCGTGGGGCCGGCGCAGCTGCTCACCCGGGCCGGCACCCCCTCGGCCTCGCCCGGCATCACGCGCAGACACCAGGTGGCAAAATCCACCGCCGTGGACGTGAGCTGAGCATCGAAGGCATGTCGAGTACGCATGCGGGCGTCACACCGATCCGTGGTCACGCAGCTTACCGGGCCGAAACGCCACTGGCTGGCCAGCACCCGGCCGTCGATACGACGGATACCCCGGCTTGCCAGCCCCTGGACCAGCAGCCAGTAGTCTTCGCTGGTCATGCCCGGGTCACCGCCGCCATCAAGGATCAGGTCGCCCTTGAGCACGCCATCCACGATGGCACCGCTGCTGCGAAGCTCGGTGGTAAAGCGCTTTTGCGGCCCCCACTGGGTCAACGCCGCCGCGGCCGTATAAAGCTTGGATACCGACGCCGGTGTCATCTGCCGGTCGGGGGCGATACTGCCCAGTGACTCACCGCTGTCCAGAAGGCGGGCCTGGGCACCGACGACAAATCCCTTGTCCGTCAGCGCCTGGGTGGCAGGAAAACCATCGGCATGCGCCCCGGGGGTTACCACCGACCCGGTGATCAATAGCATCAGGAAAAGCAACAGACAGGACAAAAGGCGTAAGACACTGAAATGACTTTCGCCTACGGCGCTAAACCTTACAGGCATGAAAAATTCCCTGTTTCATGGGCATCTTGTTTAAGCCTCAGAGTAATGGGCATGCCTGTGCCGTGGCAATGCGATACGCCGGCATCCACGGTGTTTTTATATATTTATTGCGCGTTCATCTTCGAAAAGAACTGCAGGACCACCACACCCGCCACGATGAGCGCGATACCCAGAAGCGCCGGCGCGTCGGGTCGCTCGCCAAAGATGACCATGGCCACCAGCAGCGTCAGCACCATGCCAAGACCGGCCCAGATGGCGTAGGCCACCCCCACGGGCATGCTCTTGAGCACCATCGACAGCAGATAAAACGCCAGCGCATAGCCCACCACCGTGATCAGGCTGGGGCCTGGCCGGGTAAAGGTGTTGGAGGCCTTGAGGGCGTTGGTGGCAATAACTTCGGCACAAATGGCGAGTATCAAATAGAGATAGGTCAGCCAGGGCATGACGTCTTCCTTCCATGGTGGGTCGCGGCGGGGTTCAAGCGTAGTCGATATCCATGGAAGTCAACGCACACTCGAGCTGCCACAGGGTATGCCCGCTGTCGAAGTACTTGCGCTCGAAGGCGCTGATGAAATCGCTTTCCGGCGTCAGCGACAGCGCCTCCACAGGCGGCTTCTGGCCCGTGGCCAGATTAATGGCGCAGGCGAACTCATCGACGTAGACCTGCCAGTTGCTGCGAAGGGTCAGCACCCCGCCCAGTGCCACCACCACCGGGAACACCGGATGGGCATGCCAGCGTCTTTTGAGCTGCGACGCCTTGGGATAGGGGTTGGGATAGAGCACGAAATGGCGTACCGGCTGCCAGCCGGCCAGATGCGCCAGACGCCAGAAATCGACCAGATCGGCCCGCACCCGCAGGGCATTATCGGGAAAGGCGCCCAGTGTCCGGTCGTGGTTTCGCGACAGCCGGTCGGCGCTTCGGTCGATGCCCAGCACGCAGGCCCGGGGGTAACAACGGGCCAGCTGTCGGGTCGAGTGGCCCGTGCCACAGCCGGCGTCCAGAATCAGCGGCCCGCCGTGGGCCTGATAGAACTGCTGCGCCGTGTCAAAGGCGGCCCGGGTGTGCTCGGCGATGGGTCGCTGCCACTGATGGTCGAGCGCGCGCTGAACATGAAAGGTCAGGTCAGGATGCAGACCCGATTGCGTAGAGTGTACCGGTGTGGAGTTGGCGAACATGGTAACGTTTAACAATAATGATGGAACTTTATTGGCACCGCACGGCGCCAACCCCTGATGTCAACGGATCAAGACCCCCATGCAGGCATGGCTTCAGCAGCTTCTGGACACGCACGGCTACACGGCCATTACCCTGCTGACAATGCTCATCAATGCCTTTCCGCCCCTGCCGGCCGAGTCGACGCTCCCCGTTCTTGCCCACATCATGTCCTCCGGCGCCATGACGCCGGCGCCGGCCATCGTGGCCGCTACTCTGGGGCTGGTACTGGGAACGCTGCCGCTTTATATACTGGGGCGCTGGCTCGACGAGCGTCAGTGCATGCGCTTTCTGGCCCGCCACGGACACTGGCTGGCCCTTGCACCACAGGATATCGAGCGCTCGAGCCGGCGCTTCGGGCGTTATGGTGCGCTGGTTGTCCTGTTCGGACGCCTGATTCCGGGTATGCGATCGCTGGTATCGATACCGGCGGGCTTTCACCGCATGCCGCTTTTGCCCTACCTGTTCTACACCACGCTGGGTTCCTGCCTGTGGGCGTGCTGTCTGGTCGGCGGCAGCCACTGGCTTTTACAGCATACGGCGCTGTCGGGCAGCCTGTGGGTGGTTCTGGTAGTGCTGCTGGCCGTCGTCGTGCTGTATGTGGTGCGTCTGTGGCGCCACCACCGGCGCACCACCAACCGGTGACCGGGCGATCGAGGCAGACACTGCCCCGCGCCTGTGCCCTCGACACTCTACCACCCTGACATGACAACTCGTTGACCGGCCGACATGACGTCCTGCCCGGGGCGATGCTATCATGACTGCCCTGTTTTGGCGGAGCCATCACGGCATGTGATGGAGACAAATCGCCATCCTTTCAGCGACGCGGTCGCCATGGCTTTATCGCTTCCTTATAGGCATCAACACGAGGGTTTCGGCTTGTCACAGTTACCGGTGATCGTCGGCATGGGCGGTATCAATCCCGCTGGCAGAACGTCCGGTCATCAGTCCTTTTACCGGACCGTGATCGATGCGCTGCCTGAAAAGACCCGACACTACACCCTCTCGGGACTGGCCCGTCTGATGGGACAGCACCTGCCGGACGAGACGGATGATCACGGTAACGCCCCTGACGATGCCACCCTGGCCGCACGCCACGAATCCTACATCCTTCGTCATACCCTGATTCGGCGTATCGAGGACGAGCGCTTTGCCGATGCCGGTATCCCGGCCAATCGCCAGGCCAGCCTGACGCTGGATGCCCCGCTGACGGTCAGCCTCAGTCGTCGCCAGGTGCCCGAGAATCCGCCGGCACACTGGCAGATCGAGGCGATCAATGAGCGTCACGTCAGCGTGACCATTCCTGCCGGCGAATTTGACGTCCTGCTGCCGGAGCGGCGCGACGCGCTGGTCAAGAGTGCCGGCCAGCTGCCGACCGGATTTGATCCGGCCGGTTTCTATCGCAGCGTGCACCACCCGCGCGCCCTGTCGATGACCATCTTTGCCGCCTCCGACTGCCTGGGCCAGAGCGGGTTTGAATGGGACAGCCTGAGCCAGAAGCTCGATCCCGATCAGATCGCCGTGTATGCCGGCAACTCGATCGGCCAGCTTGATGCCCAGGGCTGGGGTGGCCTTTTGAACAGTTTCGTAACCGGCCAGCGCACCACATCCAAGCAGATGCCGCTGGGCTATGGGCAGATGCCGGCCGATTTCCTCAATGCCTATGTGCTGGGCAGCGTGGGCGCTACCGGCGCCATGCAGGGCGCCTGCGCGACCTTTTTGTACAATCTGCGCCTGGGCGTGGACGACATTCGCATGGGTCGGCGCCGAATGGTCATGGTCGGCACCGCCGATGCCCCCATCACGCCGGAAATCGTTGAAGGCTTTCGCGTCATGAGCGCGCTGGCCGATGATGCCAGCGTCAAGGCGCTCGACGCTCTGGAGCTTTTGACCGACGAAGACTATCAGCGCGTGTGCCGCCCCTTTGCGCGCAACTGCGGTTTTACCATCGCCGAGTCCGCCCAGTTTGTCATGCTCATGGATGACAGTCTGGCGCTTGAACTGGGGGCCGATATCCTGGGCGCCGTGCCGGAAGTCTTTATCAATGCCGACGGCTACAAGCGCTCCATTTCAGCGCCCGGCATCGGCAACTACATCACGCTTGGCAAAAGCGTGGCGCTGGCCAGCAGCATTCTGGGTGAAAGGGCCGTGCGGGAACGCAGCTATATTCATTCTCACGGCACCAGCACCCCCAAAAATCGAATTACCGAATCCCATGTGCTCGACAGCGTGGCGCGCGCCAACGGCATCGAGCACTGGCCGGTGGCCGCCGTCAAGGCCTACCTGGGGCACTCCCAGGGCAGCGCCGCCGGCGATCAGCTGATGAGTGCGCTGGGCAGTTTCAAAACCGGCCTGCTGCCGGGTATTTTTACCCTCGATGCCGTGGCCGACGACGTTCATGGCGAGCGTCTGGATATCTTTCGCGACCATCGCGAGTTTCGCGCCGATGTCAGCTTCATCAACGCCAAGGGCTTTGGCGGCAACAACGCCACGGCGCCGCTGCTGTCACCGGAAGTGACAGAACGGCTTTTGACTCAGCGCCACGGCGAAGCGGCAATGACCCAGTGGCGTCGCCGCCGCGAGCAGATACGCGAGTGTCAGGCGCGCTTCGAGGCGCAGGCGCATCGGGGCGAGTTTTCACCCATTTACCGCTTCGGTGAGGGCGTGCTCGAAGGCCCCGAACTCGAGGTCAGCGCCCGCGACATTCGCATCCCCGGCTATCACAAACCGGTCTCGCTGGAGGTTGACAATCCCTTCGGCACGCTCGATTAATGCATCAACGGGGGCGACTGTGCCGGTCCGGCAGCAACGTTTGTCGCCCGGAAGACTTTACAGTAACCTCCCGACGCCGTCGGCAGCCCGGACGCGTATCATCGAAAGCCCTGACCGGCGTCACACTGCCGGCATGTCGGGGATTGATGGAGCCTGTACATGAACATTGTGGTCTACCCCGGAACGTTTGATCCGATCACCAACGGGCATACCGATCTGATCGAACGTGCCGCCTCGATGTTTGATCGCGTCATCGTTGCCATCGCGCAGAGTCCGCGCAAGCAGCCGGCGCTGTCACTTGATGAGCGGGTGGCACTGGCCCGGGAAATTCTGGGCCATCTCGACAATATCGAAGTGGTTGGGTTCAGCTGCCTTTTGACCCAGCTGGTGGACCGGGTGGGCGCCCGCATCATTTTGCGCGGTCTGCGCGCCGTCTCCGATTTCGAATACGAGCTGCAGCTGGCCAACATGAATCGGGCGCTGGCACCTCACGTGGAAAGCCTTTTTTTGACGCCCGAAGTCGAAAATTCCTATATTTCATCCACTATCGTGCGTGAAATTGCCCGCCTTGGCGGTGACGTTTCAACGATGGTGCATCCCCGCATCGCCCGGGCGCTGGAAGAACACTTTCGCAGCGACTGATACGGCGAACGGCCCAGGGCCGGCGGATGACAGCCGCGCCGCGCTCACCTGCAGCGCGCGCGAACCAGGAGGTTACCATGTCCCTGATGATCACCGATGAGTGCATCAACTGCGACGTTTGCGAGCCGGAATGTCCCAATAACGCCATTTCACCGGGCGAAGAGATCTACGTGATCGACCCGGGGCTATGTACCGAGTGTGTCGGCCATTTTGACGAACCGCAGTGTCAGCAGGTCTGTCCGGTCGACTGCATTCCACTGGACCCCGAGCGCGAGGAGTCACAAGAGCAGCTGATGGAAAAATACGAGCGCATCACGGCCGTTGAAAGCTGATCATTAAAGACTTTCGACGAATTTGAAAAAAGGGGGCAGCCTTCAGGCTGCCCCCTTTTCATGATCGATTAGAGAATATGCCAGTCGAAGGGCTGCCCTGAAAGGCTCTCATTGCGGGGGCACTGTCATGTCTTGAGCATCGATCACACTGATTCTGATATCTGCATCCTGCGGGCGTACTGACGCCACACTATCGGTGTGGCAGGCTCGCGTCGTAACCATCAGTCGGTAGCCACATGTCCCAGTCTCGATCCCCTGCCTTTTTGCCGCGCCTTCACGACGTCTGGCGGCTTTCATGGCCCATCATCATCTCCAATGCCAGCGTGCCGTTGCTGGGACTGGTGGATACCGCCGTCATCGGTCACCTGCCCCACGCCCGCTATCTGGCGGCCGTCACCCTTGGCAGCACGCTGTTCAGCTTTCTGTTCTGGGGGTTTGGCTTTCTGCGCATGGGTACCACCGGGCTGACCTCTCAGGCCGCCGGGCGCGGCGAGGATCAACGCGTTCGCGACCTGCTCGGGCAGTCGTTGCTGATCGGTGCGATCATCGGCCTGGCCCTGGTGGCGCTGTCAGCACCGCTGATCGATATCGGCCTGCGGCTTTTGCAGCCCGACAGCGAGGCGACCGCACAGCTGGCCGCCGACTACGCGCATGTTCGTATCTTTTCCGCGCCGGCAGTGTTGATGAACTACGCCATCATCGGCTGGTTTCTGGGGCGTCAGAATGCCCGCGTCACCCTGCTTTTGATGCTGGTGACCAACAGCATCAACATAGTGCTCGATATCGTGCTGGTGGTCAGGCTCGACATGAACGTCAAGGGCGTGGCCACCGCATCGCTGATCGGCGACTACACGGCGCTGGCGGTCGGGCTGTGGCTGGTGCGGCGCGCGCTGAAAACGCTGGGGGGGCGGTTTGATGCCACGCCACTCAAGCGCATCACGGCCTATGGCGAGCTTTTCCGGGTCAATCGCCATCTGTTTATCCGCACCCTGTGCCTTTTGTTCGCCATGGCCTTTTTTACCTCCCAGGGCGCGCAGCTGGGCGATCAGACGCTGGCTGCCAATGCCATTTTGATGCAGCTGGTCATGATGGTCTCCTACGGCCTGGACGGATTTGCCAACGCCGCTGAAGCCCTGACCGGGCGAGCCGCCGGGCGACGAGACTGGCGCGAGTTCGCTGCGTCGGTACGAGCCTGTGCGGTATTTTCGCTGTTGACGGCGGGGCTGGCGGCGCTGGCCTTTGCGATTGGCGGCCCCTGGCTGATTGCGCGTCTGACCGGTATCGAGGCCGTTCGCCATCTGGCCGGCGACTATCTGCCCTGGCTGGTTGTCATGCCGATGATCGCAGTGTGGAGCTATCTTCTCGACGGGGTGTTCATCGGCACCACGCAGACCCGGGCCATGCGCGACACCATCATCGCCGCCCTGCTGGTCTACCTGCCGGTCTGGTGGCTGACCCAGCCACTGGGCAATCATGGCCTCTGGCTTGCCTTTACCACCTTTACGCTGGTGCGCTCGCTGGGGCTTGGCATGATCTATCTGGCAAGACGTCGAGGGCAATGGTCTGACCGGGGCGACACGAATCGTTTCAATGAATAGACCCCAGGAAAGCGCGATTTTCTTGAATTAACACTTTATACCTACTGGCCTAATATGCAGCCTGCACCTCTAAACGCCGGATGGTGGGATGGCAACGCTCAAGACAGCTCTTAAACATCTTCTGACTGGCCCGCTGGGCAGCCTCTTCTGGGCCCTGCTCGGGCTCATGGTGGCTCTTGCCGTGCTGCCGGGCCACCAGGTGTTTGGCCTGCAGGAGAGCTACCTGGGCTTTCACTCCCTGGTCGAGCTGACCTGCGTGATGGTGGCCGTGCTCTCCGCCCTTGCCATTTTTAACAGCTACCGAACGCTTTCGACCCAGTATCTGTGTGTGGGCAGCCTGCTGGCACTGTCAGCCGTTATGGACAGTCTGCACCTGCTGTCCATGCCCGGCATGGCCGATCTCTTCTCGCCCAACACGCTCGACAAGGCGATCTATTTCTGGCTTCTGGCCCGACTGAGCGCGATCAGCGCCCTGCTGCTGCTGTCACTTTCTCACCTGTCGGACCAGCCTGCCCGCTTTCCGCGCCTCATACTGATATCGTTTCTGGCAGCAGGCGTTGTGGCCCTGGTGGCCGTTTTCGGCTACCTGCAGCAATTACCGACGCTCTATATCCCGGGCCGGGGTCTGACACCGCTCAAGATCTCACTTGAATGGGAGCTGGCCGGCATGAGCGTGCTTGCCGGTATCATCCTGCTGCGCTCCTCACGCCTGCGCCAGCGACGTGACCGGGAGATGCTGACGCTGGCGGCCTGGGTCACTGCGCTGGCCGAGATCTGCTTTACGCTGTATGGCTCGGCCAACGATGAATTCAATATTCTCGGGCATGTCTACAAGGCCGTGTCCTACGTTTTGATCTTTCGCGCGCTCTTTTTGAGCCATCTGCGCTATCCGTGGAAAGCACTGACCGAAACCCGAACCACGCTGACGCATCAGGAGCAGCGCTGGAACCTGGCCCTGACAGGCTCCGATACGGGCGTGTGGGACATGAATCTCGTCACCGATGAACTGTTTGCGTCCGCCCAGTTTCATCAGATTCTGGGCTATCGCAACGGTGCGCTGCCGCGCGATGCCCAGTCCTGGCGCGAGCGCCTGTTTCATCCGGATGATCTCGAGCATGTGATGGCAAGCTTTGACGAGCATGTGGCCGGTCGCAACGCCCACTGGCGCTGCGAATACCGGTTTCTCGATGCCAGTAACAAGTGGCGCTGGCTGCAGGCCAACGGCCAGATCATGGCCTTTGATGAAGACAAACGCCCGACCCGGATCGTGGGGACGGTCATCGACATTCAGACGCGCCGTGAGCAGGAACAGCGCCTGGCGGAAACCCGCCGGCGTCTGCAGACCCTGTTTGATACCACGCCAACCGGCATGCTGGTGATCGACCATCTGGGCGTGGTGCATCAGCACAACCCCATGCTGGAGCAGCTGCTGGCGCCACACGAGATCGTTATCGGTGAGGAAAACATCTGGCGGTGGGTCAGCAACGACCATGACGCGCAGGCTCTGCAGCACTGGCAGACATGGCAGGGGCAGGACGCCACCCAGCGCCGCGAATCGACCTGGCACCGCGAGCTGCGCATGGACCTTTATGGCCATGGGCGGGCCGGGCAACCGCTATGGGCGGAGTGGGTCATTGCGCCACTGCCGGAGGAAAACCTTTATCTGTTGCTGATCGAGGACATCAGCGCCCGCAAGCAGGCCACCGAGCTTTTGCTGGAAAATGCCGGGCTTTATCGCAGTACCTTTGAAAGTGGCAATGCCATCAAGCTGCTGCTGGACCCGGAAAACGGCGCCATCGTCGATGCCAACGCGGCCGCCAGCGACTACTACGGTCATTCGCTGGACACGCTCAAGACGATGACCATGCAGGACATCTCGTTGACGCCGCTGATCACCCGTCAGCAGCGCGCTCACCAGACGCTGGCACAGCACGAGGGGCATTTCGAGACGCGCCATCGCCTGGCCGAAGGCGCCATACGCGATGTCGAAGTGTTTGTGGCCCCCGTGGTAATCGGCGGTAGAACGCTGATCTATGAGATGGTCCATGACATCACGGCGCGCAAGGAGGCCGAACAGGGGCTGGTGCTGCTCAACCAGCGTTTGTCGCGCGACGGTCTGTATCGACAGCATCTCAACCAGCTGAGCACGTATCTGTTCGAGCTTGACGACATTAACGGGGTCGTACCGCTGCTAAAAGCGTATCTGCCCCGGTGCTTTCCCGACACCAGTGGCGAACTGGCCCTGCGCATCGAGGAGCTGGATCAGGCGCACTGCATCACCTGGGGCAACCCGCTGGCTGCGCAGCCGGCCTTTGAATATCGCCAGCGTCTGACCACGGCCACCGGCGCACTGGGACGCATGACCCTGCAGGCGGTCCCGCTGGATGACGAGGACCGCCAGCGTCTCGAGCGCATGACCGATGAGACCGCCCGCATCCTGACGCTGACGCTGATCAACCTGCGCCTGCGCAGCCAGTTGACCAATCACGCCTACCGCGACGCCCTGACCGGGCTGTACAACCGGCGCTATCTCAACGAGACGCTGCCTGAACTGCTTGCCGGCTGCAGTGACGAGGCCCCGGTATCGCTGGCCCTGCTCGATCTGGATCACTTCAAGCGGCTCAACGATACCTGGGGGCACGACGCTGGTGACCAGGTGCTGGTGGCGCTGGGCGAGATTCTGACCCAGCGGCTGCGCGCCACGGACATCTCGTGTCGCTACGGCGGCGAGGAGTTCATCGTGGTGCTGCCGGGGGCCAACGCCGGCATTGCCATGATGCGTCTCAACGAGGTGCTCGAGCAGTTCGGTCGATGGTCCATGACCATCGGAGATGATCGGATCGAGCATCTCACGTTCTCGGCCGGGCTGATCGAGGCGCGTTGCCAGAGCCGCGACATGAGCACCCTGATCGAGATGGCCGACCAGGCGCTTTATAGCGCCAAGCATGCCGGTCGCGGGCGTGTGCACCAGGTCGAGCAGGCACTACCACTGACCTGACCCGCAGAAAATGGCCCAGCGGGCCGGCACCAAAGACCTCTCTTTGGTCGTAGAAAGCATTGCCATAAACCGGCGTCAGCCCGGTAACCGAACGGCCCGACAGGTGAAAAAGCCGGCGCTGATATAACGATGCCACGTTGGTCGCATTGCCTGACCTGATCGATTCGATCATTTTTTTCTCTCGTTTTAATCATCACATCTGCACCTTGCAGATATTTGTCATGATCAGCGGGAGACATGCCCATGCGTTTGCTTGCCACGGTACAAAAGGTTCCAGGCGGTCTGATGGTGGTGCCGCTGATTCTTGGCGCAACGCTCAATACCATCGACCAGCTTCATCTGCCCTGGATTACGGCGGTATTGCAGTGGCTGGGGGCCGGCCAGACCGACAGCGGCAATTATGAATTTCTGCGCATCGGCGGTTTTTCCCAGGAGCTTTTCAAGGACGGCGCTCTGGTTCTGATCGCGCTGTTTCTGTTCTGCTCGGGCAGCCAGATGAACCTGCGTGTGGGTGGCAAGGCGCTCAAAAAAGGGCTGTTGCTGGTCAGCGCCAAGTATCTGACCGGTCTTGCCGTGGGGCTGGCGCTGGGGTTCATGTTTGACCCCATCAATGGCCTGCTGGGCCTTTCCACGGTGGCCATCATCGCCGCCATGACCAACGGCAACGGCGGCATGTATGCCGCACTCACCAGCCAGTACGGCAACCGCTCCGACACTGGTGCCGTGGCGATTCTCTCGCTCAACGATGGCCCCTTCTTCACGCTCATGTCGCTGGGGCTTTTAGGCTCGCAGTTCCCCATGATTGCCTTTATTGCCGTGCTGCTGCCCATCGCGCTGGGCATGCTGCTGGGCAATCTGGATGAAGACATTCGAGCCTTTCTCAAACCCGGCGAGATTCTGCCGGTGCCCTTTTTTGCCTTTGCCCTTGGCGCCAACATGAACCTGGCCGTGTTTTTCAATCCGCAGGTCGTGGGCGCTGGCCTCTTGCTGGGCGTGATGACCACGGTGCTGACCGGTGGCGCCGGCATCCTGATCTTTCGAGCCTTTCGTGAACGCAGCGTGATCGCTCCGGTTTCTGAGGCCACAACGGCCGGTAACGCAGCCGGCACCCCGGCGGCCATCGCCGCGGCCGCCGCCGTTGCGGCCAGCTCCGGCATGATGAGTGCGGCAGAAGCGCAGAGCTATCAGGACCTGGTCAACGTGGCGACCTCCCAGATTTCGATTGCCACCCTGACCACGGCGATTCTCGGCCCGGCGGCCGTGATCATCATCGACCGCTGGCAGCGCCGACGCGGTATCGATGGCACACTCGAAGACGAGCCGGCACGAACAGCCGACAGGGTGGATGCCTCTTCCGGCCCCGGCGCGTAAGCTACGCTGACAACCCTTATGCCATGACATCCGTTATAGCCTGTGCCGGCCGATGTGCCGGCACGACGTCGGGAGCGCACATGAAAACCTCACTGTTGTATGGCCGGGGCGAGCTGGCACTCGACGTGCCGGATAACGCCTTTATCGTGACACCGCCGGCGCAGCCGGCCCTTGAGTCACCGCAGCAGGCCGTTCGAGACGCCCTTGATGCCCCCATCGACACGCCGCCCCTGCGTCAGATGGTGCAGGCCACGGACCGGGTGGCGATCGTGATCAGCGACATCACCCGCCCCACACCCAATCACGTGCTGGTGCCGCTTCTGATCGAGGCGATGGATCACGTGCCGCACGAGCAGTTCGTTATCATCAACGGCACCGGTACCCACCGTGACCAGACCGAAGAAGAACTGCGCACCATGCTGGGTGACTGGGTGGTGGATCACATCGAGATCATCAACAACCACTGCGACAACTACGACGAGCTGGTCAACGTCGGCGACAACAGCTTCGGCTGTCCGTCCTGGCTCAACAAGCGCTACGTCGAAGCCGATTTTCGCATCGTCACCGGCTTTATCGAGCCGCACTTCTTTGCCGGCTTCTCCGGTGGCCCCAAGGGCATCATGCCCGGCATCGCAGGGCTTGAGACCATCCTGACCTTCCACAATGCCCGCATGATCGGCGACCCGCGCTCGACCTGGGGCAACATGGCAGACAACCCGCTGCAGGCCATGACGCGCGAGATCAACGCGCTGTGCCCGCCGCACTTCATGCTCAACGTCACGCTCAATCGCGACAAGGCGATCACGAAGGTGTTTGCCGGCGACATGGCCCAGGCACACCGGCAGGGCTGCGAGCACGAACTCAAGCACGCCATGGTGCGCTGCGATGAGCGCTTTGATGTCGTGATCACGGGCAACTCCGGCTATCCGCTGGACCAGAACCTGTATCAGGCCGTCAAGGGCATGAGCGCGGCGCACAAGATTGTCCGCGAAGGCGGCACCATCCTCATGGCCGCCGAGTGCTCGGACGGCCTGCCCGACCACGGCCGCTTTGCCGAAATTCTCGGCATGGCCGATTCGCCCCAAAAGCTTCTGGAGATGATCGAAAACCCGGACTTCAGCATGCTCGATCAGTGGCAGGTGCAAAAACAGGCCGTCATCCAGTGCTGGGCGGATGTCATGCTCTACTCCACGCTCACTGACGATCAGGCGCGCCTTGCCATGATGACGCCGGTCCATGATCTTGAGGAGACGCTTGCGACCCTCAAGGCGCGTTATGGCGAGAACATGCGCGTGGCCGTCATGCCGCTGGGGCCGCTGACGGTGCCCTATGTGGATGACAACGCCGCAGATGACGACAACGCCTGAACGTCAGGAGAGTGACATGAGCGATCAGCTGATTGCCCGCCAGGCGGTCAACGCCGCCCCCCGATCCGGCCCCGAACTTGAGCACACGGTCAGCGACGGCCGGGCGCTGGATCAAAAGCTTGAAACGCTGCGCGCCATGCTGCGCGAGATGGGCGACGTCGTGGTGGCCTTCTCGGGTGGGGTGGACAGCACCTTTCTATTGGCCGTGGCGCTGGAGACCCTGGGCACGGACCGGGTACTGGCGGTGACGGCAGATTCCGAGTCCTACCCCTTTGAGGAGCTCGACGCTGCGCAAGCCCTGGCCGAGCAGCTGGGCGCGCCGCACCGGGTGATCGAAACCTCCGAGATCGCCATCCCCGGCTACGCCGACAACGATGCCCAGCGCTGCTACTACTGCAAGACGGGGCTGTTTACCCATCTGGCGCCCGTCATGGTCGAAGCCGGCTTTCACAACATCGTCTTCGGCCTGATTGCCGATGACGACGGCGAACACCGCCCGGGCACCGTGGCGGCGCGTGAGCACGGCGTGCGCGGTCCGCTGCATGAAGCCGGTCTCTACAAGGCCGAGATTCGCGAGCTCTCCCAGGCGATGGGCCTGCCGACCTGGAACAAGCCTTCGCTGGCGTGTCTCTCTTCCCGGGTGGCCTACGGCGAGCGCATTACGCTTGAAAAGCTTGAGCGCATCGCCGAGGCCGAGCGACGCATACGCCGCCTTGGTGTGACGCAGCTGCGCGTGCGTCATCACGGCGAACTGGCACGCATCGAAGTCACGCCCGAGGAGATGCCGCTGCTGCTGGCCCATCACGACTGGGTGGTCGAGACGCTGACCGAGCTGGGCTATGCCTGGGTGACGCTGGATCTGGCCGGCTATCGCAGCGGCAGCATGAACCGGCTGCTGCGTCATGAGGAAGACACACTGCATGGCTGAACGGCCCCCCGAGCCCATTTCCGATCTGGGGTTTGCCCGCGTTGACCATGACCGCGAAGCGCGCAACGGCGTGCCGGAAGTGGTCTTTGGCGAAGGCAAGCGCGCCGAGCAGATCAGTGCCATCGTGGCGCGGCTGCTCGCGCGCCATCAGCGCGCGCTGGTCACCCGCGTCGATGAAGAACGCGCCGAAGCCGTCCTGCGTGATCATCCCGATGGCCACTATGACCCGGTCAGCCGCCTGCTGCACTGGGGCCGGGCACCGCAGTCGCTGCCCGGCAACGCAGCGGTGGTCTGCGCCGGCACCTCCGATCTGCCGGTCGCGGAAGAAGCCGCGCAGACGCTTGAGTGGCTGGGCGTTCATGCCCCGCGCCTTACTGATGTGGGTGTCGCCGGCATCGACCGGCTGCTGGCGCATCGTCAGGCGCTGACCCGCGCCGATGTCCTGATCGTGGTGGCCGGCATGGAGGGCGCCCTGCCCAGCGTTGTGACCGGGTTGGTCAACAGTCCCGTCATCGCGGTGCCGACCTCGGTGGGCTATGGCGCCAGTCTGCAGGGCGTGACGGCGCTTCTGGGCATGCTCTCGGCCTGCGCCACCGGCATGAGCGTGGTCAATATCGACAACGGCTTTGGCGCGGCCTGGCAGGCGGCCGGCATCCTGCGGCTGGCCGCGCGCGGCGTGCAGGACACGCCCCTTCACTTTGACTCGCCACAGGACACGTCCGGATCATGACCACGCTGCACATTGACTGCACCTTCGGCATCGCCGGCGACATGCTGCTGGCTGCGTTGATCGATCTGGGCGCCGATCAGGCCTTTATCGATCGCGAGCTGCGCCGCCTGCCCATCGACGACTTTCGGCTTTCCAGCGAACGCGTGGACCGTTGCGGCATCAGCGCGCGGCGGCTGTCGATCCAGCTGGACGGCGACCCGTCTCCTCACCATCAGCCTCATCACGAACATCATCACAGTGGGCATCATCATGGTCATGGCAACCACGACCACGACCACAACCACGACCATGACCACGACCACGACCACGACCACGACCACGACCACGACCACGACCACGACCACGACCACGACCACGACCATCATCAGGGTGGCGCGGCGCATCACTACCCGCACCGCCCTGCCGGCGAGATTCTCGATATGCTGGCGCACGCCACACTGCCCGATCGGGTACGCACACGCGCCACGGCGCTGTTTACCGCCATCGCCGAGGCCGAGGGCCGCATTCATGGCATCGACCCCAGAGACGTGCACCTGCACGAGGTCGGCGCAATGGATTCGATCATCGATATCATCGGCGTGTGTCTGGCGCTCGAAAACCTGGGGGTGGATCACATCACCGCCTGCCCGGTCCCGGTCGGCCACGGCGTGGTCTCCATGGCCCATGGACGCTTTCCGATTCCGGCCCCGGCCGCGCTCGAGCTTTTAAAGGGTGTCCCGCTGTCCGACTTCGATGCGCCGGGCGAGCTGACCACGCCCACGGGCGCGGCCTTTCTAGGGGTGCTGGTGTCCCGCTTTGGCACCCTGCCGGCACACACACCGACGCGGATCGGCTACGGCGCCGGCCATCGCAATCCGGCGCATCCCAACGTGCTGCGGACCGTCCTGTTTGATCACGCCACGGACGCGCCTTCGGGTCACGACAATGATCAGACATCCACCCGGGAACAGATCACCGTCCTGTCCTGCCAGGTCGATGACGCCACCGGGGAGCAGCTCGGTCATGCGCTGACGCTTTTAATGGACGCCGGGGCGCTGGATGTCTTCCACACGCCGGTTACCATGAAAAAGTCCCGCCCCGGGGTGCTGGTGACCGTACTGGCCCGGATGGAAGATGCCGACCGGCTGGAAGGGCTGCTGCTGATCCATACGCCCACCTTTGGCGTGCGACGCCAGACCTGTCAGCGCCGCATTCTCGAGCGCCATATCGAGACGCTGACGACGCCGCTGGGCGAAGTACGCATCAAGGTCGGCCTGCTGGAGGGCACCGTTTTGCGCCAAACGCCGGAGTACGAAGACCTGCGCCGTCTGGCGCTCGCCCATGACCTGTCGCTGAGCCAGACCCTCGAGCACGTTCAGGCGGCCCTGCGCGCGTCAGACTGAGCCCCCGGCGGGCCACACCCTGAGCCATCAGGGTGACAACGACTCACGGCGGGCGGCGACGATGCCTGCCCCGCCGGGCGGTGATCGTTATTATCTTTTCGATCACGCCCACCGACCGGCCACCTCTGAAAATTTATCCTTTTATTTTCATCAGCATGTATAAAATTTAGACCTTTGACGCACGACATAACGCTTGCCCTTTATTATCGTTTCGATCATTTTATCTTTTTAAAACTATCGAAACGATCAAAAAGGCCATGAGGTCACTGCCATGCCCCGCCCTGCCAATGCCTCAAACAGCTCTCGTTATCGCACCAGGCTGTTGATTCTGGCCGATGACCTGACCGGCACCGCCGACTCGGCCGTGACCTGCAGCAGCGCCGGACTGACCACGCAGGTTCTTTTAAACGCCACCGCCGAGGCCCCGGCCGACGTCATCGCCATCGATACCGATTCCCGGAGCTGTGCGCCGGCGCAGGCGGCACGGCGCAATCGCGACTGTCTTGAGCACTGGCAGGGTCGGCATGAGTCTCTCTACAAGAAGATGGATTCGACCCTGCGCGGCAACGTGGCCGCCGAACTTGCCGCACTGATCCCGCTGGCCGGCATGGCCATCGTGGCACCGGCCTTTCCGGCCACCGGTCGCACAACGCGCCAGGGTCGCCAGTATCTCGATGACCGTCCGGTCGAGGCCTGCGAGGTATGGACCAACGAGGGGATGACCGGCCGGGCCGATCTGGTCGCCATGCTGAAACAGGCCGGCCTTGAGACCGCGCTTTTAACACTTGATGACCTGCACCAGCCGCCCGAGGCCGTTACGCAGCGTCTGGCGAGCTGGCAGCGCGAGGGCGTTCAGGCCGTGGTCTGCGACGCACTGACCGGAGACGATCTTGCCCGCATCGCACACGCCTCGGCATCGCTTTCCAGCGTGTTCTGGGCCGGCTCGGCAGGGCTTGGCGAGGCGCTGCCCGAAGCGCTTGGTTTGCTGCCCACCAAGACAGCCACCGACTCACCGGCGACAGCTCATTCGACCGGGCCGACCCTGATCGTGGTCGGCAGCATGAGCGGTGTGTCCCACCGTCAGGCCGATGCCCTCCAGGCCCTTGCCGGAGCCTCGCTTGAAACCGTATCGCTGGAAGCCGCCCTGCTGCGCACCACGGCTTCAGACAGTGAGCACGACGCCCTTCGAGCACGCATCGAAAAGGCACTGCGTTCAGGTCGTGACGTGCTGGTGCGACTGGTGCAGGGCGAGGATCGCAACACGCAGGAGGCATCGCAGCTCAGCGACCGGCTTGGCGAGCTGCTGGCCCCCCTGCTGTCTCACGTATCGCGCCTGATCGCCACGGGCGGCGCCACGGCTCGCGCCATTTTGACCGCCGCCGACATCGTCGAGCTCACGCTTCTGGATGCCCCGGATATCGGCATGGCGCGCATGACAGGCCCTGCGCCACGCTCGCTTGAAGTCATCACCAAGGCCGGCGGGTTCGGCGATTCGGACGCGCTGGCCCGCCTGTGGCATGCCGGTCGCCCAGGCCCCACCCAACACGGCCCTTTCACACTATCAGGAACTTCCTCCATGACAGACCGCCCCGTTATCGGCATTACCATGGGCGACGCCGCCGGCGTTGGCCCGGAAATCATCGTCAAGAGCCTGGCGCATGACTCGGTGCACCAGCAGTGTCGGGCGCTGGTGATCGGTGACGCGCGCCGCCTGCGCGACGCCGCGGCGCGTCTGGGCAGTCCGGTAACGATTGTTGCCATTGAAAGCCCGGATCAGGCCCGCTTCGAGCCCGGGATCATCGACTGCATCGATCTGGCCCTGATCCCGGAAGATCTGCCCTATGGCGAGATCTCCGCCGTGGCGGGTGATGCGGCCTATCAGTATATCGCCCGCACGGTCACCCTGACCCAGCAGGGCCAGCTTGATGCCATCTGTACGGCGCCGCTCAACAAGGCGGCCCTGCATGCCGGGGGACATGTCTTTCCCGGGCACACCGAGCTGCTGGCCCATCTGACCGGCACCGAGGAGGTGTCGATGATGCTGGTGACGCCCAAAATGAAGGTGATCCACGTCACCACTCATTTAGGGATTATCGATGCCATCGCCCGTATCGAGCCGGGCCTGGTGCAGCGCACCATCGAGCGCGCTCACGAGACGCTGGCCCGCGCCGGTATCGACAACCCGCGCATCGCGGTGTGTGGCATCAATCCGCACGCCGGCGAAAACGGCCTGTTCGGTTACGGCGAAGAAGAAGAGAAGATCATGCCGGCCATCGAGGTTTTGCGCGCGCGCGGCTGGGACGTGGAAGGCCCGCTGCCGGCGGATACGCTCTTTTTCCGCGCCGGGCGCGGTGATTTCGACTGCGTGGTCGCCATGTATCACGATCAGGGTCACGGCCCGGTCAAGGTGATGGGGCTTGAAGCCGGCGTCAACGTCACGGTCGGCCTGCCGGTCGTGCGCACCTCGGTGGACCACGGCACGGCGTTTGATATCGCAGGCCGGGGGATGGCCGATGAGCGCAGCATGCTGGAAGCGCTGCGCCAGGCGGTCGAGCTTGCCGGCCGGCATGATGGCAACATGGGCTGAACCGGAGCCACCGATAACGATTTTTCAATGCTCAGGAGAGACACATGGCGATCATCGGTTTTGCAGGACTCGGACTCATGGGCGCCGGCATCGCCGGCAACATTTTAAAGGCAGGATATGCGCTCAGGGTACTGGCGCATCGTAACCGTCAACCCATCGACGACCTTGTCGCCCGGGGCGCCGAGGAGGTCACCAGCGCGGCAGTGCTGGGTAGCGAATGCGATATCGTTTTTCTCTGCGTCACCGGGGCACCGCAGGTCCGGGCGCTGATCGAAGGCGATGAGGGGATCCGCGCCGGCGCCCGAAGCGCCGGCCGCAAGGGCCTGGTGATTGTTGACTGCTCGACTTCCGAGCCGACCGTGACCCGCGAGCTTGCCGCTTCGCTGAGCGAGGATGACATCACGCTGATGGATGCCCCGCTGGGCGGCACGCCTACCCAGGCCGAGGCCGGCGAGCTTCAGGCCATTGTCGGAGGGGATGCGTCAACGCTGGAGGCCATTCGCCCGGTGCTGGACACCTGGACCACGAAGATTTTGCATGTCGGCCCGGTCGGCGCCGGTCACACCATGAAGCTGCTCAACAATTTCCTCGCCATGGGCTATGGCGCCATCTTCACCGAGGCGCTGACCATCGGTGCCAGGGCCGGTATTACGCCGCAGACGTTTGATAGCGTCATTCGTGGCTCACGCATGGACAGCGGTTTTTATCGCACCTTTTTCCAGTACGTGCTGGAGCGCGACCGCGACGCCCATCGATTCACGCTGGCCAATGCCCACAAGGATACCCGCTATCTGGCCTCACTGGCCGAAGAGATGAACGTGGACGCCGGCGTTGCCAGAGCCGTTCGGGATCTCTATGCCAGCGCAGAAGACCAGGGGGATGGCGAGAAATTCGTACCGGAGCTTTCCGATATCTTTGCCGCCCGCCATCAGGTCTTTTTGAACCAGGCGCCGGACACGGCCGGAAACTGATATCGTCACGGCGTGATGTCTGTCTCACCAAGGAGTCGCAATGAAGGTTGCCCGCCGCCGCGAGGCCATGCTCAATGCCGTGCTGTCCGGCATGACCGATGTAGAGACCCTGTGTGCCCACTTTGGCGTCTCGGAAGCGACCGTGCGGCGCGATCTGGGGGCGCTGGCCGAAGAGGGGCTGATCGTGCGCACCTATGGCGGCGCCGCCCACATCGGCACCCGCGAGCCGGAGCTGACGCTGGAACAGCGCCAGTCCTGCCACGAGCAGATCAAGACACGCCTGGCGGCGCTGGCCCTTGAACAGATCAGGGATCATGACACGCTGCTGCTCGATGGCGGCACCACCACGGCCGCGCTGGCCAACGTACTGCACCAGCGCCAGGGGCTGCACGTCATTACCAACAATCTGGCCGCTCTGTCGGCCCTCAGACGCCTTCCCGAGGGCCGGGTGACCGTACTGGGCGGTGAGGTGCGCCTGTCCAGCATGACCACCATGGGGCCCGCCGCTCAGGCCATGCTGGCCAGGCTGTCGGTTGATCGGGTGTTCATGAGCGCCGACGGAGTAGCCGCCGATCTGGGGCTTTGCGAGGCAAGCCCGGAACAGGCCTGGCTCAAGGAGCTGATGATCGCTCGCAGCGCCAGATGCTATGTCATGGCCGATCATACCAAGCTGGGGCGAACCAGCCAGCAGCACTGGACACCGCTGCCGGCGCAGTGGACGCTGATCACCGATGCCAGTGATGAGCGCGCCCTGACTCCCTTTCGACAGCACAACGTCTGCGTGCTTACCCTGAACGCGTCATCGAGTGAGTAGCGTCGATGCCGGCGCACAACGAAAAGGCCCCGCTTGATCGCGGGGCCCGGGGTTAACGTTCGGGGGTAAAACTCGGCGGGTCGCTGGCGGGAAAGCTTTCCTCCATCGCCTCATCCACCCCGCCGATATCGCTATCGATGGCCGGATCGCTGTTCAGGATTTCCGCTTTCTCATCGACGATCAGCTCATCGCTGACGTTGACCATATCGACCGGCACCCAGACATGCTTGCCGTGCTCGTCGGCCAGTCTGAGGTAGCCGTCCTCTTCGGTCTCGACCCGGCCCAGCAGCTGGCCCCGGGTGTCGTGTACCTCACGTCCCTGCTCGATTGTCATGGATGCGTCTCCCGCACTCTGGAACATGAATGGCGATTGCCCTCACTGGTCCTTTCAAGCCTGGCACCGCTGAAGGTAACGAAAGCGGCAATATTGTTGATTTATATCGACCGATGCGCACAGGACTCGCGATTACGGTACCAGGATACTGCTCGGGTACACTTTCTTGCGTGGCGTTACCATCGAGAGATGGCCTTCATGCCTTCGGTTAACGCTGAAGGCATATCCTGAGCCCTTCACCGCCCTTGAGAACCTCGACACAACGCCTGGACGTCGATCGCAACAAGGTGCGTCTGGCGGCGGCACGCCATGCACTTTCGCGCATCAGCCATTATCATGGCCGGTGTTTATACAATAACGCTGACACCTGACCGGAATGTTATCGATACCGATTTCTGGCTACGCTGTCAGCAGTACCACATTCACTGCACGCAGGATGATGATCGCTTATGACCACCCAGCAGCAGATTATTGACGCCCTCGATATCGGCGCGCATTTCGATGCGCAACAGGAAGTGGAACGACGCATCGATTTTCTGGTCAAGTCTCTTGAAGACACCGGCACCCGGGCTCTGGTGCTGGGCATCAGCGGCGGCGTGGACTCCACCACGACCGGACGTCTGTGCCAGCTCGCCGTGGAGCGCATGCGTGAACGCGGCGGCCACGCCACGTTTTATGCCATGCGCCTGCCCTATGGCGAACAGCACGACGAAGACGACGCCCAGGCCGCCATCAACTATATCCGGGCAGATGAGCAGCTGGATGTGAACATCAAGCCTTCGGCAGATGGCATGCTCGAAGGTCTTGAAAAAGGCGGGCTTGATTTCAACGACGTCCATCAGCGTGATTTCGTTCACGGCAACATCAAGGCACGTGCCCGCATGATCGCGCAGTATGCCGTGGCCGGCCGACATAACGCTCTGGTAGTGGGCACCGATCACGGCGCCGAGGCGGTCATGGGCTTTTTCACCAAGCACGGGGACGGTGCCTGCGACATCACCCCGCTGGCCGGGCTTAACAAGCGCCGCGTACGCGCTTTACTCAGCGTGCTTGAGGGACCCGAGACACTGGTCAACAAGGTGCCGACCGCGGATCTGGAATCGCTCTCTCCCGGGCGCACCGACGAAGAGGCCCTCGGGGTCACCTACGATCAGATCGATGACTTTCTTGAAGGCAAAAGGATCGATGATGACGCGGCGCAGCGCATCATCAGCACCTATGAACGCACGGCGCACAAGCGGGAGCTGCCGGGCGCGCCGTAAGCCTTTTTGATTCTGAAATCCCGATGCCGACAACCTGTTTGAGCGCCCGCGACTTGACGCGGAGCGCTCAAGCATCTGAGATAGCCTCTCACGCAAGGAGGCACACATGCATCAAGAGGATTCCCCATCAGGCGATCGCAGCCAGCGCGACCGCTACCCGCCCGCCAACAGCTGGGCCGATCAGCCACGTGGTGAAGCGCCCGAGGAAGACAAGTCCCCACGCCCCCGAAGCGTACCGCGCTGGCGCGAACAGCTCTATCTGGTCTGGGATCTGGTCATCATGGTCCTGGTCTCGGCCAGTCTGCTTTTGATCCTCTTTGACACGCTCTATCTGACCGGGCCCTTTCGCGCCATGCTCTCGGCCATCTCACCGTCTCTTGAGCAGGGCGGCGCCTGGCTGCATGACAATTTCGAGGCCATCGATCTGTGGTTTGTCGCCATCTTTGTACTCGATGTGCTGGGCGGCTGGGCCTTTGCCATCTGGGACAGGCGCTATCACCGCTGGTTTTTCTATCCGTTCGTCCACTGGTACGACGTGCTCGGCTGCATCCCGGTCGGCGGTCTGCGCATGCTGCGTGTGCTGCGTGTCATCGGGCTTTTGATTCGACTTCAGCGTACCCGCCTGATCGATATTCGCACCTGGGGCATCTATCGCTTTTTCTACAAGTACTACGAAATCGTGCTCGAGGAGCTCTCCGATCGCATCATCGTGCGGATGCTCACCGATGTGCAGGAAGGCTTTCTGTCGAAGGGCAATCTGTCCCAGCGCGTGACCGACGAGGTGTTGCTGCCTCGCAAGCAGCAGCTCATTGATGACGTTTCTCACCGCATTCAGCGCGTGCTGGGAGAAAGCTATGCCCATCATCGCGACGACATCAACGACTGGGTCAGCGGATTGATTCATCGCGCCGTGACGGAAAACCCCACCATTCGCAGCCTTCAGCGCCTGCCGATGGGCGCCCAGGTGGTCGAGGCCATGGATGGAGCGATGGCCGATGTGACAAGCCGTCTGATCCGTGAGGCGGTAATCGGCATCCGCTCGCCGGACTTCAAGGCATTGATCGAGGAGCTGGCCAATCGCACCATCGATCGCAGCGTGCCCGCCAGCACCAGCGACTATCAGGCGCTTGAGCAGGTGCTGGTCGAGGTGCTCGACGTGCTCAAAAGCGAAGTGAAGGTGCAGCGCTGGAAGGAGCGCTACTACTAGCAGGGGAGATGGCTGGCGAGAAAACGACGGGGACGGCGCTACGTCGCCGTCGTTGCCTCGCGGCGACGCCAGTACAAAAGCGGAATCCCGAGTGCCACAATCGTCACCCCGATTACGCCGCCCGGCCCGGCGTTGACGAGACTGGCATACACCAGCCCCGCGCATACCAAACAAAACGCCACGGGCGTGACCGGATAGAGCGGCACGCGAAAGGCCCGCACCCCGCCATCCCCTTCCCGCTGGCGCAGTATCAAAAGCGACAGGCCCACCAGCAGCAGAAAGCCCCAGAACACCGGCGCCGTGTAGTCCACCATGGCCTCGAAGCCGTCGCGATGCAGATCTCCCAGCGCCACCAGTACCATCGACAAAATGCCCTGCACCACCAGCGCATTGGCCGGGTTGTCACCGCGCTGACTCCACATGCCCAGACGTCTTAGCGGCGGCAGATCGCGCCCCAGCGCATAGTAGACGCGCGCGCCGGTAAACAGCGTGGCATTGAGCGTGGAGAGCGTGGCGGCAATGACGATCACCGTCATGGCCAGCGCCCCGCTATCGCCCAGAATGACCTGCATCATGCTTGACGCCACGGCGTCACTGTTGCGCAGACCTTCAAGCCCTAAAACGCCCAGATAGCTCAGATTGATCAGGGTGTACAAAACGATCAGCAGCAGAGAACCGATCACCAGCACGCGAGCCATGTCACGTCGGGGGTAGCGCATGTCGGCCGAGAGATAGGCGGCCTCGTTCCAGCCGCCGTAGGTGATGAGGACAAACACCATGGCCATGCCCAGTGCCGAAAGACCGTCTCCCAGTGGCGCGCTGCTTTGTTGGGACAGGGTGTGGCCTTCCATGCTGCCAAGACCCAGCACGATCACCCCCAGCATCAGTGCGACGGTGACCAGGGTAAAAAGCCGCTGGGTCAAACGCCCCTGATGGGTACCGATCACGTTGATCAGCGTAAAGACCAGAATCGAAAGGCCGGCATAAAGCGCCGGGCCGTGCTCGCCCAGCGAGAAAAGCGTGCTGGCGTAGTCGCCGAACACAAACGCCACGGCGGCGATGCCGCCGGTCTGAATGACGGTGCCGCGCGCCCAGCCAAAAAGTATCGCCACCCGCTGGCCCAGCGCGCGGGAGAGGAAATGATATTCGCCGCCGGCATCGGGATAGCGTGACGCAAGCTCTGCGTAGCACAGCGCGCCCATCAGCATCACCACGCCGCCGGCCAGCCATACCCCCAGAAAGGCCCAGCTGCTGTCAACGTGGCCGGCGACCAGCGGCGGCGTGCGAAATATCCCGACGCCGATCACCACGCCCATCATGATGGCAACGGCGTCGGGTACGCCCAGATAGCGACGCACGCCGGTCGCGGCGCTTGCGCTCATGGAGAATCAGGATTCACGGCTGGCCTGCCAGTCCGCATCCACCGGCTCTCCCGGACCTTCCAGCGCCTCGATCGGCTCGACGGCCTCGATGCGATCCTGCGTGACGCGTCCGTAAAAGCGCTGATGGTGCTCGCCGTCGGCCAGAGTAAAGGCGATCCGGTCACCCAGCAGCCGCGCATTGCCCACGGTCACTGCCTGCTCATCGCGCTGAGCGGTGCCGCGAACTTCCTGATAGCGCTGCGACAGCGTCAGGGTGATGGAGGTGTCGCCCTGCATCATCTGCCACTCACCTTCGACCCGGGCCGGCACGTGCCAGAGATAGACGGTGCGCCCGTCGATGGTGCGCTGCTCATCAGAGGGCCAGTCCCCCATGTCGAAAGCGTGTGAGACCACCCGCGTGCCCGGTGCCATGTCGGCAAGAATTCTGGGACGCAGCTGCTGATTGATGGTCGGCAGCAGATACAGGGTCAGGACATCGGCATCGGCGATGGGCGTGTCAAAAAGATCTTCCCGGCGAAATTCGACCCGGTCGGTCACGCCTTCACGCTCGGCGTTCTCGTTGGCCTCACTGATACGTTCGGGGTCGATATCCACGCCCAGTACCTCGGCGCCCCGCTGTGCGGCGGCAATGGCGATGCGCCCGTCACCGGAGCCCAGATCGATCACGCGGTCGCCCTCGCTGACCTCGCCCATCTCCATCATGCCTTCCACCACCGGTTGCGGCGTGGGGACATAGGGCACATCAAGCTCGATACTGGCCGCCGTTTCGACGTTATCGGCCGCCTGCTGCTGCGCCTGGACCACCGTTGCCAGACCCAGCGTGGTCAGCAGCAGCCCGGTGCCAATCACAGTGTGAACGGCGTGTTTTTTGTACTTGTCAAAAGGCTTGAAGGACATGACTGACGGACTCCTTTGCAATCCGGGGTAAGAGCGTTCGTGATGCGCCCGTTTATCCTGCGTTGAAAACCAGGGCCCTGCCACTGCCTTCAATAAGGTTTCAGCAAGGCGGGGCGTCCCGTGGGTCGAGACTCGGTCATGACATCCTTTAGCGGGAGGCGTGGTCGGGGCGGGTCGCCATTTTCCCCAGCGTATCGTCACGCCGGATCAGGCCGTGCCAGACTACGGCCAGCAGCACATGTCCGGCTATCAGCACGCCCAGCGTCCAGGCCATCCAGACATGCCAGCGAGCGGTCAGCTCCGCCAGCCCCGACATTTCGCGACCGCCGCTCATGAGCTGCGCGCCGAACACCTCCAGCGGTTTGCCGGAAGCCCAGTTCATGGTCAGGCCCAGAAGCGGTACCACAATCATGAGCAGATACAGGAGAAGCTGACCGAAGGCGACCAGCATCTCGGCGCCGCGGTCATGGGGCGGACGGTTGGAAAGGTTATAGAGCCCCCACGTCGAGCGCAGGGCCACCAGCAGCATCAAAACGAAACCGATGCTTTTGTGGCTGCCTACCATAAAGGAGACCCAGGGCATGCGACCGACCAGGTTGGCTGCAATCATGCCCGCGAACTGCCACAGCAGCAGTGCCGCCATCAGCCAGTGAAAAAGACGGCTGATCCGCCCATAATATTCACGAGTATCCCGCCAGGCGATGGAAGGCACGAAAGGCTCCTTGAAGCGTGGGCCACGCGACACGCGCGACAGTCAGACCTACATTAGTGCAGCGGGCTTGTCTGGTGCTGAAAAATGCCTGCGAAAGCATTCGCCCTTGCGTGCCGTCAATATGTATTACCATGGCGCCTGCCATTTCACCGGGAACATGATGAATCATTTCTCAGCCCTTCTTTTTCGTCGCTTCGGCGCTGCCCTGCCGGGCGTGATACTGACCTGCCTGCTGCTGAGTGCCTGCGGTGCCCCCGGCATGGCGCCGGCCGAGCTGAGCCTGCGCGAGCACGCCCCGCTGGCCGGGCTCGAACACGGCCGGGACACGGCCGGCCACTGGCCGGATACCCGGTGGTGGCATGACTTTAATGACCCACAGCTCAATGCCCTGATCGAGCGTGCCATGCGCGAGGCGCCGTCGCTGGACAGCGCTCGCGCCCGCTTTGACGCCGCCTCCCGTCAGCTCGAGGGCCGTCAGGCCGATACAAGCGCGCAGATTGAAGGCAGCGCGCGGGCCAACCAGAGCATCAGCCACACCGACCTTGAATACCCGGCGCTCGGGCTGACCGGTTTCGAGACCGACAGCACCGGCGCCAGCCAGCGCAGCAATGTGGGGCTGGCCACCCTCTCGTTTGACTGGGAGTTTGACTGGTGGGGCAAAAAGCGCGCCGCCATCGAGGCTGCCATGGATCAGCGCCACGCCGCACGGCTTGAGCAGGCCGCGGCCGCCAGCGCCCTGCAGGCAGGTATCACCCGCGCCTACATGGACTGGCAGCTGCGCCAGGCTCAGCTGTCGAGCCTGGCGGCGCTGCTGGCCTCGAGCCGCGATAGTGTACGGATTACCGCCCTGCGCGTTGAACGCGATATCGAAAACCCGGCACGGCTGGATCAGGCCCGCGAACAGATCTCGAGTCTTGAGCAGCAGCGCGCGCAGATCGAGGGTGCCGCCCGGCTGGACCAGGTGCAGCTGGCCGCCCTGATGGGCGTGTCGCCGGATCAGCTCGATGACCTGACACCCGCACCGCTGCCGCATCTGGACACCACCCTGCCGCAGGAGGCCGGGCTCGAGCTGATCGCGCGGCGCCCGGACATCATGGCCAGCCGCTGGCAGGTCGAGGCCGGCATGCGTGGTATCGACCAGGCACGTGCCGACTACTATCCCAACGTCAGCCTGTCGGCACTGGCAGGCTTTTTGCGCGTGCACCCGCTGGGCAGCGGTCGCAACGAAGATGTCGCGGTGGCCTCGTTCGGCCCGGCGGTCACGCTGCCCATTTTCGAAGGCGGCCGGCTCGATGCGCGCTATAACGCCAGCCGCGCACAACTTGAAAGTGCCATTGCCGACTACAACCAGCGCGTCGTGGACGCCGCCCAGGATGTGGCGCGCCAGACCGTCACCATGGATCAGATCGAGGCGCAGCGTGCCGCACAGACGCAGGCGCTCCAAAGCTTTCAGCATCGCCTCGAGCTTGCCCGCCAGCGCGACGCGCGTGGGGTCGAGGACCCGCGCGCCCTGATCGAGGCGCAGCAGGGGCTGGTCCGGGAGCAAATGAACCGCCTGGCGCTCGATGGCGAGCTGCTCGATACCCGAATACAGCTGATTCATGCTCTGGGCGGCGGTTATCATGGCCGCGTACCCGAGCGTGATGCGCGCTATCTAACGAGTGGAAGCACAACCGATGGCCACTGAGACCGATCACACGGCCGACGCCGGTCAACCGCCCGTTGAAGGCGACCATCCCGAGGCGCCGGTGTCGCACAAAAAGCGCAACATCATTTTGATCATTATCGCCCTGGTGTTCGTGCTCGCCGGCATCGGCTGGTATCTGCTGGATGCGCTGGTTCTCAGCACCCGGGTCATTACCGATGATGCCTATGTGCAGGGCGATCAGGTCAACGTCTCCGCACAGATCAACGCCACCGTGACCGCCATCAACGTCGAGGACACCGAGCCGGTCAAGCGTGGCCAGGTGCTGATCACGCTCGACGACAGCGACACCCGCAATGCCCTTGATCAGGCCGCCGGGCAGCTGGCACAGGCCGTGCGTCAATATCGCCGGCAGCAGGCACAGGCCGTTCAGCTTGATGCCGCCACGGTCACCGCGCAGGCGCAGTTCGAACGTGCCCGCGACGAGTATCAACGCCGCAAGCCCCTGCTGGCGCAGCGCGCCGCTTCAAGGGAAGAGGTCGACAGCGCCCGGCGCCAGTTCAATGCCGCCCAGGCACAGCTCGATCAGGCCCGCGCGCAGGCCCGTGCGGCGCACGCGCTGATCGACGGCAACGATCTGTGGCACGACCCGGGCGTTTTGCAGGCACGCGCCGCCTATCGCAATGCCTGGCTTGCCCAGCAAAGAACGCAGGTGATCGCGCCGGTCGACGGTCGTGTGGCCAGCCGACAGGTGCAGCTCGGTCAGAGCGTGCAGGCCGGTCAGCCGCTGCTAGCGGTCGTGCCGCTCCATGATCTCTGGGTGGATGCCAATTTCAAGGAGACCCAGCTGGGGCGGGTGCGCATCGGCCAGGCCGCGAGTGTGACCACCGATTTCTACGGCTCGGACGTGGTCTATCACGGCCACGTGGCCGGGCTGTCGGCGGGCACCGGGGCGGCGTTTTCCCTGCTGCCGGCCCAGAACGCCACCGGCAACTGGATCAAGGTGGTCCAGCGCGTACCGGTACGTATCACCCTCGATGGCGACACGCTCGAGTCCCATCCCCTGCGGGTGGGGCTTTCCACCTACACCCGGATCGAGCTGAATGATGACGCCGATGGCCCCATGCTGGCAGAGGCGCCCCGAGTGCGACCGCCGCAGCATACCGAGGTGTTTGACGCGCGACAGCGCCAGGCCGATGACGCGGCCCGCATCATCATTCGCGACAACGCCGGTGAGCTGCTCACCGACGCTGACGACCGCGCCACGCCATGAGCGAGGCGGCCACCGCATCCCCCGCGCAGGAAGCGCTGCCGCCGCTGCGCGGTATCAAGCTGGTACTGCTGACGCTGGCCATGGGACTTGCCACCTTCATGGAGGTGCTCGACATTTCCATCGTCAACGTCTCGGTACATACCATCGCCGGCGACATGGGAGTGAGTACCAGCGAAGGCACCTGGGCGATCAGCGCCTACGCGCTCTCCAGCGCCATTGCCCAGCCCCTGACCGGCTGGCTGGCGCGCCGTTTTGGCGAGGTGCGCCTTTTTTGCACCTCCATCTCGCTTTTTATCGTGTTCTCGGCGCTGTGCGGGCTGGCCAACAGCATGATCATGCTGGTGGTCTTTCGCTTGCTGCAGGGCGCGGTCTCCGGGCCGCTGGTGCCGCTGACCCAGACGCTTTTATTAAAGAACTATCCGTCGGAAAAACGCAGCATGGCCATCGGACTGTGGGCGATGACGGTGGTGGTTGCCCCCATCTGTGGCCCGATTCTGGGCGGCTGGCTGACCGACAACTACTCCTGGCCGTGGATTTTTTACATCAATATCCCGGTCGGCATTCTCTCGCTGGTGTTAAGCCTTTGGCTTTTGCGCGGGCGCGAATCGAAAACCACCCGCGTGCCGGTGGATGTTATCGGCCTGGGGCTTTTGATCGTGGGCGTGGGGGCGCTGCAGTTCATGCTCGACAACGGCAACGACCACGACTGGTTTGCCTCCCCCATGATCGTGACGCTGGGCATTGTGGCGCTGGTCGGCATTACCTTTCTGATTGCCTGGGTGCTGATGCACCGCCGCCCGGTGGTCAATCTGCGCCTGTTCGGCCAGCGCAACTTCGCCATCGGTACGCTGTGTCTGTCGCTGGGCATGTTTGCCTTTTTCGGCAATACCGTCATCACCCCCAACTGGGTGCAGCAGGTGATGGGCTATAACGCCACCTGGGCGGGGCTTGCCGTGGCGCCCATCGGTATCCTGGCGCTGTTTGCCTCGCCGCTGGTCGGGCGCTTTCAAAACCATTTTGACCTGCGCGTGCTGGTCACCGTGGGCTTTGGCATCTTTGCCTTCTGCTCGTTCTGGGCGGCAGGCTTTAACAGCCAGATTGCGTTTGGTGAGCTGGCCATGCCCCGCTTCGTGATGGGCGCCGGCGTGGCGTTCTTTTTCGTTCCTATCAATCAGATCATTTTTGCCGGACTCAGAGACGATCAGATTGCCGACGCCTCCGGACTTTCCAATTTCTGCCGAACGCTGGCCACCAGTATCTCCACAGCGGTGTCGGTGACGCTTTATGACCATCGCAGCATCTACCATCATGCGCGCCTGACCGAGTCGGTCGTGCCCGGCAGCCCGGCCACCGAACACTATCTGGATCAGCTCGGCACGCTGGGCCTGCAGGACCAGCGCGCCTGGATGATGATCAACGAGGTCGTCAACGCTCAGGCCGCTACCATGGCGTTCAACGATGTCATCTGGATCTTTGGCATTATTTTTATTATCACCACGGCCCTGATCTGGCTGGCGCGCCCGCCCTTCCCCGCCGGCGGCCCGATGCACTGAGCTTATCGAGTCTTTTCTCACTATCCATTAAGCACCAATTAAGCTCATGTGCCAGACTACCCTGACCGACTATCCTTGGTGCTGACGCTGTCTGAAATCCCCTCCCTGCCAGTCAAAAGCGACGCTTTCGGCAAGTTCTGTCTGCCTGACTGTCACGGTATCGTCAGCGCCGTCTGTCATCTTTCAACCGTATTGGCACGGAGGCCATCATGGTGAAAAAGCATACCGCGCACGAGAGTAACGACCGGGTTTACGGCAGTCAGGACGAGGGCACCTCGCCCGGCGGCGGCTGGCTGGCCATCCGGGCCGTCGAGGAGCACATGTTCCGCCAGCAGGTGCCCTTTATCGGCAACCGATTGATGCTGTCGATGAACAAGCACAACGGCTTCAAGTGCCCCAGCTGCGCCTGGCCCGACCCGGTCAAACCGGCCATGGCCGAGTTCTGTGAAAACGGCGCCAAGGCCGTGGCCTGGGAGGCCACCCGCAAGCGCGTCCGCCCGGAATTTTTCGAACGCCACACCGTCACCGAGCTCTCTGAATGGAGCGACCACGAGCTGGAAAGTCAGGGGCGTTTGACCCACCCGATGCGCTACAACGCCGAAACCGACAGGTACGAGGCGGTCAGCTGGGATGACGCCTTTCGCGAGATCGGCGAAGAACTCAAGGCCCAAAAGGACCGCTGGCGAGTACAGCTGTATACCTCGGGCCATGCGCCCAACGAATCGGCGTTCATGTATCAGCTGTTCGGTCGCATGTACGGCATCAACAACTTCCCTGACTGCTCCAACATGTGTCACGAGACCACCACGGTCTCGCTGCCCGACAGTCTGGGCGTGGGCAAGGCCACAACCACGCTGGACGATTTCGATCACACTGACGCGGTCTTTATCTTCGGTCAAAACACCGGCACCAACAGCCCGCGCATGATGGGCAATCTGCACGAGCTGGTGGGCCGCGGCGGCGCCGTGGTGACCTTCAACCCGCTGCGCGAGAAGGCGCTGGTGCGCTTTGCCAACCCGCAAAGCCCGAAGGACATGCTAAAGCCTGCCGGCACGACCATCAGCTCGCAGTACCATCAGGTGCGCATCGGCGGCGACATTGCCGCCATTCAGGGGATGTGCAAGGTGGTGATCGAGGCCGACGACCGGGCACAGGCCAGCGGCGACAAGCGGGTTCTGGATCACGAATTCATCGAGGCCCATACCCACGGCCTGGAGGCCTTCGCCGATCACTGTCGCGCGCTGGACTGGGAACGCATCGAGCGCCATTCGGGACTGACCCGGGCGGCGATCGAACAGGCCGCCGAGGTCTACATGAACGCCGAGCGTGTCATCTGCTGCTGGGGCATGGGCATTACCCAGCAGACGCACGGCGGTGACGGCGTGCAGCAGATCGTCAATCTGCTGCTTTTGCGAGGCAATATCGGCCGGCGCGGTGCCGGGGCCTGTCCGGTACGGGGGCACTCCAACGTGCAGGGCGACCGCACCGTTGGCATCTACCAAAAGCCGGGCGAAGAATTTCTAAGCCAGCTCGACCAGGTGTTCGACATCGAGTCACCGCGCCAGCACGGCGCTGATGTGGCCCAGTGCTGTGAATCCATTCTGGACGGTGGCGTGGATACCTTTATCGGACTGGGCGGCAACTTCTTTCGCGCCATTCCCGACATCGATCGGGTCGCCGAGAAGACGCTCAATACGCTGAAAATGACCGTGCAGATTTCGACCAAGCTCAACCGCAGCCACCTGATCCACGGCAAGAAGGCCTTTATCCTGCCGTGTCTGGCCCGTACCGAGAAGGACATCCAGGCCGGCGTGCTGCAGACCGTCACCCTTGAAGACGGCATGAGCAACGTCAACGCCTCGACCGGCCAGATCGAGCCGGCCTCGCCCCATCTCAAATCCGAGGTGGCGATCATCGCCGGTATCGCCCGCGCCACGCTGCCCCCGCACACGAAGGTCGACTGGGAGTGGCTCAGCGAGGACTATGCGCGCATTCGCGATCGCATCGAGGCGGTCTTTCCGGACATGTTCAAGGACTATAACGCTCGCGTGGGTACCCCCGGCGGTTTCCATCTCTACAACGCCGCGCGCGAGCGGGTCTGGGAAACCGACAGCGGCCGCGCCAACTTCCTCTTTCCCGGCGACACGCTCGATACCGGCATGACCTCGCCGCAGGCCGACTATTTTCAGCTGATCACCACCCGCGGGCATGATCAGTTCAACACCACGGTGTACTCGCTGGATGACCGCTATCGCGACGTGTACGGCACGCGCATGGTAGTCATGATGAACCCGGCCGATATCAAAAGGCTCGGCCTTGAAGAAGGCAACATGATCGAGTTTCGCGCCGTGGCAGAAGACGGCATCGCACGCCACGCGGCCGGCTTTCGCGTCATGCCCTATGACGTGCCCGAAGGTTGCGCGGCGGCCTATTACCCCGAAACCAACGGGCTGATACCGATCGCCAACCGTGACGAGCGCAGCCATACGATTGCGGCCAAGTCGGTGCCGGTGACCATTCATCTGATGGATACCGAACAGGTCCAGCGCCAGACCGGGCTGCTGGCCACCGCCTGATCGCATCCGCTCCAGCACTGCTTATCAGGGCCCTGCCACCCGCGTGGCAGGGCCCTGTTACGTTACATTGCCAAAGGCTTAAGGATGGCCCTGACGGGTTGTGCCACACTGTCTGCATTCTTCTCATGGGCCACCAGATCACGGAGACGATGCCATGATGACCGTCTACGGCGACTATCGTTCGGGCAACTGCTACAAGGTCAGACTCACCCTGGCACTGCTGGAAATCGGTCATCGCTGGTTCGATGTCGATTTTTTGACCGGCGAGACCCGAAGCGACGACTTTGCCACCCGCAATCCCGCGCGCCGCATTCCCATGCTGGAGCGCCACGATGGGCGCACGCTGGTGGAATCCAACGCCATTCTCTATTACCTGGCCTGCAACAGTGCCCTAGTGCCCGACGATGAATTCGACCGGGCCCGGATGCTGCAGTGGATGTTTTTCGAGCAGCATCGCCATGAGCCCTCACTATCGGTGGCCCGTCTGATTCACTGGTATCAGGGGGATCCGAGCGAGCGACTCGAGGAGCTGGTCGCACGTCAGGAAAATGCGCGTCAAGCGCTGGATATCATGGAACAGACGCTGAGCATGCAGCCCTTTCTGGCCGGCGATACGCTCTCGCTTGCCGATATCGCCCTGTTTGCCCATACCCATATTGCCGACCAGGCCGGCCTTTTGCTGCTCGACTGGCCGCATGTGGTGCACTGGTGCGGGCGCATCGAGGAGATCCCGGGCTTTGTCTCGATGCAGGACATCCCTGATGAAAACGCACGAGCCCTGACGATGTAGCGTCTTCAGGCACATGACTTTTCGAATAACCCACCCTCAAGCCACAGCGATGCCGGACGATAACGATACAAGACCACAGGTGAATGCTAATAAAAGCCACCGGCATCGCGGTTATTCAAGGCCATAGCGCAGACGTTATTTCAACGATACCAAGACACCATGAGCGAAGACTCCAACGACAGCGCCGGCGTACTGTTTGCCCGTCAACCCATCTATGACCGCCAGCTGCAGCTTGCCGGTTATGAGCTGCTGTTTCGCCCCTATGGCGGCGGCCCGATCGTGGCCGCCGATTTTGATGGCAATCGCGCCACCAGTCAGGTCCTGATCAACGCCTTTACGGCCTCCGATATCGACGAGGTGTGCGACAGCCAGCCTGCCTATGTCAATTTCACCGCCGACAGCCTGACGCGGGACATCCCCTTCGACTCCCGGGCCCTGATCATCGAGATTCTCGAAGATGTCACCGATACGCCCGAGGTCATCGAGGCGCTGACGCGCCTGCGTGAGCAAGGCCATGTCATGGCGCTGGATGACTACACGCTCGAGGATGCCAGCCATCCGCTGCTGCCCTTTACCGATATCGTCAAGCTCGACTACCCCGCCTATACCGCCGAGGCACTTACCCACGCCGTGATGGCGCTGAAGGCACGCTATCCCGACCTTCAGCTGCTGGCTGAGAAGATCGAGACAAAGCAGGACTATCGAATTGCCATGGAGGCAGGCTGCACGCTGTTTCAGGGCTATTTTCTGGCACGGCCGGAGCCGGTCTATGGTCGGGTCATGCCGGTCAATCGTCTCAACACCCTGAGACTTCTGGCCGAGCTCAACGCCGCCGATATCTCCATGCGCGACATGGCAGAAACCGTCCAGCGCGACCCCTTTTTAAGCGTTCGTCTGCTGCGCATGGCCAACTCCGCCTTTGCCCAGCAAAGCCGCCCGGTCACTTCCCTGCACGGCGCGGTCATGGCGCTGGGACTGTCGCGTATTCGAAGCCTGGCAAGTCTTCTGGTGCTGTCGCGCTTTGATGACAAGCCGCACGCCCTGCAGCAGCTGGCCATGATGCTGGGTCACTTCTGCCATCAGCTGGCCAGTCATCTCCCCGGTCAGACCAGCGAGATGGGCTTTACCGTGGGCCTGTTCTCTTGTCTTGACAGCTTCATGGATCAGCCGCTGGAAGAGATCCTGGCAAGCATTCCCGTCCATCCGGATATCGAAGCCGCCCTGATGCATCATACCGGGCCGCTGGGCCTGATCCTGCAAACGGCCATCGACTATCAAAAGGCCCGGTGGGAGATCATCGACTGGCCTCGCCTGGCGCATCTGGGACTGTCCACCGAGCAGATCACCGACGCCTATCAGCAGGCCCTTGCGCGGGCCAATCGGGACAAGTAACGCCTGTCGGAAAAATCGTTCAGAGCGGTGAATCCTGTCGCCGATGCAGTGTCCTATACTCCCCGTCCTGATTCAGGCAGGCATGGACCGCCCATCGCACGACAGGACACGTTGTATGCTCATCTCCGTACAGGCGCTTCGCGCCCTGGCCGCCTGGCTTGTGGTCTTTCACCACGTCATGCAGGTCTTTTTTGGCTTTGACACCGATAATCCGGCCGGCCATCTGCTTTCAACCCGAGGGCAGATGGGTGTGGATATCTTTTTTGTGATCAGCGGCTTTGTCATCTACATCACCACGGCCGACCGTTCGATGAAGACCCTGCGCTTTTTGTGGCAGCGCGCGGCGCGTATCGTGCCGGTCTACTGGTTCTATACCGCCGTAACGGCCGCCATTCTCTTGTTTGCCGGTGAGCTGATGCCGGAATACGGGCTGGACCTGCCCTCGTTGATCATGGGGCTTTTCTTTATTCCCAATGAAAATCCGGCAGGCTTTGGCGACTACCCCATACTGCCGGTGGGCTGGACGCTCAATTTCGAGATGATGTTTTATCTCGTCTTTGCCCTCTCCTTTCTACTGCCGCCGCGCGTAAGACTGTGGGCCGTACTGGCCATGATCATGGTTCTCAATCTCACCCTGTCCCATCTGGACATGGTCAGCAGCTTCTACGCCGACCCCATCATTTACGAATTTCTGCTGGGTCTGGGCGTGGGCATGCTCTATCGCCATGGCTGGCTGTCGGCGGCTGACAGCCGCTGGCCCTGGGTTGCCGTGGCGCTGGGGAGTGTGGCGCTCATGCTCTGCTTTACCGATCAGAGTTCATGGCGACTGCTGGTGTGGGGGCTGCCGGCGGCGCTGCTCGTCATCGCCATGATTCGTCTTGAACCGGTGTTTACCGGCTGCGGCGTTCTCAAGCAGATGGGGGATCAGTCCTATTCCGTCTATCTGGCTCATATCATCGTGCTGTGGCTGGCCAACGCCCTGCTCCACGAGCACTGGGGCCTGCCGATCTGGCTGACGCTGGCGATCAGCATGGTGCTCATTGCCGCGCTGTCCAGAGCAAGCTTCGAGCTGCTGGAAAAACAGCTCGCCGCCCGGCTCAAGCCGCCGCGTCGGGCCCCGGCGGCGGCGTGATACGCGACTAGCCGCAGCCGAACGACTGGATCACGCCCTGCTCATTGACGCGAATGTTCAGCCGGTCCTCGTGATAGTCCATCGTGTGCATGGTATCCGGGGCCAGCACGCGAAACTGGCGCGCCTGGCTCTGATCCACGATGTGCTGGCGCACGTTCTGATCCAGCCTGGCCCCGGTCAACGCCTTGAGACGATCCGCGCCACAGGCCTTTTGCGCCTCGTCCGGAGCGGCATCGTTGGCGGCAACCGCGTCAGTGTCTGCCGGCGAGGTCGCGGCATCATCGCTGCCCCCACCAAACCAGGCACAGCCGCCCAGTCCCAGCAAAACCGTTGTCGCAAGCGCGGTGAGCAGCGAGTGTTTCATGGCGATCTCCGATCAAAAGTGGCAGCGTTCTGCCCGGGCAGTTTCAGCGGCGCCATGGCGGGCAGTGCAAGCAGATCATCATCGGCGACGTCCTGCATAAATGCCAGCCCCAGCCGATAGAGTGCCGCCTCCTGACGCTCGCCGCCCAGAAGCGACACGTTGATCGGCACCCCGGCGCGAGTGGTGCCCATCGGCAGCGTCAGCTCGGGAAAGCCGGTGGCAGAGGCGATGTAGCCCAGCGCAAACGGCTCCCCGGCCGTGCACTCGTAGTCATCGTGCTCGCCGCCTTCCAGCGGCGGCGCCGGGCAGGCCTCGGTGGGAAAGATCAGGGCATCAAGCTCGTTGTCTGCCATGAACTGTGCCAGATGCTCGCGAAGCTCGGGGATACGTCGCGACACCACCTCCAGATAGCCGGGCGAGCCTTCCCGGCGCTCGCTGAGGCGATAATGCATGCCCCGAATCCGGCGCGGCGTCACCGGCGGATTGTCGCCGGCATGCTGATTGAGCGCCTCGCAGCGCTCGATGATCTCCTTGAGCGTGTGCGGCTGCCCCTCACCGAACTGGCGCAGATAGCGCTCAAGCTGGGGCTGGAACTCCGCTTCGTGTACCGGGCCCACCGCGCCGGGCCAGAGATCGAGGTAGTGCGACGCCAGCGTGACCTGTACGGGCGTGATGCCCAGCGCCCTGAAACGCTCAAGCACCCGGGCAAAGCGCGCCTCGATCTGGCGATTGCCCGCCTCGCGATGCTCGATCACCCCCACGCGCAGCCCTTCCAGCGGTGTGGACGTCGCCGGCACCGACAGGGACTCGATGTGCTCCAGCGGCGCGCGGTCGTTGAACCAGGTGGCTTCATCATCGTCATCGCGGCCGGCCATGGCGGCCAGCACCCAGGCGTTGCCCTGCACGGTGCGCGTCATGGGGGCCGGCGTGTCAAAGGACATCGCCAGGGGAATAATGCCGTCACGGCTGACCCGGCCCAGCGCCGGGCGCATCGCCACAAGCCCCGTGGCATGGGCCGGTCCGCGCACGGAGCCTTCGGTATCGGTGCCGATGGCAAAGGGGGCAAACCCGGCCGCCACGGCGGCGGCCGAGCCGCTGCTCGAGCCCAGCACGCTGCGATCGAGCCGCCACGGGTTGCGGGTAATGCCGCCGCGGGAGCTGTAGCCGGTATCCCCGTAGCTGGCAGCAAATTCGGTCATGTTGGTCTTGCCCAGCAAAATCGCCCCGGCCTGCTCCAGCTGCTGGACCACGTGGGCGCTGTCTTCGGGATAGGCGTGCGAAAGCACCATGGAGCCCCCCGAGGTGGGCAGCCCCATGACATCGATGTTGTCCTTGACCACAAAGGGGATGCCGTAGAGCGGCCCGTGACCGCCCTCGTCGCGGTGACGGTCAAGCTCGCGGGCCCGGGCGATGGCGCCGGGGGCCAGATCCAGAATGGCGTTGATGGTGGGGCCCTGATCATCCAGTGCGCCGATACGGGCCAGATAAAAGCGGGTCAGCTGCTCGGAAGTCACCTCACCGCGATCGAGCATGCCGCGCAGCTCGGGAAGGCTTCGCTGCTCAAGCTGCAGGGATCGATTACCAGGTGCGGCGTCAGCGCCGCCTGCGGCGCTCAATGATGACACCAGCGCCAGCCCCATCAGCATGCCGGATACCGCGCGCCACCGAAGACGCCGGCCGAAGCCGAGCCGAAACATCATGTGCTCCCCACGTGCTGGACACGTCCTGTTCAGGAAGCCCGCATCGTGCCCCCTGAAGCCGCCGGCATCAAGCCGGGAAGATCGATTGATGCCGACCGCCTGCAAGACGGCACATGCCGGCCCGGGCGTCAGGCTTCAAACATTCGCCGCATCAGTGATCAGCGAAAGCCGGAGACCGGGGCCGGCCCCGCGGCGCGAAGTGGTCTCGACCAGACCCTGCGCCTCGAGAGAAGACGCCGCACGCCGCACCAGCGCATGCGCCATATCCAGCTCGCGGGAGAGCCGGCCACTGTCCTGGTGCCCTTTCCCGACGGCCTCGCCGGCCTCCAGACGCTCGAGCAGCAGCGCCTCCAGGCCATCAAGGTCCGGGTGGCGCTGCAGCCAGCGTTCAAGGCGCGACAGCTGCTCAGGGGTCAGTTGCTCGAGATCCATCAGGCCAGCCGCTGACTCTTCTCAAGACGAACGGCCACCGACTTGGAGTTGGGCGTGTTGCTCTTGATGCCGACGCTGTCCAGTGGAATCAGCGGATTGGTCTCGGGATAGTAGGCCGCCGCGCAGCCATGGGGCGTGTCGTACTCCACCACGCGAAAGCCGTCGGCACGGCGCTCGATCCCGTCATCGGACGCGCCGATCAGATTGACCCAGTCGTTTTTGACCAGTCCCAGACGGTGGATGTCATGAGCGCTTAGAAAGATCACCCGGCGCGTGCCTTCCACGCCCCGGTAGCGGTCGTTGTAGCCATAGATTGTGGTGTTGTACTGATCGTGGCTGCGCAGGGTCTGCAGGGTCAGCCAGCCCTCGCGCCGGGCGAGTTTTTGATGCAGTACCGCCTCGGGCAGCGGCTCGTTTGAGAACCTGGCAAAACCGGTGTCGGTGGGAAACTCGCGCCGCGCGCCGGGGTTGCCCAGCCAGAAGCCACGCTCCTGGCGCACGCGGGTGTTGAAATCTTCAAAGCCCGGCAGGACGCCTTCGACGTGGTCACGGATGCGGTCGTAATCGGCGTTCAATGCCTCCCAGTCCACTACGTCACTGCCCAGCAGCGCCTGGGCAATGCCGGTGAGAATGGCGATTTCCGAGCGCAGCTCTTTGGAGGCCGGCTTGTGAATCCCGGCGGAGCCGTGAACCATACTCATCGAGTCTTCCACGGTAATCAGCTGCGCCTTGCCATCGGCGCGGCGGTCCACCTCAACGCGACCAATGACCGGCAGAATCAGCGCATCACGCCCGGTGACCAGGTGGCTGCGGTTGAGCTTGGTGCTCATGTGGACCGTCAGATCACAGCGTTCCAGTGCCGCCTCACAGACGGGGGTATCGGAGGTCGCCCGGGCGAAATTACCGCCCAGGCCGATAAAGACGCGACACTGGCCGTCGCGCATGGCGCGAATGGCCGAGACCGTGTCATGGCCATGCTCGCGCGGCATCGCCACGCCATAGAAGGCTTCCAGCGCGTCCAGAAACGCCTCGTCAGGTTTTTCATAGATGCCCATGGTGCGATCGCCCTGCACGTTGGAGTGTCCGCGCACCGGGCAGGTGCCCGCACCGGGCTTGCCGATGTTGCCCCTGAGCAGCAGGAAATTGATGATCTCGCGTACCGTGGCGACCGAATGCTCGTGCTGGGTGATGCCCATCGCCCAGGCACAGATGGTGGCATTGGACCGGATATAGACCTCGGCGGCCTCGGTGATCTCTTCGCGACTCAGCCCCGACTGCGCCTCGATCGCCGCCCAGGGCGTGGCCTCGACCACGGCGCGCCACGCCTCGATCCCATCGGTATGGCGCTCGATGAAGTCACGATCGAGCACGTTGCCGTCCCGGTCGTCGCGCTCGAACACGATTTTGGCCATGCCGCGAATGGCGGCCATATCCCCGCCCAGGGCCGGACAGAGATAGAGCGAACTGATACGACCGCTGCCGCCGGTGGCCATTTCCAGCTTGCGTTGCGGGTCGGCAAAGCGCTCCAGCCCGCGCTCCTTGAGCGTGTTGAACGCCACGATCTGACAGCCGTGATCGGCCGCCTCTCGCAGGGTGCCCAGCATGCGCGGGTGGTTGGTACCCGGGTTCTGGCCGAAGGTGAAAATCGCTTCCGCCTTCTCGAAATCCTCCAGCAGCACGCTGCCCTTGCCGGTGCCCAATGCCTCGGAAAGCCCGGTGCCGCTGGCCTCATGGCACATGTTGGAGCAGTCCGGCAGGTTATTGGTGCCGTACAAACGCGCCAGCAGCTGAAAGACCCAGGCCGACTCGTTGCACGCCTTGCCCGAGGTATAGAAAAGCGCCTGGTCGGGATGATCCAGCGCCTTGAGACGATCGGCCACCAGCTGACAGGCATCCGCCCAGGAGATCGACTCGTAGTGGTCGGTCTCAGGGTTATAGCGCATCGGCGAGATCAGACGCCCCTGATCCTCCAGGCGATAGTCGTCCCAGGTTTTCATCTCGCTGACCGACCAGCGCCTGAAAAAGCGCGGCGTGACCCGCTTGGCGGTGGTCTCCCAGGTGATCGCCTTGACACCGTTTTCGCAGAACTCGAACGACGAGGCGTGTTCGGGGTCGCCCCAGGCACAGCCCGGGCAGTCAAAGCCGTCGGGCTGATTGAGCTTTAAAAGCGCCCGCACGTTGGACAGCGGCGCACGGCTGTGACGCAGATGCCGACCAACGGAGATCAGCGCGCCCCAGCCGGCGGCCGGGTGGGTATATTCGAAAATGCGTTCCCTGGATTGGGTCACGGAAAACTCTTTATGTCAGACGGTTGGAGCAGACAGGTCACACAAGAACATCGATACAGCTCGCCCAGGGCGAGCAGACGCCGCATCAGCCGCTGCTGAGCAGGGTCAGACGCCGGCCTCGATGACAGCAGATCAGATTCAGCGCGCACAGGCGGGCGATATCGACCGCCAGCGTTGAAGGATGAGACAGCGTGGCCAGCGTCGGAATGCCGGCGCGTACCGCCTTTTGCACAAGCTCCAGGCTGCAGCGGCTCGACAGCAGCACCATCGACAGGGGGCGGCCCTCAACCAGCGAGGCACCGATCAGCTTGTCGAGTGCGTTGTGCCGGCCGATATCGACCCCGGTGCCAAGCCGCTGACCGTCATCGTCAAAGCCCAGCGCCATGTGAAGCCCGGGCTGGCCTTCACTCGAGAGCTGCTCGAGCGCCCTTTCAAGCTGTGCCGGCGGCGGCGGGGTACTGGCGGGCAGACGCTGCAGCCCTTCCATCATCTGCGCTTCCTCGGCACTGCCACAGCGCCCGCAGCTTGACGAGGCCGAGGTCACGCGGCGGCGTTCGCCGGCCAGGCGTTCAATGTGCGCCGCCACGTTCAGACGCACCCGCACGCCATGGCGCAATCGATCGGTGGTGATCTCGCTGACCTGAGAGGCGCGGGTGATCATGCCTTCGCTGAAGGCAAAGCCGATGGCCCAGTGCTCCAGCGCCTCGGGCGTGGCCAGCACGGAGGCATAGGCGGTCTCGTTGAAGGACAGCGTAATCGGCAGCTCCGGCGGCCCGTTGAGCTGCTCGCCGGGGGTTTTGGTAGCGTCCTCGTACTCGGAAAGCGACATGGCAATACGACTCCTCTGGCAGACGATCATGACAATGAATGCGATGCCCGCAACGGGACATCGCCCTGCATGGCGCTGCACGGGATGGCGAGTGGGGGTAGTTTAACGCCGCGCTCGCGGCGCGCTCCAATGGAGCCGCGACATGAATTGATCGATGGCGTCTATCAAATCCGTCAACGTCATCAAGTTCTTGAGCATCATCAATCGACGATGAATCTGCAGGAGGCGCTCAGGGCTCGCGCAGCCACTCCAGAAGCGCCCGAAGCCGGCGCGAGGGCGGCGCCCCGGCGCGCCACAAAAGCCCCACCGGCGGGTCCTCCTCGGTGGCCGGCAGCAGGCGGTGTATCAGCCCCGGCGGGTATCCGGCGGCGGGTTTGTGCTGCTCCACGATGCCGACACCGGCGCCCTGCTCGACCAGCCGCTCAAGCGATGCCATGGATTCGGTCTCAAGCACCGGCGAAAGCGTTACGCCCTCGCGGCGGGCATGAATGTCCACCCGATGGCGCTGCTGCATGTCCGGTGTCAGAAGACACAGTGGAAAGGCACCAATATCGGCCCAGACGGGCCTGTCCGGCAGCGTAAAGCGGTCCTCGCGCGCCAGCAGCGCATAGCGCTCGATATAGAGCCGCCGCGCCACAAAGGGCTCGGCGGCCGGGACATCGAGATAGCCCACCGCCACGTCGATATCGCCCTCCATCAGCGACTGCATCAGCGGCAGGGTTGCCCGCTCCATCAGCCGCAGCGACAGGCCCGGATACTGCTCGCGCAGCGGCACGATCCAGCGGCTAACGGCGCCGAGCGCCGAGGGAATGAGCCCCAGGCGCAACGAACCGCTGGGTGGGCTTTTAGGGTCGAGTTCGGCGTTGAGCTCATCGAGCGAGGCGAGAATGCGCCGGGCGTGGCTCAGCACGTGCTCGCCTTCAGGGGTCAGCCCCTCAAAGCGGTGGCCGCGAATGATCAGCGCACAGCCCAGCTCCTCTTCCAGCTGCTTGAGCCGCGCCGAAAGGGTGGGCTGGGTGACATTACAGGCCGTGGCGGCGCGCCCGAAATGGCGCTCGCGGGCCAGCGCCACCAGAAAACCGAGCTGTCGATGATCCATGCCGGGTCAGCACGGCGCGCGACGCGCATCGATCCAGTCACGCGCCTGCGCCAGACTCTCCAGTCGGGCCGTGGCGCGACTGGTGTCCTGACCGCACGAATAGGCGTTGGGAATGACGATCACATCGATGCCGGCGGCGCAGGCGGCGTCTACACCGTGACGAGTGTCTTCGATGGCCACAGCCTGGTCGGCCTCGATGCCGCACAGGCCCAGCGCCTTCAGATAGCAGTCCGGATGGGGCTTGGAGTGCGTGACGTCGTTGCGGGTCACGACGTGGTCAAAAAATCCGGCAAGATCGTAATGCTCGATGGTCGGGGCGATCTCCTCGCGACCGCTGCCGGTCACCAGCGCCGTGGCCAGGCCACGGGCCCGACACCACTCGAGGATCTCGAGGGCGTGATCCATCAGCGCGATCGGATTTTCGGTAAAACTTGCCACGGTGCGCTCGACCTTGCGATCGACCAGCGCCTGCGGCGAGATATCGAGCCCGCGGGTGCGAATCAGCCGCTCGACCTCCTGGGTAACCGGGGTCCCCGAGCTTTCCCGCTTATACTCCTCATCATCAATGTGGGCCCCCATCTCACCGAGAATCTCGTTCCATACCCGGTGATGGGCGCTCTCGGAATCGGCCAGCGTGCCGTCAAAATCAAACAATACGATGCGATACTTCCCGGATGGCTGCATGCAGAGACTTCCCGTGGCGGTGGCAATGATCGACATGGTCCAGCAACAGGCGCATTCAGGCAACTACACGCCCCGGTTTCATTGCTAGAATCATTCTCATTCACACATGAATGCCTGACCTGCAAGGTGTCGGCCATCCCGGAGGTAACCCGTCATGTTTGACGCCCTGTTCAACGAGCGACTGGCGCGTTTTGGTACGGCCCTGACCTGTCGGGGTGCAGCCGTGGAAGGGGCCATGCCCGTGCGCCGCCTGCTGGAGCAGGACGTGCTGGAAGAGGTTCTGACACGCTTTAGCGACCATCACGGCCCTCGGGAGCGCCGCGCGATCGCCACGCAGTGGTCAAAGCACTATCTGAGTCAGCTGATCATTCCCGTCACGGTGATCGAACTCTGTCGCGATGTTCATCTGCCGACCGGTCTGGAGGAGATGGGGGTGGTGCTCGCAGATGACGGCACACCCGAGCGGTTCGTGCTGCCGCACGAGGGCACCATCAGCCTGGACAACGGCTGTGTGCGCTTTTGTCCGCTGATCGCGCGCCATCTCACACCGCTGATCGACGCGCTCGCCCGCCGGGTGCATTTCTCGCCTCGCGTGCTGTGGAGCAATGCTGCGGTCTACTTCGAGTTTGCGGTCAATGAGCTGGCACGCCAGGGGCTGGCGAGCACTTTCGAGATCGAGGGCGCACGCGCCATGATGGCGCAGCGTCAGCTGCCGGACCGCCAGCGCAACCCGTTCTACCGCCCAGTGGACTATATCGACGTGGTCGACGACAGCGGCGAGGTCGAGCCGTGGCGCTGTCGCCGAATGTGCTGCCTGCGCTATCTCGATGACTCGCTGGGGCTGTGCGGCAACTGCCCGCGGCTCAAGACCACCCGCCCCGATGAACACTCGGCTCAGGCCTGAGCGTTGTCCTGCTCGCCGGTGTCCTCGGTGGCCTCACGGCGAGCGAGGCTGGCCTCACGGCGCGTGTGCAGCTCGTCTTCATACATCTGCTCCATGACGTGCAGCATGCCGCCAAGAATCCACCAGACCCCGAAGATGGCCAGCAAAAAGGCGATGGCCGCCACAAAGGCGTTCTGGAAGATGGCATACAGCGCGGCGGCTGCCAGACAGAAGGCGTAGCCGCCCACGGCGCGACGCAGTGACCTGTCCAGCTGCTGCCAGAAGCCGTTCTGACTGTAGCCCACGCCCCGACGCCAGAGAATGTCGGTCAGCACGTGAAAGGCAATGGCCGCCGAGATTAGAAGCAGCGCGAAGCTCACAATCTGAAACACGCCAAAGGCAGGACTGGTAATCACGGCAAAAAGCCACAGAATCGGCAGCGATACCACTGCCCACATCACGATCGCTCGCTTGCGCAACGTCTGGTTGTTCATGGTCCTCATGTCCTGTCTGGTCGATGATGCAGTGGCCGTCACTGCCTTGTTTGAAGGTCGTCGATGGTTGTGACATCGGCGCCGTTGGGTTGGTTCATTGCTGTGTGCGTGCCCTTCGAAAGGCACCCCTGACGAACGAACAGGGCCACAGTGTGCCCTGAATGGCTCGCGCTCACCTTGCCGTTATGCTGATTGCGGCCCCTGCGGCGACCAGTCGATCGGACCGGGGTCGTCTTCCAGATCAAACATCGCTTCGCCGCTCAAGTGGTTGAGAATCACCGCCGAGCGCCAGGCCATCAGCGACAGCTGCGGCTCGGCGATGCCGTAGCGGGTGCGTCCGGCATTAACGGCATAGATGCGACTGTCGCCGCCACCCTGCCAGTCGAGCAGGAAATGACGCCCCATGCTCGGCTCGCCGTGCGCGTCCAGCCCGATCCGGTCGGCCAGCGGCGCCATGCACTCGGGCAGACTCGATTCAAAACCGGTGGCAAAAATCACCACGTCCGCCTCAAAGTGTTCAAGCACCCCGGTGGTGCCGTGTCGGGCCTGCAGAGCAAAGCCCTGTGCGACACGGATCATGTCGACCGCCTCGCGATGGGGCAGCAGATGCGCCCAGCGCGGCTCGTGCATCACATCAAAGCGGTGATAGAGCGTCTGATAGATTTCGGTCAGCGCCGCGGGCGTAATGCCGTCGCTGGCATATTTCTGCGCGCTGACCTCGCGCCGGCGCACCTCGTCTTCCAGTCCGGCAAACTGCGAGGTATAGCCGGGCGTGAAGTATTCGTTGGTAAACGCCGTCTCATCCAGCGGCTGGAAGTTGCGCCGGCGCGAGAGCCAGTGCAGCGATTTGGGCGGTCCCCAGTGACCGCGCAAGGCATTGATAAAGATATCCGCCCCGCTCTGGCCGCCGCCGACAATCACCACACGCTGGTGGGTAAAATCCCGCGCGCGCCAGGCAATCGATTCGGCGTGCAGACAGCGCTCGCCCTGATGCTCGCGGGCAAAGACCGGCAGCCAGGGCAACTTGCCGCTGCCCAGACACAGATGCCGCGCGCAAAAGTCCCGGGTATCGGTCCTGAGCCGAAAATGCGCGCCGTCGTGATCGATTTCACGCACGCTGTGGTCCAGCCAGACGTTGTCGAGCCCCTCGGCGGCCCAGCGCAGATAGTCGGAAAACTCCGCCCGCGAGACCGTGGAAAGCTCGGCGTTCAGGAAGCGATAAAAGCGCCGGTGCTGAACCAGATAGTTGAGAAACGACCAGCGGCTGGTCGGATCGACCGCGGTGACCAGATCCTTTAAAAAGCCGGTCTGCAGATGCGTGTCCGGCAGCATCATGCCTTCATGCCAGGCGTAGCGCTTTTGGCGATCAAAAAACCGCGTGGACAGCCGGGGCAGACGGTCGGCGGCCAGTGCGGCAATGCTTAAGTTGAACGGACCGGCGCCGATGCCGGCCAGGTCCAGAAGCTCGGGGGTATCAGCCATGTTGGGCAATATCTCGGGTCGTTACGCTCCCTGACGTGTCAGCGCCGCCTCGCCGTGGCGGCGCAGCGAATCCTCATCACTCAGGCAGTAATAGAGCGGGTTATCGATCAAATGATCCATGTCCGGCAGCATGCGCGCCGCCGAGTGGTCATTGGCATGCAGAAACTTTGAGCGGTTAAGCCCCAGGCGCAGGATACGCGGCTTGAACAGACTAAACATGTCAAAGCGGGCCTGCAGTGTTTCGTGACGCGCCATGTAGTCTCTCAACGCCGCGGCGCAGAGCTGATAAAAGCGCGTCTCGCTCACACCCGCCTGCTCGGCCAGAGGCGCGACAAAGCGCAAAAGCGTCACGAAGTGGCCGGTCTGCAGGTCGTGAATCAGCTTTTCCGGCCCCAGGCGCACGGTGACATCCACCAGCTCACGCGGCAGGTCATGCGCCTCGGGAAAGTCTTCGTCGACCAGGCGCAGATCGCCCTGAAAGTCCTTGAGCGCCAGACGGTGCGGCACGCCATCGCGCAAAATCAGGGTCAGGTTCTGCCCGTGGGCGATGATAATGACCCCGAACCGGCAGATCAGATGATACATCGGGATCAGCGTGGCCTCGAACATGGCGGAAAGCCACTGCTCGGCCTCCATGCCGGAGGCCTCGATGTAGGCGGCAAGCCAGGCCCGACCGTGGCCGTCGCACTGCATCAGCTCCGACATCAAAAGGGCGTGCTCATTGTCGCCTACCCGCGGGGCCAGCCCTTCACGCCAGATCACGCCGCACAGCTCGCGAAAGCGATACGGCGCGTCATCCAGCCGGCCGTACTGGTGGTGCTCGACCACGGCAGACGCCGGCTCGGCCAGCACCTCGAGCCCGGCGCACGCGAGCTCGTCATCATCGCCGGCGCGCGCCTGCAGCCAGTGGGAAGCGGCCGGGCCTGCCAGCATGTACTGCCCCGGGATGCCGCGATAGCTTGAGGTGTTCATGATGGTGATCGGCAGCTTGAGATCAAAGCGCCCCGGCCGGCTGGCGTTGGTCAGCGTGCGCAGCGACTGCTGGGCCACGAAGTGATCGCCGAAGGCGCCCAGCCAGGCCATGTCGCCGCGGCCTATATCGCCCACGTGCAGCATGGAAAGCATGCGCGCCCACTGCCAGGGGTGGACCGGCATCAGCGCATAGGCCTCGGCCCGCTCGCCCAGCACCGCACACTTGCCATCACGCGCCGCCAGCAGGGCACGCTTGTCCTCCTCTTCCAGCACACTATCGAGCAGCGTGGCCTCATCGATGGCCATGCGGCTGCTCTTGAGCCGCTCGCGGCGCACCATCAGCCATTCGACCTGAAACGGACGGGCATACTCCGGGGCGTAGCGCATAAGCGACTCAACGCCCCAGCCGCGCCGTCCCTTGTTGAACAAAAATTTCGGATGCCCGTCCAGCACGGCCTGACGCTGAGGCTCGGCAAGGCCGATCGCCTCATCGGCGCCCAGGCGCTGATGGACCTCGATGAGATAGCAGTCACCGCGCAGGGTGTTGAAAAGATCCTCGAGATGCTCGGCGAGCTGCGCGTCGTTCATGCCCATGCCGGGGGCAAGTGCCAGCAGAAACTCGGCCGCCTCCGGCGTCTCGCCCGCGCCTGTCGGGCCGGCAAGGCTTTCGGCATCGATCAGCAGCTGGCCCCACAGATTGGTCCGGGCCCGGAAGTGCCAGCGCCCGCAGGCGTGACTCCCCGTCGAGGTGCTGCGCTCATCCGGGGCGAGTGCATCGATATCGAGCCGCCAGCCCTTGTTATCGCTCTCGGTTTTTCCATCGGCCTCGGGCAACAGCACCTGTTCATAGGCCAGCTCGCTGATCATCCTGGCGATCAGCGCCCGGTTGGCACGCGCCCAGTGGCGACGAATGGCCTCGTCAGGGTCGATGGCGGCAAGCTGTGGCGGCAGTATCGACTTACCGGTGTCCGGCAGCATCACATCACCTGTCCAAAGAAGTGGTGGCGCGTGCCCATGACCAGCATGGCGCGCTTGTCGGGCAGATCGAATTCGCGCCGGCTGAAAAGCCCCAGCCGCTCGAGATGGCGAAAGATGCGCTCGTTGCCGGCATCGGGTTCCAGCACGATGCGCTCGGTGCGCGGTTCGCTTAGATACGCGTAGTGCTGCAGCGCGGTCAGCCAGCCATCCACGAAGTGCGCGCCGCGAAATGCCTCTTCGCCGACCAGCACATGCAGGCCGCGATCAAAGGCCTGCCAGGGGTAATACTCACCCAGCACGTCTTCGGGGGCCCAATAGAGCTCGAAGTAACCAAACGCCTCGCCGTCCAGCTCGGCAATCAATGACAGGCGATGGGGCTCGGCCAGCCGCTGGTCCAGCCAGTCGCTGAATTCATCACGCGGCTTGTCCTGCTGCCAGAAGCGCGCCACGCGTTCCTGCTGCATCCACTGGTGCACGCGCTCAAGATCGCGCTCGTGTTCGCAGGCCCGCAGAGTGAGACGGCTTTCCAGCCGCGGATCGAGGCGTTCATAGACCACGCCCCGGAGCGCTGGCGGACGCTTTGGCAGGCCGCGCTCGATGTCAAAGGGCTGGGCGGCGTAGTCGGACACAAGCCACTGCCACGGCCGCTGATAGAAGCTCTCGCGCAGTACCCTTGGGGCGCCCAGCGCCTGGCACAGCGGGTACCAGTGCGGGTCGGCGCGCCAGGCGTCGTCAAGTATCAGCAGGCGACATTCGGGGTGGGTCGCGAAATGGTGATCGATGGCTTCCAGAAGTGTTCGCGCCGGTGAAGGCGTCAGCGTTTCGCTGGCCGACAGATCGTCATGGCTGGACATGGTGATTTCTCGCGGTGTCAGGGTCATGGTTCAGGGCGTGGGTGTCTCGATCAGCAGCGGGTTGGGCATGTCCAGATAGATCGTTGCCGGATCATCCAGAGTCGATTCGTTGATGCCGGCCAGATAGCAAAAGAAGTTGCCCTTGACCTCAAGCGTTGTCGACGTCAGCAGGTGATCGAGCAGCGTGGTGTCGCCGTCACGGCACTGCTCGCGCAGCGTCTCCAGATGCGCTCGCAGATGCGCCACCAGTTCGTGTTCATCGATACATCGCGCCTCGCTCAGCGCCGCCGTCACCGAAAGGGTCGAATTGACAAGGACATAGTAGGGGAAATAGCGCTTGAGCCTCTCAACCGTGATGCGATGGTCCTGACTGACGATCTCTTTCGGATGACGGGCCAGAAAATGGTCCGTGACGCCGCTGCCCTGGCAGTCGCGATAGTCCACCCCCACGGGTCGTTCGCCCTCAAGACGCACCACAATGTTTTGCTGATGGGCCAGCAGCACGATGCCCTCCTCGACCACCAGCCGAATCAGCGGTGAGAGCACCCGTTCGCAGAAGGCGTCAAACCACACAAGCGCCGCCTCGCGCTCGCTGATCCCGTCAAGCGCGGCCAGACGCCGAATGCCGTTGGCCAGCAGCGTCTGCCCGGCTTCCCCCAGCGGCTGGGTCAGCGTGGCGAGTACCACGCTGGCGGCATCCGGGCCTGCAATGTGGTTTTCGCGCAGCAGCGCCAGGCTCGCCTCGTCGATATCACCGTCATCGGTTTTCCAGCCCAGCCAGGCCGGCTCCTGCATCAGGTGAAAGTGCTCGCGGATGGCCGGGCTTACCTTCGGCCACCAGCGGTCCAGACGCAGCCCGCGCATCACCTCATCACCGTGCAGTACCCGCAGCGAGTTGGTGAGTCGTGCCGACAGCGAGCCCTTGACCATCCAGTCGGTCTGCGCGCAGTAAAGCGAGCGATGTGAAGAGGTCGGGTGCCAGCGCCGGGCAACGCCGTGATCGCCACTCTCTTCGCCCAGCACGATCAGTTCCTCATTTGCGATCATGGCGGCGATATCCTCGCGCTTTTGCAGAAAGCGCGCCTGCCAGGGGTGCATGGGCAGCGCACTAAACCCTGCCGGCAGCCGCGCAGCCAGCGTCTCGGGCAGCAGGTCATGCATCAGCGCCGCCGCGGCGCGTTCGCGGCTGGAATCGCCCACCGCCCGCGTCGGCGACACGCCCCACCAGACAAGCCCGAAGCTCGCCCGGTGCTCCGGGGTATAGTCCCGCGCCTGTTCGGTATCAAAAGGGGCCTGCGACTTGGGCGCCGGGTGAAAGTCGTGCCCGACCAGCAGGCCCTGCTCGGCGTCGAGAAAGCCGACCGGGCCTTCGATGAGATGGTCCAGATCATCGCGCCCGGCAAGGGCCGCTGCAATGGTGTTACGACTGCCCATCACGCTGTTGAAAAACGTCTCGCGCCGCGCCTCATCAAGCGTGCCGACCAGCGGATGCTCGCAAAGCCAGGGGCTTGCCAGCAGCGCGTCAACGCCGTGTTCAAAAGAGATCGCTTCAATCGTGTGCGGTGTGGCCCGCATCATGGGCAGCTCGATTCGACAGCGCCCCGACAGGCTTCGATGTGTCAGGCGAAGGCGCAGGCAGACGTCACGCTCGCGCGTCAGCGGCATGACGGCAATGTCGTCATCGCCCTGGCGTTCCAGCCACCAGTGCGAAGTTTCGCGCAGCAGCGCGTTGAAAAGGCTGGTCGCCGCCAGTCGATCGGCCCATTGGGTGCTGGCGTCGGGCGCCGGCTGGCGAGGAAAGTCCTGCATCGAGCACTCCTGTCATGGATGACGTTGGCCGGCATGTTTCGGCGTGGAGGCAAGCATAGTCGATCACACAGGCGCCTGCGCCGGGGTCAAAACGCCGGTGGAGGGCATCATCCTGCCAGTACAAATGATTTTGATAATGTTTCTCATTTGGGCTAGAGTGACGCTTTGTTACCGCACCGGCTCAAGCCTTTCGGTGCCCGTCCACTGACAACGCGACTTGTCAGGAGTCAACGTGAATCAGCCACTGCCTTCCCGGTTATCCCCTGCCCTGGCCCCCTGGGGGCTGCTTGAAGGACTCAAACCGGGCGACGCCTTTTTCTCTTCACCGGCGACAACCCTGCTCGGGCGAGGCCTTGCCCATCAGTCCCGGACCCCGGATGCCCGGGCGCAGACGCTGGATGACGCTGCCCGTGCGCTGTTTGATACGGCCCGGCAACACGGGCATGCCGATCCTGTCATCATGGGGTTGATCCCGTTTGATCACGCTGACAGTGCCCGCCTTTTCGTCTTTGAAGAGCTGCTGCGCGCCGCACCCGACACGTCCGGGCAGCGTCCAACCGGCGCCCCGCTGGAGACCCGGGCCCATTCGATCACGCCGGAGCCCTCGCCCGAACACTACTGTCACGCCGTGGACCACGCCCTGACGCTTTTCGACACCACCGCGCTCGACAAGGTGGTGCTGGCCCGGTCGCTGCGCGTGCAGACGCAGGCCCCGGTGGATGCCCGCGCCCTTTTAAAGCGCCTTTTGAGCATCAATCCGCAGGGCTATAATTTCGCCCTGCCCACCGGCGAGAATGAAAGTCTTGTCGGCGCCAGCCCCGAGCTTTTGATTCGCCGCGAAGGCAATCGCGTCATTGCCAATCCGCTGGCCGGCTCCATTCCTCGCCACGGTGACGCCGCAGAAGATCAGCGTCGCGCCGACGGGCTTCGCGTCTCCGACAAGGACCTTCGCGAACATGCGCTGGTGGTGGAGGCCATCGTTGCTGCCCTGCGCCCGCTGTGCCAAACGCTAAACATCCCGGAAGGCCCGGAGGTGATCGCCACCGATCGCATGTGGCATCTGTCCACCACGCTTGAAGGGGAGCTTGCCGACCCGGATCTGACCTCGCTGGGCGTGGCGGCCGCACTGCACCCCACGCCAGCCGTATGCGGGGCGCCCTGGCAGGATGCCCATCAGGCGATCAAATCGCTGGAAGGCTTTGAGCGCGGCTATTTCACCGGGCTGGTCGGCTGGTGTGATGAAACCGGCGACGGCGAGTGGGCCATTGCCATCCGCTGCGCCGAACTCGCCCCCCACCACGTGCGCGTGTTTGCCGGCGCCGGGGTCGTGCCGGGCTCGAACCCGCAAAGCGAGCTGGAAGAAACGGCGGCCAAGATGCGGACCATGCTCGATGCCATGGGCCTTGATTATGAAGACACTGCCACGAACACGACTGCCTGATCATGACTGACCCGATAACAGCGCCCATCCGGCGCGCCACGCTTGACGAGATCATCACCCGCTGCCCGGACTACCCGGTCGAACGCCAGCGTCTGTATCGCGACCACGGCTGCTGGATCGATGAAACCTTCGGCGCCATGCTGCGCCGTCTGGCCTTCGAGCACGGCTCGCGTGAAGCGCTGGCCGATGGGGAGCTGCGCCTGAGCTACGCCGAGCTGGATCAACGCGTGGACAGCCTCGCCCGTGGCCTTGTGCGCTCGGGCATCGAGCGCGGCGACCGGGTGGTCATTCAGCTGCCCAACCGCCACGAGTTCGTGGTGGCCTGCTTCGCCCTCTTTCGCCTCGGCGCGCTGCCGGTATTTGCCCTGCCGGCGCATCGTCGCTTCGAGGTCGAGCACTTCTGTCGCGCCGCTACGGCACGCGCGCTGATCATCTGCGACCGTGACGGCGGCTTTGATTATCGCGCCATGGCCCGTGAGGTCCGCGAGACGGTGCCAACGCTTGAGCAGGTCATCGTCTGCGGCGAGGCCGAGGAATTTACCGCCTTTGACAGCCTTTATGAGCATGAAGGCGAGCCGGTCGAGGATGTCCCGAGTGCCCACGATCTGGCCTTTTTCCAGCTCTCCGGCGGCACCACCGGCGTGCCCAAGCTGATCCCGCGGCGTCATGACGACTATCACTACAGCCTGCGCGAGAGCAATCGCGCCTGCGCCGTGACGCCTGAAACGGTCTATCTGGTGGCGCTGCCGATCGCGCACAATTTTCCCATGAGCTCGCCGGGCTTTCTGGGCGTGCTGCTTGGCGGCGGTCGGCTGGTGATTGCACCGCGCCCCAGTCCGGACGAGTGCTTTGCCCTGATCGAGCGCGAGCGCGTCACCATGACCTCGCTGGTGCCCCCGCTGGCGATGCTGTGGCTCGATAGTGCCGCCCACGCACAGGCCGATCTGTCGAGTCTCGACATCCTGCAGGTGGGCGGGGCCAAGCTGGTCAGCGAGGCGGCCCGCCGCGTGGCGCCCGCGCTGGGCTGTCGACTGCAGCAGGTCTTTGGTATGGCCGAGGGGCTGGTCAACTACACCGGCCTTGATGACCCGATCGAGCTGATCAACACCACTCAGGGCCAGCCGATGTCACCGTTTGATGAGGTGCTGGTGGTCGATGACGACGATCATCCGGTGCCGCCGGGCGGCGTGGGTCACCTGATTACGCGCGGGCCCTATACCATTCCCGGTTATTTTGTCGCGCCGGCCGGTGATGATGAGCCGGAAGACGCCCATAACCAGCGCGCCTTCACCCGAGAGGGCTTTTATCGCACCGGCGATCGCGTCCAGATGACACCGGATGGCTATCTGATTGTCGAAGGCCGTGACAAGGATCAGATCAACCGCGGCGGCGAGAAGGTGGCGGCCGAGGAGGTCGAAAACCAGCTGCTCGCCCATGACAACGTTCATGATGTGGCGGTTGTTGCCATGCCGGACCCCTATCTGGGCGAGCGGGTCTGCGCTTTTGTGGTAGCGCGCGGTGAGACACCCAAACCGATGGTGCTGGCACGCTTTCTGCGCGATCGGGGCCTTGCCAACTACAAGGTGCCCGAGCGATTCGAGTTTCTTGAGGCCTTCCCTCAGACCGGGGTGGGCAAGATCAGCAAGAAGGCGCTGCGCCAGACGCTCAAGGCGCACTGGTTTGCAGCCGATGCACCCGCTGGCGAGTGACGCCTGCCCGCGGCGCTGAACGATTACAGGAGAGGTATCATGGCCATTCCCGCCATCGCGAGCTACTTACTGCCCACCGCGGCCGAGCTGCCCGACAATCGGGTCAGCTGGCAGGTCGACCCGGCACGCGCGGTACTGCTGATCCACGACATGCAGCGCTATTTCCTGGCGAAATATGACGTGAGCGCCGCCCCCATCCCGGAGGTAATCCGTCATCTGGCCGCGCTGATTCAGGCCGCCCGCGCGGCGGGCGTGCCGGTGGTGTATACCGCGCAGCCGACCGATCAGCCCGATGATGATCGCGCCCTGCTCAACGACTTCTGGGGACCGGGCCTGCCGGCCCACCCGGAGCAGTATCCGGTCGTCGACGCGCTGGCCCCGCAGGACGGCGACGTGGTGTTGACCAAGTGGCGCTACAGCGCCTTTCAGCGCAGCGACCTGCGCGAGCGCATGCGTGGCTGGGGTCGCGATCAGCTGATCATCGGCGGGGTGTATGCCCACATCGGCTGCATGGCCACGGCGCTGGAAGGCTTCATGCAGGACGTGCAGTGCTTCATGCTCACCGACGGCGTGGCGGATTTCTCGCGCGCCCGTCACGACATGGCCCTTGAGTACGTCGCCGGACGCTGCGGCGTGGTGGCCACCAGCGCGCACGCCCTTGAGGCGCTCGAGTCCGCACAAAACGATCAGCACAGCGCTGGCGCCATGACGCAGGCCGCGCTGACCCAGCGGGTGGCCACGCTGGCCGGCGTCAGTGCCGAAGAGATTCCGGCCGATGATAACCTGCTTTTCTACGGGCTGGATTCGATGCGCATGATGACGTTTGTCGAGGAGCTGCGCCGGGAAGGCTTTGATGTCAGCTTCATGGATCTGGTCGAAGCACCGACCATTATCGACTGGGTCGCACTGCTCAACCGTCAGGGAGTCAGCGCATGAGTGTCGCCGAAATGATCACCGGCCAGGCAGCTCAGACTGCCCCGCCCCCGAAGGGCAAGAAACGCCCGCCAATGCTTTTGGAAGTGGTGCGCCGCGAGGTCATCACCGAGCACATGATCCGTATCGTGCTCGGCGGCGAGGCGCTGGAAGGCTTTCCCGTCCATCGCGGCGGCGGTCACATCAAGGTCTTTCTGCCGCTGGAACATCAAAACGCGCCGGTGTTGCCGCAACTGACCGAAGCCGGCGTGGTCTGGCCCGCCGCGGAAGAGAAGCCGATTACGCGCACCTACAGCGTGCGCCATTTCGACGTCGAGCGTCGCGAGCTGAGCGTGGATTTTGTCGCCCACGGCGATGAAGGCCCGGCCTCGCGCTGGGCACTGGCCGCAAAACCCGGTGACATGATCGGCATCAGTGGCCCCGGCGGCCCCGACCCGCTGCTGCCGCCGGCCGACTGGTCGCTGATTGCCGGGGACATGACGGCCCTGCCCGCCATCGGCGCGCTGCTGGAAGCCATGAGCGATGAGGCCCGCGGCGTGGTACTGATCGAGGTAGATCACGAGAGTGAGCGTCAGGCGCTGCGCCACCCGTCGGGCATCGAGGTGCACTGGCTCTATCGCGGCGACATCCCGTCGTGTCTGTCCACGCTGCAGATCGATGCGGTGCGCGCCATGGACTTTCCCGAGGCCGGCAGCGTCTCGGCCTGGGTCGGCGGGGAGAACTCGGCGGTGCTCTCCCTGCGCGAGCATTTGATGGGCGTTCGCGGCCTGAGCAAGCGCCAGCTTTACGCGGTGCCCTACTGGCGCCACTGCTGGAACGAGGAGCGCTATCACCAGGAGCGTCATCGCATCATGGATGAGCTCAAATGAGCGGCGAGTTCGAAGGCGAGCAGATTGTTATTACCGGGGCAGCCCGCGGCATCGGTGCGACGTTGGCACGCGATTTTCTGGTCGAAGGCGCCAGCGTGGCCCTGCTCGACAGCCTGACCGACGCGCTGTCGAGTACAGCGGCGCAGCTGAGTCACGAGTTCGGTGCCGGGCGGGTCAGCGCCCATGCAGTGGATGTCGGTGACTCAAGCGCCGTGGACGCCGCCATCGCCGATATCGAGACTCAAGCCCCCATCACACGCCTGGCCCATGTGGCGGGCGTCCTGCAGATGGGGCGTATTACGGAGCTGACCGACGCGCAGTGGCTGCACGCCTTTAACGTCAACACCACCGGCGTGTTCAACGTCACCCGCGCCGTGGCACGACGGATGGCCGAGCGTGACAACGGTGCCATCGTGGTGGTGGGCTCCAACGCCGCGGATACCCCGCGTCAGGCGATGGGCGCCTACTGCGCCTCCAAGGCGGCCACCCATCAGCTGGTGCGCTGTCTGGGGCTGGAAATGGCCGAGCACGGGGTGCGCTGCAACATCGTTTCCCCCGGGTCCACCGACACCGACATGCAGCGCGGCATGTGGTCGGATGACAGCGGGCGCGACAACGTGATCCGCGGCTCGCTGGAGGGCTGGAAGCTGGGCATTCCGCTTAAGCGCATTGCCGAACCCGAAGACGTCAGCGAGGCGATCCGCTTTCTGCTCAGTGATCGGGCGCGTCATATCACCATGCACGACATGCGCATCGACGGCGGCGCCACCCTGGGCATTCGCTGAAGCGTTGAAGTCTTTCGATGAGCATTAAAAAACCCGGCCAGGCGCCGGGTTTTTTAATGCAGTCCACGTCAGGAAAGCGGCGCCGACAGAGCCGGCGCCGGATTGATCAGAAGTCATAGCGCAGTGAGGCCACAACGCTTGCCGGCGCGCCATACATGTTGAAGGTGTTCAGCCCGCCCACACGCTCGTAGTACTTCCTGTCGAGAATGTTGTTGAAGTTGAGCTGGCCCGACAGACTCTGGGTGAAGTCATAGCCGACCATGGCATCCACCACCGCGTAGCCCGGTGCGTCCACACCCTGCGTTGAGCTGAAGCCATCCATCGCCGTGACGCCGCCGCCGATGCGAAAGCCGTCCAGCGCCCCGCCTTCAAAGCCGTACTGGGTCCAGAGGTTAACCATGTTGCGCGGCATCAGCAGAAACAGACCGTCATTTTGCGGCGTCGAGTCGCGCTTGATCTCGGTGTCCATGTAGGTGTAGCCGGCAATGATGTCCCACTGATCGGTAATGCTGCCGGTCAGCTCGGCCTCGGCGCCCTGAATGCGGGTCTTGCCCAGCGCCACGACATCGGCGGTATCACCGCTGGCGCTGTTGGCGCCGCGATTTTTGTCATACATCCGAAAGGCTGTCAGGCGCGCATTGAGATCGCCGTTGAAGTAGCTGCCCTTGACGCCCACTTCGTACTGCTCGCCCTTGCGCGGCTTGAGCAGCTCGTTGTCGGCATTGGTAGCGCTTTGCGGATTGAAGACCTGCGAATAGCTGGCATAGAGCGAATGGTTGGCATCCAGGTCGTAGACCAGCCCGCCGTAAGGCGTGAAGCGCGAGCTGTCGCTGCGCGAGTCAGAGGTGCTGGCATCGAGTTCATCGACGCTGGCGCGCTGGCGATAGTTGCTGACCCGGCCACCGGCAATCAGCGCCAGATCCTGGATCGGACGGAACGTCAGCTTGGAGTAGAGCCCGTACTCTTCAAGCGTGGTGCGCTCGTCGTTGTAGTTGTTGGTCCCCGGTGCGCCGGCACGGGCATCGCTCAACACATCGGTATAGGGCACGCTGCCGGGTGAGAAATCACTGACGTTAACGCCCTGAAAGCCGGACAGAGCGCCGTAGCGGCCCTGCTCCTGCTCGGACTCGTAGCGCTTGTAGTCGGTGCCCACGACAAATTCACTGGTATTGCCCAGCGCCTCGAAGGGCTGGCTGTAGCTGGCATCCAGCGCCACCGACTGCTCATCGGCCTTGCCGCCCAGTCCCATCAGCGTGGCGTTGCCGTTGTCGTCCACCCCGGCCGCCGGACCGCCGGCGCCGAAGGCGTAGTTGTAGTCGGCGTTGCGGTTGGAGTAGCGCCCGGCCAGGCGACCATAGCCACCGTTGTCAAAGCGATGGGTCAACTCGGCAATCCAGTCGTTGGACTGGCTGGTGAAGCTGTTCCAGTCGGCGCCGAAAAGCTTCGAGCGGCGATATTCGCGCAGGCTGCCGTCCTGATTGGCCGGCAGGCCGTTATTGACGGTGATGTCCTTGCTCTGACGCAAAAACGCCAGCCCCAGGGTGGTGTCCTCGTCCAGGTCAAAATCCAGCGCGCCGTAGAAGTTGTTGCGCTCGTTGTCGTTGTGATCGACAAAGCCGTCGGTGTCGCTGTTGTCGATCACCAGCCGGCCGCGCACGCTGCCGTCGGCGTTGATCGGCCCGGAAAGATCGGTTTCCAGATAGCGCTGATCCCAGCTGCCATAGCGCCCGGTCACGTGGCCCTGAAAGTCGTAGGTCGGGCGCTTGCGCACCAGATTGACGATACCGCCCAGCTCGCTGGTGCTGTTGAAAAGCCCGGAAGGCCCGCGCATGATTTCGACCCGGTCAAAGGGCGACAGCGACGGCACCGACCCGGTAATGCTCGACATCGGCGAGGGCAGGCCATCGATATTGTATTCGTCGTACTCAAAGCCGCGGGAATAGATCGACGAGCGGCCGTCGTCGTTGGAGAGCACGCGAACGCCCGGCGTGCGTTTGGCCATCTGATCAAGGGTGTCGAAGTTCTGGTCCTCGATCGCCTCGCGGGTCACCACGCTGATCGACTGCGGAATGTCACGCAGCGCGGCCGGCGTTTTGGTGCCGACGGTGGCGGCATCCACGCCGTAGCCGCCGGTCTGCTCGGAGGGGAGCATGTCGTAAAGCCGATTGCCTTCCACGGTAATGGTATCAAGGCGCGAGTCGTCGCCGCCGGAAGCCGTGGCAGTGGTCGTGATGACCGTCGTGGTCTGGGCCGCATCACCGCCCTGCTGCTCGGCGGCCCAGACGCCGCCTGCCACCGGCAGCAATACCGCCCCGGCCAGCAGTGAGGTCAAATAACGTGCTTCCCCTGCGCCGGGACAGAATTTCCCCGTTCGACTCATGACTGTTCCCCTGACTGTTATGGATCACTACCGCGTTTTTGATTGGCGCTGAAGGCCGCGCTCAGGCACGTGACGGCATAAACCGAGCGACGTCACAGTAAGTTTAATGATAAGGATTATCAAGTGTATATTCATATCATTTGAACTTGAGCGAATAATCGTTGTCACTGCGCGCGCAGTGTCCACTTGAAAAGGCATGAGAGAGGGTGCAGACATCGAAACGAAAGCCGCCCGGTCAACAGCAGGGCGCTGGCAACAAGGACCGATCAACAGTGTGCCGGTAGAACGCTGGACAAGAAAACAGGAGAGACACAAGGGGGGGGAAGCAGGGAAGCGACGGGCAGGCGGCATGGCGCCCCTGCCCGGAAAGACACTATCAGTCAGCCGCGTCCTGGATGGACTCACCGCCGGCCGAGATGTCTTCACCTGCGCCACCTACCGTGTTGCAGGCAGACAGTGCCGCAGCGGAAAAGAGGGCAATCAGCATCATGCTCATCCATTTTTTCATGTAACAACTCCTTGTTGATGGGAATACAGGGCATGCGATGGTTTGACCTACGGGTTATGACATCGCACCTGGAGTCTGGCATTTTTTGAACCGGTTTGCATTTCCCCGGGCCATCGCCTCCAATGCAACGCTTGATACTTCCCCTCGCCCCCTGTCCATGGAGCTTTGCCATGACCTTTGCGCTGCATGAAAGACTGGCCGCCGACACCATCGCCGTTGCCACACTCGAGCTTTGCGAGCTGCGGCTGATGAACGATGCCCGCTTTGTGTGGGCGCTTTTGATCCCGCAGCGGGACAACATTCGCGAAAGTTTTGAGCTGCCCAATCACGAGCGCGCGCGGCTGTGGCAGGAGGTCGATCTGTTAAGCGAATTCATGCAGCGCCATACCGGGGCCGAGAAGATGAATATCGGCGCACTGGGCAACATGGTGCCCCAGCTGCATGTGCATGTGATCGCGCGCTCAAGAGAGGATGCGGCCTGGCCGGGGCCGGTCTGGGGTGCAGGTCAGGCGCAGCCGCTGGAGGAAGATGCTCGACAGGCACGCCTGACGCTGCTGCAGCGCTTTGTAGACGAGATCAAGGGCACCTGAATCACAGCACGTGAAGCCGGGCCGCCTAAACACAACCGCTCAGGGCGTCACGACAGCAGAGCGTGACAGTGGCCCTTCCCCGAGGCGCTCGGCAATGGAAGTGGCCAGCCGATCAAAGTCCGCCACGCCCAGTGCCGCTCTGCCGCGCCAGCCCCGAAGCTGCAGTTCACTGCCGCGCGAGGCGTTGACCACATGCGCCTCGACCCGCCACTCCGGACGTGCGGCGTAGCTCGCGCGGATATCGCCCAGAGCGTGATCACCATAGACAATCACGAAGCCGCGCTCGGCAAGCGATGCCATGGTGGCCTGCATGACCCGGTCTGACGAGGCATTGAAATGCTCGATGCGCTCGGGCGGAGGCAGCGAGGCCGTGGTGGCACAGCCGGTCACGAGCCCCAGCAGCACTGCCAGCACAAGGCCACGCACCGTTTGATGCGCGGTGTGAGGGTGTCCCGGTCTCATAAGGAGGCTCCCGAGCGCACAAGCGCCTGTTCAATGGCGGCATGGGTCTGCCGGCAAAAGGGTTCCGGCGACGCCGGCCGGGCATCCATGACAAAACCATCCGGTGACACGATCATGACGCTTCGCACGGCCAGATAGCGCTGATCATCATCGGCACTGACCGATACCCGCTCAAGACTGTAGGGGTCGGATCGAAAGACACCGAAGGGGTCGCCGAAGCCGCTGCCCACCATGACCCCGCCACGATGCCCGCCAAACCATCCCATGCTGCTGCGCCATTGGCGCGTGGCCCCGAGCCCGGGCTGGCGCCGGAGACGCTCGGCGCTGACCAGCCCCAGCTCGACATCACTGGCACGAATCTCGTAGCCCTGCCCTTCCAGCGCGCTGGCAATGGCACGAATCTGTGCCAGTCGCGTGCCCTCATGAGCGGCGTAACAGGCCTCCGGCTGAGGTTGATCACTGATGCCCAGCGGCTGTGTCGAAGGCAGCGCACTACAGCCTGTCAGCACAAGACCCGGCAGAACCATTTTCACGAGCAATCGAATGGATGACATGGCACGCATCCCCGGTGAAATATCCCTGACACCCGCGGGTGGTCCCATGGAAAAAGGCGCCCAACCGCTGCCCTTGTTCCTTAGACAGTAGAGTGAATATGAAAGGCCCGCAATGTCTGCGTGACGCGGGTCTACAGGGCAGGCGAGGAAGGCATGCAGGGCGCGCCCGTCCGTGACCACCGCCGGATACCCGATAGCCATCAACCCTGTGCCACAGCGGTCGCCGAATGCCGACGAAGCCTGGCCGTCACGAAATTATAAGTTAGTATTATTGGTCCAACTATAAAACAGGGACAAAAGCTTATGGCTGATGACGCCAATCCACCGACAGTTGCCAAACTGAACCCACCGGTTTTCTATACCTCCGCGGGCATCATTGTTGCCTTTATTCTGTTTGCCGTCGTGGCACCCGAGCTTGCCGGTCAGGCCTTTGGTCAGGCCCAGGGCTGGGTTATCGACACCTTTGGCTGGTTTTATCTGCTCGCCATGGGGGTCTATCTCATCTTCGCGCTTTATCTGGCCATGTCCCGACACGGCCGGATTCGTCTGGGGCCGGATCACAGTGAACCCGAGTACAGCTACCGCTCGTGGTTTGCGATGCTCTTTGCCGCCGGCATGGGCATCGGGATCATGTATTACGGGGTCGCCGAGCCTGTCACACACTACATGAGCCCGCCAAATGGCGAGGGCAGCAACCCGGCGGCCGCCAAGGAAGCCATGGAGATCACCTTCTTTCACTGGGGGCTCCACCCCTGGGGGGTGTATGCCGTGGTAGCGCTGGCGCTGGCCTATTTCAGCTTTCGCCATGGCCTGCCGCTGCGCCTGAGTTCGGCGCTCTATCCTCTGATCGGCAAGCGTATTCACGGCCCGATCGGCTACGCCGTCGATATCTTCGCCGTCTTTGGCACCATGTTTGGTCTGGCCACCTCGCTGGGGCTGGGCGTCATGCAGATCAGCTCGGGGCTCAATTTCCTGTTTGGCTTTCCCGACACGCTGGTCAGCCAGATCATCCTGATTGCCGCCATTACGGCCGCGGCGACCTGCTCGGTGTCGCTGGGCCTTGATGGCGGGGTCAAGCGGCTGTCGGAAATGAATCTGTGGCTGGTGTTTGCCCTTTTGCTGTTTGTGATCGTAATGGGCCCCACGCTTTTCAGCTTCCAGTCGCTGGCCCAGAACGTGGGCTCCTATTTCTCCGGCGTTGTGGATCGCACCTTCAATATCTATGCCTATCTCGGCAATGAAGACACCAACGACTGGCTGGGCAACTGGACGCTGTTCTACTGGGGCTGGTGGATCGCCTGGTCGCCCTTTGTCGGCATGTTCGTGGCACGTGTCTCGCGCGGGCGCCGCATTCGCGAATTCGTGATGGGCGTTTTGTTTGTGCCGGCCGGTTTCAACTTCATCTGGATGACCTTTTTCGGCGACGGCGCCATCCACATGATCGCCACCGAAGGGCTGAGCCAGCTGTCGGACGCCGTCGAAGAGAGCAGCTCGATTGCCCTGTTCGAATTTTTGAACCTGCTGCCGCTGTCGGTGGTGACTTCCACCATCGCCGTGCTGCTGGTGGCGACCTTCTTTGTGACCTCGGCAGACTCGGGCTCGCTGGTGATGGACCTTTTGACCTCAAAAGACGGTGACGAATCCCCCGTTCTGCAGCGCATCTTCTGGGCGGTCAGCGCCGGCGTGTCGGCCGTCGCACTTTTGATGGCCGGCGGTCTCGAAGCCCTTCAGGCCGCCTCGCTGCTCGCGGCACTGCCCTTTTCGATCATTTTGATGGTCATCTGCTACGGACTGCTCAAGGCGCTCAGGGTCGAGGCGCTCAAACAGGACAGCCTGCAGCATCTGATGAACACCCCCGGCAACGTCTCACGCGTGGCCGCCGGCAATACGCCCGGCAGGACCGACTACTGGCAGACGCGCCTGCAGACGCTGGTGACCTCACCGCGTCGCCAGCAGGTCTCGACGTTTCTGCACGACACCGTCGAAGTAGCGATGAAGGAGGTCGGCGAGGAGTTCAAAAAACAGTCGCTTGATATCAGAATCACCGATGAAGACGACCGCTGCTATCTCCATGTCGATCACGGCGAGGAAAACGACTTCGTTTATGGCGTGCGCATTCGCCGCTACGCCGCGCCCTCCTTTGCCATGAGCGGCATGCGCAGCAAGGGCAGCTCGAAGGACAACAACGACTACCGCGCCGAGGTCTTTCTGCGCGAAGGCGGCCAGAAATACAACATCATGGGCTACTCGAAGCAGCAGGTGATTGGTGACATTCTCGACCAGTACGAGAAGCATCTGCATTTCCTGCACATCATGCGCTGATCGCGATCACCGCATGTCAGGCCCGCACGCCAGTGCGGGCCTTTTTTATGCCGGCATACCGGGCGCCATTGGCCGCCGTGATGCCTGCCGGGCTATGCTCAGGGTTCAAAGCCCCTGCCGGAGAGTCTGCATGCACATCCTGATCGCCCCCGACAGTTTCAAGGACGCCCTGGCCGCCACAGACGCCGCCAACGCCATTGCCGAGGGCGTGCGTCAGGCCGCGCCCGATGCCGAGCGGACCCTGTGCCCTTTGGGCGATGGCGGCGAAGGCACGCTGGAAGCACTGCTGGTCGCCAGCAACGCCGAGGCGCGAAGCCTTGAGGTTCATGACGCCCTGAACCGGCCGCGCACGGCGCAGTGGGGCTGGATTGCCGACCGGCGCACCGCCATTGTCGAGCTCGCCGAGGCCAGCGGGCTGCAGCACCTGACCCCCGAGGAGCGTGACGCCCTGCACACCACCACCCGTGGCGTGGGCGAGCTGATTCATGCCGCCCTCGATGAGGGCGCCGAACATCTGATCCTGACGCTGGGCGGCAGCGCCACCAACGATGGCGGCACCGGCATGATGAGCGCACTCGGCGTGCGCTTTCTGGACAAGAGTGACCGAGTACTTGCCCCCGGCGGCGCGGCGCTGGCCGACCTTGCGCGTATCGATTGTTCCGGCATCGATTCGCGCCTTGCAGGGCTCACGGTCGAGGCCGCCGTGGATGTGAACAATCCGCTGTGCGGCGATCAGGGCGCCAGCGCGATCTTCGGGCCACAAAAGGGGGCCACTCGTGAGCAGGTCAACACGCTGGATCAGGCACTGGCAAGGCTTGCCGAAGTGACCGCCAACGCCACCAGTCAGGATCATCGCGACAGCGCCGGGGCTGGCGCCGCCGGCGGCATGGGCTTTGCGGCACTGGCCTTTTTAAGCGCCACCCTGCGCCCGGGGATTGAACTTGTGATGGAGCAGGTGGGCTTTGACCAGGCGCTTGAGCGCGCTGATCTGGTGATTACCGGCGAAGGTCGACTCGACGGTCAGAGTCTCTCCGGCAAGACGCCCATTGGCGTCTCCCGCGCCGCGCATCGTCAGGGGGTGCCGTGTGTGGTACTGGCCGGCAAGCTGGACAGCGGCTGGGAGAAGGCCCTCGAGGAAGGCGTAACCGCCGCGTTCGCCCTCGCCGATGGCCCGATGGCGCTGGAAGAAGCCCTTGAGCGGACGCCGGAGCTTTTGAGCGCGCGCAGCGCCTCGATCGTCAGGCTGTTCCGTCACGGGCGCTGAGCACGCGCTCTTTGGCCGGTTCACTCCTCGTCAAAGCGCAGCGTCCCGGGCGTGTCGGTTGATGCCGCAAACGGCGCATCCTGCCCGCCTTGCTGCTGCGCTTCCTGCGCCTCGCGTCCGCTCTGGGCGCTTTCCCTGACGCTGTCCGGCCAGGTCTTGCGGTTGCGCACCCCCAGCGCGTTGAGCCGCCCGGCCTGGGCGATCAGGCTGCCCTGCCCGTCACGCAGACGGTTCATCGCCTGGCGATGGCTGTTGGTGGCGCGCTCAAGCTGGGTGCCCACCTCCTCCATGCTGGTGACAAAGCCGTGGCACTTCTCCAGCAGCTTCTCGGCGCGTGCCACGATTTCCCGGGCGCTGTCGTTCTGGCGCTCCAGCCGCCAGAGACCGGCCACCGTGCGCAGACTCGCCAGCAGCGTGGAGGGCGTGACCAGCACGACGTGGCGGTCAAAGGCCTCATGGAAGAGGCGGTCATCGTGTTCGAACACGGCAGCAAAGGCGGGCTCGATGGGCATGAACAAAAACACCATGTCCGGGGCGTTGAGACCGGGCAGGCGCGCATAGCCCTTGTCGGAGAGCGTCTCGATGTGACTGCGCACCGAGCGCAGATGCCGGCGCATGGCCTGCTCGCGGGCCGCGTCGCTGTCGGCGGCCACCACCTCACCCCAGGCGGTGAGCGACACCTTGGCATCGATGATCAAATGGCGCGATTCGGGCAGATAAATCACGGCGTCCGGGCGTGACTGCCCCTGGTCATGGGTCAGGACCACCTCGCGTTCGTACTCGATGCCCTGTCTAAGCCCGGAACGCTCCAGCACCCGCTCGAGAATCAGCTCGCCCCAGTTGCCCTGCGATTTGCTGTCGCCCTTGAGCGCCCGGGTCAGGTTGCTGGCGTCCTCGCTCATTTGCCGGTTGAGCCCGGCGAGATAATCCAGCTGGGTGGTAAGCTGGGTACGACTGTGCTGCTGCTCGCCGTGCAGGGTTTCAAGACGGGCGCGAAACTGCTCGATCTGTTCGCGCACCGGCATCATCAAAGCGCTGACGCTCTCCTGGCTATGGCGGGAGAACTGCTGCTGGCGTTCATCAAAGATGCGACCGGCCAGACGTTCGAACTCATGGGTCAGCTCCTGGCGTGCGCTGCCCAGAAGGCTCAGGCGCTCCTCGAAGTGGGCCGTGTCGCGCTGCTTTTCGGTCTCCAGGCGCGCGTAACGCTCGCGGTAATCCAGCAGCGAATCGCTGACCTCCGCCAGGCGCTGCTCGCGCTGCGACAGCTGCGCTCGAAGCTCCTGGGTGTGGGTCTGCTCGCGCTCAAGCAGCGCGTCACGCTCGGCCAGCATGCGCTCGGTGTCACCCACCTGCTCGCGCAGGCGCTCCAGGTCTTCTTCAAGCGTGGCGATCAGCGCGTTTCGACCGTGGCCACGCCACCACAGGGCGATGGCCGCAGCGCCGGCCAGGGTCATCACCACCAACGAAATCAGCAGGGCACTATTCATGACAGGGGCGCTTCCGAACGGGACAGGGCAGACAAAACGATGGGTCAGCTTAACCGAGCCCCGACACTGCTGCATCCGTGGCAGCGCGACTGGATTAGCAGGTACTGCATGCACGATGGCAGGGGGGCGTCTACGCTTGAGTGACGATTTTCATAGCGGCCTAATCATGATGTCGCACGGTTTCAGATATTCGAGCCTCAAGGAGGTAGCTTTCGATGGAAACGATCCAACTCCCCAACAGTGATCTCAAGCCCTCGCGCATTGCGCTGGGCACCTGGGCCATCGGTGGCTGGAAGTGGGGCGGTACCGACGAAAAGCAGTCGATTGCGACCGTCCAGAGCGCCATCGATCGCGGCATTACCTGCATCGACACCGCCGCCGTTTACGGCTTTGGCGAGTCCGAGCGCCTGGTCGGCAAGGCTTTGAAGGAAGGCGGCATTCGTGACAAGGCGGTACTGGCCACCAAGTGTGGCCTGAACTGGAACGATGACGGCCCGTACCGTGATGCCAGCCGCGGACGCATCGAGCAGGAGATCAACGACAGTCTCAAGCGGCTGCAGACCGACTACATCGATCTGTATCAGCTGCACTGGCCGGACCCGACCGTTGACGTCGAGGAAGCCGCCACAGTGCTCAAGGGATTAAGGCAAAGCGGCAAGATTCGTGCCGTGGGTGTATCGAACTTCTCGATCGAGCAGATGCGCGCGTTCGAAGAGATCTGCCCGCTGTCCACCATGCAGCCGCCCTATAACCTGTTCGAACGCGACATCGAAAACGACATCCTGCCGGCCATTCGTGAGGACGGCGTGGGCACCCTGACGTACGGCGCGCTGTGCCGCGGCCTGCTCTCCGGCAAGATGGATCGCAACACCACCTTCGGCGGTGACGACCTGCGCAACAGCGACCCCAAGTTTCAGTCGCCGCGCTTTGAGCAGTACATCAGTGCCGTCGAAAAGCTCGACGCCTACGCCCGCGAGCACTACGACAAGCGCGTGCTGCATCTGGCCCTGCGCTGGCTGCTCGACCAGCCGGGCGTCTCGGTGGCCCTGTGGGGCGCCCGCCGCCCGGACCAGCTCGACCCCGCCAATGAAGTGATGGGCTGGTCGCTCAACGATCAGGCCATGCACGACATCGATGCCATCCTCACGGAATGCATCACCGACCCGGTCGGGCCGGAGTTCATGGCGCCGCCGACGAGGAACGAGGCGTAAGGCGACATGACGGTGTTGCTGGAAAGGATGGCGCCGCCGACGAAAAGCGAGGCGTAAGGCGACATGACGGTGTTGCTGGAAAGGATGGCGCCGACGACGAAAAGCGAGGCACAAGGCGACATGACGGCGTTGCTGAAAAGGATGGCGTCGCCGACGAGGAACGAGGCGCCACATGCTCGGTCTGCCACGCACCTTGATCCATGACAGCAAATGCGTCATCGCCGCGTCATGGCAGTGAACTACCCTTGAAATGCACTCCTTTCGGCCATAGGTCAAAGGGAGGCACACATCGAAACCACCAAAGGATTGGGGGAGCAACATGAGTCAGGATTTAATGGGCGTTCGCGTCGCAATCATGGCCACCGACGGCTTTGAAGAGTCCGAGCTTGCCGTACCGCAGGCCATGCTGGCCGCTGAAGGCATCGAAGTTCATATCGTCGCACCCGAACGCGGCACCATTCGCGCATGGGCCGAAACCCAGTGGGGCGAAGACTATCCCGTCGACAAAAGCCTTGATGAAGTCAGCTCGCATGATTATCAGGCGCTGGTACTGCCGGGCGGCGTGCTCAACCCCGACAACCTGCGTACCAATGAAAAGGCGCTGACCTTCGCGCGCGGCTTTTTCGAGGAAGGCAAGCCGGTCGGTGCCATCTGCCACGCGGCATGGACCCTGATCAATGCCGGCGTCGTCGACGGTCGCCGCATGACCTCGGTGCCCGCGCTGCGCAAGGATCTGGAAAACGCCGGTGCAAAATGGGAAGACAGCGAAGTCGTCTGCGACAGCGCCTTTGTCACCAGCCGTTTGCCGAAGGATCTGGATGCCTTCTGCAGCAAGCTGATCGAAGAGATTCATGAAGGGCGTCATAAAAAGCAGCACGCGTAAGGCGTTCTCTACGACCCATTATTCAATGTCAAAGACAAGGAGTGTTCCGACATGAGCGAACTCAAGGGCACAAAGGTTGCCATTCTGGCCACCGACGGTTTTGAAGAATCCGAGCTTTCCTCGCCCAAAAAGGCGCTGGAAGCACAAAGCATCGAAGTGCACGTGGTGTCGCTCAAAAAGCATGGCATCAAGGCCTGGGCGGAAACCGACTGGGGTGATGAGTATCCGGTCGACAAGGTCCTCGAAGAAGTCAGCGCCGATGACTACGACGCGCTGATGCTGCCGGGCGGTCATTTCAATCCGGACACGCTGCGTACCGATGAAAAGGCGCTGAGCTTTGTGCGCGATTTCTTCAAGGCTGGCAAGCCGGTTGGCGCCATCTGCCATGCGCCCTGGATTCTGATCAACGCCGAAGTGGTTGACGGCCGTCGCCTGACGTCGGTACCCACCATCGCCCAGGATCTGAAAAACGCAGGCGCCCAGTGGGAAGACAGCGAAGTCGTCTGTGACAGCGCGCTGGTCACCAGCCGCACGCCGAAGGATCTCCACGCTTTCAACAACAAGCTGATTGAAGAGATCAAGGAAGGGCGTCACAAAAAGCAGCACGCCTGATCCTGCAACATCACGTGCCAAGTGCACGGGCTGTGAGCATCCGCCGGCACCTCAAACGAGGTGCCGGTTTTTGTTCGCCCCCATGGTGAACCCCTTGTATCGATTCAGACCGTGATCACACCGGGTACCATAACGTTTGATCATGTCGGTACGGATGCAACCATTTCCCTCGGCCCCCATCAAAAAAACAGGAACAACGTGACAGGACGTCATTGATGCATATCGTGTTATTGGCCTTATCACTGATTCTGGTCGCTGCCGGCAGCGGCATACTGGCACGGTTCATGCCGCGTATCCCCCTGCCCATTTTACAGATCGTGATCGGCGCCCTGCTTGCCTGGTTGAATACGCCTCTGGATATCAACCTGGAACCCGAAACCTTCATGCTGCTGTTTGTGCCGCCGCTTTTGTTTGCCGATGCCTGGCAGTTCCCCCAGCGCGAGCTGACCTCGCTGCGCCATCCCATCATTGCCCTGGCCGTGGGGCTGGTGCTCTTTACCGTGGTCGGGGCGGGCTTTTTGATCCACTGGCTGTTGCCCAACCTGCCGCTGGCGGTGTGCTTTGCCCTCGCGGCCATCCTGTCGCCGACCGATGCCGTGGCAGTGTCGGCCATCTCCGGCAAGCTGGGTGTCCCGCCACGGTTGATGCACATTCTCGAGGGCGAGTCGCTGATGAACGATGCATCAGCGCTGGTCTCGCTCAAGTTTGCCGTGGCCGCGGCCATGACGGGCGCCTTCTCGTTTGGCCAGGTCAGCCTGCAGTTTGCCCTGATCACCTTTATCGGCATCTCGGTCGGCATCGGGCTTGCGTTTGTCTTCTCGACCATTCGACGCAAACTGATCGACCGGCGCGGCACCGAGTCCTCGACCGAAATTTTGCTGGTCATGCTGATGATCCCCTTTGCCGCCTACCTGATTGCCGAGCACCTGGAAGGCTCGGGGATTCTGGCCGCCGTCTCGGCCGGCGTTACCATCAATCGCACCGAGCTCAAGCGCTACGCCCAGACCCGCACCCGCATGCAGATGAACCATTTCTGGGAAATTCTGACCTTTTTGCTCAATGCGATGGTCTTTTTGCTGCTGGGGCTGCAGCTGCCGGACATCATCGGCGGGGCCATTCAGGTTTCGCTCAATGACGTGCGCAGCTTCACGCTGGCAGAGCTTGCCTTTTATGTGGTGGTGATTTCGCTGGCGCTGATGCTGCTGCGTCTTTTCTGGATCATGGGCGCGATCTATCTGTCCCGATTCTCGTCACGCCGGCGCCGCTCGGCGCACGTACCGATGTCCAGTGGCGTCATGGCAGTGGGCACGATAGCCGGCATCCGCGGCACCATCACGCTTGCCGCGGCGCTGTCGCTGCCGCTGACCCTGCCCGGCGGCGAGCCCTTTCCGGGTCGGGAGCTTGTAATCTTTCTGGCCACCGGCGTGATCCTCTTTACGCTACTGGTGGGCAGCATTGCTCTGCCCCTGCTTTTACGACGCATGGACAAGCCCGACGACAGCTGGCGCGATGAAGAGGCCCGTTCGGCGCGCCACGCTGCGGCCCTGTCAGCCATCGAGGCCATCGAGGGCTGGTATCACGACGCGCAGGAGCACCACGACTCGGAGCTTGAACGCTCGGTACTGACCGAGTCGAGCGCGCGCATGATCAGCTACTACCGCAACCTGATGACCATCAACGACAAGCGCTCAAGCTCAGAGCGTCACGAGCATGATCAGCATTTCTCCCGTGAGATGCGCCTGACGGCCATACGCGCCGAGCGACGCGAATACTATCGCCTGCGCTCGATTCACCAGATCGATGACGACACGCTGCGCCGGCTGGTGCGCGAACTGGATCTGGTCGAGATGGCGCTGACCTCACGAACGAAACGCTGAGCGAACCGACAGCGTCGGGCAGGACGATACTGGTGATATCCGCCTGCCCCCTTGTTATAAAGAAGCAGGCGGGTATTGTCGGTGATGCGCTTTTCACGACAAGGACACGCTCTTTACAACAAGGACAAAATCCAATGAGCCGAATCTCATCTTCACGCAGCGATGATCAGCCCTCGAGTGCGCTGCTGCGGACGTTGCTGCTGCTTGATCGCGGGCTGGGCCTGATCGAACGCACCATCGTTGCCGGCAGCATTCTTGCCATGGCGTTTTTGATGAGTGCCCACGTCGTGGGCAACATTGCCTTTGGTCAGGGCATCGCCGGTACTTATGAAATTACCGAGATGCTGATCGTGATCATTACCTTTGTCGGCGTGGGCTACGCTGCCCGCCACGCCCGCCACATCAGCATGTCGGCCATTTACGAACAGCTCAGCGGTCAGCCCCGCAAGGTACTGCTGATGCTGATCTGTCTTGGAACGGCCGCGCTGATGTTCTATTTCAGCTACAAATCCATCGAGTACGTCATCACCCTCCATGATCGAGGCCGTACCAGTGCCTCACTGCAGATGCCGCTGTGGATCATTTATCTCGCCCTGCCCATCGGGTTTGCGCTGGCCGGTATTCAGTATGTGCTGACCCTCGTCCGCAACCTGACAAGCCCCGGCATCTGGCGCTCTCTCACGGAACAGGAGGGCTACAGCGACGCGCCGCCAACGGGCAGTGCGGCCGAAGACGCCAGCACGTCAGGCGACCGGTAATCGTGGCGATACCATTGATGACGATGGATCAATTATAACAACAAGAGGAGAGATATCATGCTGATGGGGCTTGGCGTGCTCATGCTCGTGCTGCTGTTGCTGGGGTTTCCCATGATGGTCCCCCTGGCGGCCGGCACGCTGTATATGATGTTTACCGGAATGACCTTTTTTGGCCCGGACCAGGCGGTCAGCTGGATGATCAATGGCGTTGGCAGCTGGGTGCTGGCCGCCGTTCCAATGTTCATCTTTGCCGCCGACATTCTGACCAAAGGGCATACCGCCAATCGATTGCTGGATGTGGTGGACGCCTTTACCCGCCACCTGCGCGGCGGTCTGCCCATTACCACCGCCGCCTCCTGCGCACTGTTTGGCGCCGTTTCAGGCTCGACCCAGGCGACCGTGGTGGCCATGGGCGGGCCGATGCGCCCTCGCCTGCTTAAAAAGGGATATTCCGATTCCTTTACGCTGGCCCTGATCATCAACGCCAGCGATGTCGCCCTGCTGATTCCACCCAGCATCGGTTTCATTATCTATGGCGTGGCGATGCAGACCTCGATCGGCGATCTCTTTCTGGCCGGTATTCTGCCCGGCTTCCTGATCATGGTGATGTTTTCGCTCTACTGCTGGATCGACTCTCGCCTGAAGGGCATCGAGCCGGACCCGAAGGCCTCATGGCGCGAGCGCAGGCGCGCCCTTCGCCGGGTGATTCTGCCGCTGGGCTTTCCGATTCTGGTGGTCGGCGGTATCTATGGGGGCTTTTTCAGTGCCGTCGAGGCCTCGGCGGTGGCCGTCACCTATGCCCTGCTGCTGGAGGTGGTGATCTACCGTCAGGTTAAAATCCGCGATCTCGGCAGTCTGGCGCTCTCGACCGGCATGATTACTGCCGTGGTCTTTGTGCTGGTGGCGATCGGCGCGGCCTTTTCCCAGGCCCTGGCCACGGCCGGCGTGCCGCAGCAGATTCTTGCACCGCTGATCGAGGGCATCGGCGACAACCAGTTTCTGGCGCTGCTTCTGATTGCCGTGGCCTTTTTCATCGGCTGCATGTTTGTCGACCCCATCGTGGTCATCCTGATTCTGGTGCCCATCTTCAAGCCGCTGGTGCAGTCAACCGGGCTGGACCCGGTGCATGTCGGGGTTATCGTGACCCTGCAGGCGGCCATCGGCTCGGCCACGCCGCCCTTCGGCTGCGACATCTTTACGGCCATTGCCGTTTTTCGACGCCCCTATATGGAGGTCATCCGGGGCACGCCACCCTTTATTCTCATTTTGCTGCTGGCCACGCTGATTCTGATTGTCTTTCCGCAGATTTCGCTGCTGCTGCCGTCGCTGGGCGGGGACTGAGCGCCGATCACACGCGATACTGTCCTGAACTGGCATAAAAAAATGCCGGGCAACTGCTGACCGCAGCGAATAAAAACGCCCGCAGGTGTTGCCTGCGGGCGTTTTTATACCATCAGGGGTTTAGCAGATCAGGACGCCTGATCGCTGTCATCCCTGTCACTGGAGCCGGATTGGCTCTGATCGACCTGTTTGAGCAGGATATCCAGAGCCTGCTGCCCCCGCTCACCGACCATGTCGACATAGACCTGACGGACCGGTCGGGCGAGTTCGCGAAAGCGACTGCGCTCTTGTTCATCCAGATGAATGATATTGATGTCGCTGTTGTCCTCAATGGTCTCAAGGCGCTCGGCGTTGAACTGCGTCTGGATGTCGTGCCCTTTTTGCACCATTTCCTTGAGCGTGGACTGCAGCACCGCCTGTTGATCGTCGGGCAGCGCTTCGTACCACTCCTCATTGGCGATCAGATTGCCGATGAACTGCGCCTGCTCGGCGAAGACCATGTAATCCTGCACCTCATAAAAGCCCATGTTTTCGTGGGCAAAGACCGGCTGGATGTTGCCCTCGGCCTGGCCCTGCTGGAGCGCGCTGTAAAGCTCGCCGTAGGCAATGGTAATGGGCGCGGCGCCATAGGCCTGATAGGTGGCGCGCAGCAGGCTGTTGTCCATGACGCGAATCTGCAGCCCCTTCATGTCCTCGGGGGTGCGAATTTCCTTGTTGGCGGTCCACACCTGGAAGCCTTCCGGCACGGCCGCCAGCGGTACCAGCCCACGACTGCGAAACGACTGCTGCCACGCGTCGCTTTGCATGAACGCATCGGAATTGAGGATCTCCGCCGTTTCCAGCTGATCGTTGGGCATGACGTAGTTGAGACTCATCAACTGACTTTCCGGCACCGTGCCCCCCAGAAAGCCCGAGCCGAAGGAGATGGGAATGGCGCCACTCTGGAGCGCGTCATACAGGGCCGAATAGTTGGAGCCCCAGACGCCGTAGGGGAGGATCTGGACGGTAATATCACCATCGCTGTTTTGTTCGATCAGATCCTTGAAGGCCTCTGCATAGGCGTACTGGACGCTGCCTTCGGTTTCTTCAAGGCCAAAGCGCCATGTGTCGGCGAGCGCAGAAGATGCTGCCCCCATCATCGAAAGGGCGAACACTCCGGTCATGACATTACGAATCTGCATACGGATACCTTTAATAGTTGTTTATCCGACTTCAGAAAAGGACAGGCGGCATCCCCCTGTCAAACCGTGTAACAGGACGCGATGCCGTTCTGCCAAAGGAAACTCACTGTATCACAGCTTCTGGCTCCCTTTTGTCGACCGTCAGGCCCCGAGCGACGGCCATTTATGCGCTGGCGCGGGGGCCGGGTCCGATCAAGAGGGCGCTGATTTCACAAACACGCTGAGCCCATCGATGTACCGGCAGCGCCTTGCTGTCGGCACGCCCCTGCCTGCGGAAATACGGTATGCTGCCTTGCGCCTCGTCTACCGTGACGATGCCTTTCCACTCCATTCGATAGCCTGAAGCCATGGATGCCGTCTTTCTCGTACTGATTCTGCTGCTGGTGGCCTCTGCCACCGGTGTCGCTGCCCGTTTTCTGCCGGCACTGCCCACCCCCCTGGTGCAGATCGCCTTTGGGGCGCTGCTGGCCCTGCCGGGCATCGATCTGAACGTGGAGCTTGAACCCGAGCTCTTTTTGCTGGTGTTTATCGCCCCGCTGCTCTTTGCCGATGCCAGACGTTTCCCCCAGCGTGAGTTCATGGTGCTTCGCGGGCCGATACTGGCGCTGGCGCTGGGCCTGGTGCTCTTTACCGTGCTGGGCGTGGGCACCTTCATCAACTGGCTGTTGCCGGCGCTGCCGCTGCCGGTGTGCTTTGCGCTTGCTGCCATTCTCTCCCCCACCGATGCCGTGGCCGTATCGGCCATCTCGGGTCGACTACCGGTGCCGCCGCGTTTGATGCGCATTCTGGAAGGCGAGTCATTGATGAACGATGCCTCAGGCCTGGTGGCCTTCAAGTTTGCCGTGGCCGCGGCCCTGACCGGCACCTTCTCGGTGGTGGATGCCACGCTTGGCTTTTTCATCATCTCGATTGGCGGGCTGTTGGTGGGGGCAGCGGTCGCGTTTTTGTTCAACGTGATCCGCACGCGCCTGATCGAGCGCCATCTGGGCGAAGGCTCGACCATCCAGATTCTGCTGTTGCTGCTGCTGTTGCCCTTTGCCGCCTACCTGCTGGCCGAGCACTTTGGCATGTCCGGGGTGCTGGCCGCGGTGGCGGCCGGCATGGTCATCAACCGCACGGATCTAAAGCGCGAAAGCCAGATCAACATGCGCATGCAGACCAAAAGCGTCTGGGAGATGCTGGAATTTACCCTCAACGCGCTGGTCTTTTTGCTGCTGGGCTTTCAACTGCCGGATATTGTCGGCGGGGCGCTGGATCACTCGCTGCATGACGTGGGCGACTACGAGTTCCTGCGGCTTCTGGGCTATGTGGCCGTTATCTCGACCGCGCTGTTATTGTCCCGGTTTGTCTGGGTATTGAGTGCCACCTGGCTTCAGCGCCTTTTTTCAAAAGAGCGCCGGGCCGCCATCTCGATGCGCGTCATGCTGGCGGCAACGCTTGCCGGCATTCGCGGCACCATTACGCTTGCCGCCGCGCTGTCGCTGCCGCAGCTGATGAATGACGGCACACCCTTCCCGGCCCGCGAGCTTTTGATCTTTCTGGCCACCGGCGTGATCATGTTCACCCTGATTACCGGCAGCATCGGGCTGCCGCTGGTGCTGAAAAATCTTGATCTGCCCCGAGACACCCACGAGTTTGAGGAGGAGCGTCGCGCCCGGATTGCCGCCGCCGAGGCCGCCATTCGATGCATCGAGGACTTTCACCATCAGCGCGCGGGAACCTTTACCCACGAGCACCACAGTGAAGAGTTCATCATTGCCTTCAACGACATCAGCTCTCAGCTGATGACGTGGTATCGCCAGCGCCTGGAGCTGGGGGACAACACCATCCCCACACCGAGACTCGAAGCCATTCGCGCGCTGGAACGGGAAACCCGCGTGGAAGCGCTGCGCGCCGAGCGTCGGGAGTACTACCGCCTGCGCGGCAAGCACCACATCAACGATGACGTGCTGCGCAAGCTGGTGCGGGAGGTGGATCTGGCCGAAACCGCGCTGACCGGTGACACCGGCCATGCCCATCACTGAGCGCTGATTGACCTGCCGCCCGAACGAGGCGGCGTGTCATGCACAAAGGCATCCACATCGTCGAGCACCGGCCCCAGCCAGCGCAGCGGCCAGGCCAGTGCTGCGATCAGTGTCACGTGACTGGTGCGATCGGCGTACGCTTCGGTGACCGCCACCCCGTGTGTGCGCAGCGCTTGCGCCATGCCGGCGGTATTGCGAATCGGATTCACCGTGGTGTCGCGATGCGAGGCCATCAAAAGCGCCGGTGGCGAGCGATCGCTGACATGCTCGATGGGCTGGGTATCGCTTGAGGTGTTCGGCCAGTCAAAGACGGGACGGGCATCCTCGTTGGTAATCGGCAGAAAATCGTAGGGCCCGGCAAGGCCGATCCAGCCGGCCAGAATATCGGGTGACAGCGACTGCGCGGCCAGAAAGCGCGAATCCAGCGCCACCATGGCGGCGTTATAGGCCCCGGCGCTGTGGCCCATGACGAAAAGCCGCTGCGGATCGCCGCCATAACGATCGATATGGTGATAAGCCCAGGCCAGCGCCTGCGCCGTGTCCTCGACAAAGCCCGGATAGCGCACCTGCGGATAGAGCCGGTAGTCGGCCACGACCGTCACGATTCCGCGCGAGGCCAGCGCTCGACCGACAAAGCGGTAATCTTCCCGCGCCCCTTCCCGCCAGGTACCGCCGTAGAAAAACACCACCACCGGCGCCTGGCCCTCGGCATCCTTTGGCTGATAGATATCCAGGCGCTGACGCGGTCGCTCCCCGTAGGCGATCGCCTCAAAGCGCTGTGCATGGCCGCCGGGTGTCAGCGTATTGATGACATCCACGCCCGAACAGCCCACCAGTACCGGCAGCAATAGCAGCATCAGCCACCATCGCCCCCACTGTCGATATTGACCCTGTGATGTCAAAATTCTCTGGCCACCTCATAAAAGCGCTGTAGCGTCGGCATGGAGGCCGGACGGGTCCGCCGGGACACCACGACAAACAGCGGCAGATTGAGCAAAAGCCCCCAGAAGCCGGCATGCACGCCCAGCGGATTGGGCCAGATGACGGTCAGGGCAAACGTCACCGCAAACCCTGCCAGAAGCCCCGCCATCACGCCGCTGCGGGTGGCCCCGAACCAGAAGAACATGCCGATAAACGCCGGCAGCACCTGGGCGGCAAAGCCCAGACCGACCAGCAAAATCATTACCAGATTGCCAGGCTCGCTGATCGCCAGCACTGCCACCAGTGCCAGCACGGGAAAGAGCATCCAGCGTGCCAGCCGCGCGGTGAAAGCATCATCAAGACGCAGCGCCGGCTGCACGACATCACGCGTGATCGACAGCGCCACCGAGTGGATAAAGGGCTCGCACGAAGACATCGCCGCCGCCAGCGTGCCTGCGCCCAGAAGCCCGGTCAGCCACACCGGCATGGTCTGCATCGCCATTTCAAGCGCCACCGTATCGTCGCGTGACAGGGTCGGCAGCGTAAAAATGCCGATAAAGCCGACCACCACCATGGGCAGAATGACCACGTAATAGGTCGGCAGCCAGGTCGCGCTGCGGCGGATCGTCTCGCGTGAGCGCGCGCTCATCCACTGCGTCCAGACCGGCGGCAGAAAGGAGAGCATCGACACGATGATCGACGTGGTCCAGAAGGCAAAACTCATGTTGCCGCTGGCCCCCGGCAGGGTCATGAACTCGGGGCGTTCGGCGGCCAGACGCTCGAAGAGCGCATCGGTCGTCCAGCCGCCCGTAAAGTCATGCACCGCCCAGATGCCCACCAGCCAGGACACGAACAGCATGAGCCCGCCCTGAAAGGCGTTGGTCATGCCGATCGCCCGCTGACCGCTGATATAGAGATAGGTCCCCATCACGCCCAGCACCAGCAGCACGCCGGCCCAGACCGGGATGAGACCGCCGCTCATGACGCCCAGAATGTAGGCCGCCCCCATGGTCTGCAATACGGCGTAAGCCAGCGTACCGATGGCCATGACCAGCGCCGACAGGGCGCCCAGCGCCGTGCTCTCGAAGCGGTCGCGAATGGCACTGCCCTGAGTCACATGGCCAAAACGCGCGCCCAGCGTCCACACCTTCGGGCCGAAATACCAGGCCGCCACGGCCAGATAGGAGAGATAGATCACGACATAAAAGACCGCCACACCGCGCGAGAAGGCCCAGCCCGGCGCGCCCATGAAGGTGTAGGCGCTGACGCTGCCGGCGCCGATCAGCAGATAAAGCACCAGGCCGTTCATGCTGCGCCCGGCCACGCCCCACTGCTCGAGCGCCGTCATGGCATGACCGCGCCGAGCGCGGATGCCAAGCCACAGCGCCAGTGCTATATAGAGAAGGGTCAACCCCAGGGGCGTCATGCCTGTCATGGCTCCCGAAGCTCCTCCGAGGGCTGATAATGGGCAGACCGGCGTTCGCCGTGCCCGCCTGACAGCAGCCGGTTGGCCAGCGCCATCAGCGCGACACTGGCGAACACGATGACATAGCTCCACAGCGCCATCAGCGGCAGTCCGGCGACCACCACGGGTCGGTTGAAAAGCATGATGACCGGCCAGCAGCCGGCAGCCAGCAACAGCGCGAAGGCGGCCAGCAGCCAGCGCGCGCGACGACTGCGGGGCATGATGACCCGACGACGCAACTTTTCGGCGCCCGGGCCGATATCATTGTCAGCCATATCCTGTCCTGATGTGACGCCCCTTGATGCGGGCAGTGTCAAGCGTAAAAGAGGCGAAGGATAACAGTGTGATGCGACAGCATGTAACAATCATCACTTTGATCACATCTTTACCCTCACACCAGGGTATGCTTGCACCCTATAACCATTATGTGCCGATGTTTTCATTCGTACCGACGCCCTCCCGGGACAGGTAGCATGATCAACGCGACAGGAGTTTCCATGCGACACGCATTCAGGCCAACGCTCACCACGCTGGCACTGGCCACCCTGATGGCAGGATGCGCCAGTTCCGGGTCTTCATCCTCGAATTATTACGCCACGGCGCTGACCAACATCAGCGGCGCGAAGGTCAATCTGACCGGCAATCGTCTTGACGCCTGGGTGGGCTGCAACCACTTGAGCGCCAACGCCCGACAGGACGCTGCCACGCTGGAGGTCGGCGAGATCGCCTCGAGCGCCATGGCCTGCCAGCCTTCGGATGACCGCCGCGAACAGGTGCTTGCCGAATTTCTCAAGCGCGGGCCCAAGCTCGACAAGACCGGCGACATGTGGCTTCTGCGCGACAACGTTCACGCCGTGGTCGTTCACACCAATACCGACCCGCAGCTGACACACGCAAGCTTTGGCCCGAATCCGGCCGGGCGTAGCCCTGATGCCAGCGACAGCGAAAGCGCCCTGGCCATGGATCGCGCCATCGAGCGTGAAACCCGTGAACAGGCGACGGCCCGGCCGGCAAGCCGTGCGCAGGCACAGCCGGCCGCCGTCACCCCTGCTGCCTCGGCGCCGGTCCAGACGGCGGCTGCGGCCCCGACGCCGGCACCGCAACAGCCTGCGCCCGAGCCGGTCGCCGAGCACCCGAAACTTCAGTTCTACAGCCAGGTGGATGCCGGCGCGCCGATCACCCACGCCCGATCACGGGCCGTGGCACAGGCGCCGACAAGCGCACCGATCAATACCGCCGCCGAGCGCACGCCCATCGGTCTGGACAGCCAGATCCATACCGGCGACACGGTGGCCCCGGCACCGGTGCGCACGATGGCTCAGGCGCCTGCCGTCGAGCCGATCAACACCGCCGCCGAACGTGCGCCCATCGGTCTGGACAGTCAGATTCGTACCGGTGACACGGTGGCCCCGGCACCGGTTCGTACCGTGGCTCAGGCCCCTGCCGTCACGCCGATCAACACCGCCGCTGAACGCGCCCCGATCGGTCTGGGTGATGAGATCCGTACCGGTGACACACTCGCGCCGGCACCGGTTCGCACCGTCGCTCAGGCGCCGACTGTCGAGCCGATCAACACCGCCTCCGAGCGCGCCCCGATCGGTCTGGGTGATGAGATCCGTACCGGCGACGTCGTCGCGACTGCCGTACCGGCCTCAGCCCGACAGACCCCGGTACAGGTAGAGCAGCAGGCACCGGCGCAGATCGTCCAGAGCCGCCCGGCCCCGCGTGGCGCAACCACCACGGCCCTGCCTGCGCGCGACGCCGTTCAGGCCACCCGCCTGTCGCAGGAAGAAACACAGGTATTTGCCCAGCAGTCACCGCGTCTGGATCTGTGGCAGCAGATGGGTGCCGACAGCTGGCAGCTGGCGCCCCAGCACACGCCGCAGGAAAGCGCGCCCTGGCAGCCGGCCGTTGAAACCTCGCGTCACGCCTGGTTTGCCAGCCTGCTCAAGGGCGACACCACGGACAACCTGCCTGACATGACCGTCACGGCCCCGCGTGAAATACGCTCCTATGCGGTCCGTGAAAGCAATCAGTGGGTGTTGTACTCGGGGGAACCGATCGACCAGTCGCAGGAGAAGGTCCTGTCCGACGAGCAGCATCAGAAAAAGGCCGCGCCCGAGCTGACCGACCGCGACGCCGTCAGCGACAAGAGCGTCATCACGACCTCGCGTCTGGATGAAAGCGCGCTGGAGCGTGGCGTTCGTGCCACCACCTCGCGTGCCCTGACCTGGCTGAGCACGCGCTTTCAGGCCTGATCGCCATATCTGATCTGCTTCTCGACATCCGGCCGACAGTCTCTACACTGTCGGCCGGTCTTGTTTTATCGCGACCACTTCCCTTATCGGCACCCCGCTTGTCTGCATGACGTTGATCAGCGCACTACCCAAGGCTTGACCCATGACCACCGATTTCATCTGCCCCTGCTGCAGCGGAAACCATTACGACCACTGTTGCGGCCCGCTTCACCGGGGAGAGCAGACTGCCGCCACGCCCGAAGCCCTCATGCGCTCGCGCTACAGCGCCTTTGCCATGGGCGGGCTGGGCGAGTATCTGTTCAACACCTGGGCGGACAACGCGCCGGGGTGCCCGCCACAGGACGCTCCCATGCTCAACGTGCGCACCGTGGACTGGCAGCGCCTTGAGATCGTTCAGACACGTACCCACGGCGCTCAGGGCATGGTGGAGTTTCGGGCGTGGTATCTGGAGGACGGCGCCGAGCAAATTCTTCACGAGCGCTCGCATTTTCGACGCAGCGCCGGGCGCTGGCGCTATGTCGACGGCGTCATCGACCCGCCTGCCATGGCCCGCGCCGGGCGCAACGACCCCTGCCCCTGTGGCAGCGGCAAAAAGTACAAGAAGTGCTGTGCCGGCCAATAAAGGCTGGTAAATGCCTCCATTGTTTCCCAGACTTCAGGGTTCACCCTGACAATCCGGAGTTGGCTTGGACCATCCCAGCGGCAATACCCAGCGTCTTGTGACCATTGCTGCCCGATGCGGCTACACCGCCAAGGGCATGATCTACATCACCATCGGCTGGCTGTCGATGATGGCCGTACTGGGCATGGGCGGGCGCAACGGGGGCTCCTCGGAAGCCGTCAGAGAGCTGGCCACTCAACCCTTTGGCAGCGTTCTTATTACCCTGCTGGCGATCGGGCTGTTCGGCTATACCGCCTGGCGTCTGGTACAAGCCATCATTGATGCCGAAAGAAAGGGGCGTGACTGGAAGGGCATTCTGACCCGGCTGGGCTATGCGCTCAGCGGCCTGATCTATGCCGGCATCGCCATCAACTGCATCGAGCTTTTGATCGATGGCGGCGGCAGCAGCTCCAGCGATACCAGCAGCCAGACCCGGACCGTCATGGCCCATCCGGGCGGGATCGTTGCGATCTTTCTGGTCGGGCTCGGCTTTCTGGGCGTGGGCCTGCGCCAGATCTGGCGCGGCTGGCACCACAGCTATGAAAAGAACTGGCATTTAAACAAGATGAGCCGCACACAGCGCCTCATCGCCGCCAACGTCTCACGCATCGGTCTGACCGCGCGCGGCATCGTCTTCATGATCGTGGCGCTTTTTTTGTGTCTGTCGGCCATCAACACCAACCCCGACGATGCCCGCGGGCTGGGGGGCGCGCTGGGCGCCGTCGCCGAACAGCCTTTCGGCCCCTGGCTTCTGGGGCTGGTGGCCCTGGGGTTGATTGCCTACGGCGGTTACTGCCTGGTCAACGCCCGCTTTCGTGACGTGAACGCCTGAAGCGCGGATCGACAGAGGCCGGCCGCAACCGGGCGCTAGAGGCCCTGAAAGACCTCCGCAACCAGTCGGACGTTGAGCACCAGAATCAGCACGGCGATGGTCCAGGTCAGCGTCTTGATCTTCCAGCCGATGGCCATCTCCCCCATCCAGTCGCGTCGCGAGACAAAGCGGATCAGCGGGATGATGGCAAACGGCAGCTGCAGCGACAGCACCACCTGACTGAGGATCAAAAGCCTTCCCACGCTCTGATCGCCATAGACCTGGGTGACATACAGCACCGGCACGATCGCAAGCCCCCGGGTGATCAGGCGTCGGACCCAGGCCTTCATGCGAAGGCGTAAAAACCCCTCCATCACGATCTGACCGGCAAGCGTTGCCGTCACGGTTGAATTGAGTCCGGAAGCCAGAAGCGCCACGCCAAACAGCGTGGCGGCGATACCGGCGCCCAGCAGCGGACTCAAAAGGCCATAGGCCTCCTCGATCTCCACCACCGTCTGCCCGGCGCTGTGAAAGACCGCCGCGGCCAGAATCAGGATGCCGGCATTGACGAACAGCGCCAACGACAGGGAGATCGTACTGTCGAGGGTGGCAAAGCGCAGCGCCTCGCGCTTGCCGCGGGTGTTTTGCTCAAAGTCTCGCGTTTTGACCAGCGCCGAGTGCAGATACAGGTTATGCGGCATGACCGTGGCCCCGATGATGCCGATGGCGATATAGAGCATCTGCGGGTTGGTCACAATCGCTGGGTCGGGGCTCAAAAAGCCGTCGGCAATGCCGGCAAGGGAAGGCTGAGCCAGTGCCAGCTCCACCACGAAGCAGGCGAAAATCATCGCCATCAGCGACATGACAAAGGCTTCCAGCCAGCGAAATCCGCGGCGCATCAGCATCAGCAGCACCACCGTATCCACGATGGTGATCGCCGCGCCCCAGGCCAGCGGAATACCGAACAGCAGCTTGAGCGCCACGGCGGTACCGATGACCTCGGCCAGATCGGTGGCAATGATGGCCAGCTCACACAGCGCCCAGAGCGCCACGTTGACCGGCCTTGAGTAGTGCTCACGACAGCTCTGCGCCAGATCGCGCCCGCTGGCAATCCCCAGCCGCGCGCACAGCGACTGCAAAAGCACCGCCATCAGGTTGGAAAGCAGGATCACGCATAAAAGCGTGTAGCCAAAGCGCGACCCGCCCTCCAGCGAGGTCGCCCAGTTGCCCGGATCGATATAGCCCACCGAGACCATGGCTCCCGGCCCGAGAAAGGCCAGAAAGCGTCGAAAGGCACTACCGCCGCGGGGGACGCTGACGCTGCCGGGTACAATATCGGTGCCCACCGGCGAGCGCGGTCGTCTGGATGTCGTGCTCATGAGGAACCTTCGTTGAAGCAAACCTTAAGAACACTAGGGTAATACAATTATACCGAGGTTAAAAAGAGCCAATCAGGTCATTCCGCCAGACAGGGCCTGGCAAGACTCGCGGCTCAATGACGCGTTCGTTTCAGCGTCTCGATCCAGGCCGACAGGCGTGCAAAATGACTGCCCTGCCAATAGACATGGCAGCATTTGCTGCATTTGTAGAAATCGTCGTAGTACTGCAGGGTGCGTGCCTCCAGACGATGGGCCACCGAGGCCTTGTCCACCTTCATCAGGGAGGCGTTGCAGCGCGCACACCTCCTGAACGCGGCGATCTCATCGTGCAGCCCAAAACGCTGGCAGACCTCGTCAACCTGTTGGGTGGGGTCGGTGTCGCGCACGAAATAGCCGTGCACGATCTGGCGGCGATATAAAAGGCGTCGGTCGCGGGTGAGCAGGATGCGATGCTGAGCCGCCGAGGTGTCCGCCAGCTCTTCATCGGTAAAATCGTTGCGCCAGCACACGTCAAAGCCCAAAAGGCGCAGATAGCGCGCCAGCCGGCCCAGATGCACGTCCAGCACAAAGCGTGCCGGGCGCGTTCGCGGCGGCTGCAGGGCGTGTTCGGCCACGCCCGTGGCCGGCGCCGGCCAGGCGCGGATCAAACAGTCATCATTGTCCAGCGGCTCGATCAGCGTCTCGAACGCCGCCGGATGATCGTTGAGGGTCAGCGCCGCCACTTCCGTGTGCGGCACACCGAAAGACTCCACCAGATCCTTGAGTGACGTGCGCCTTGGCGTGCGTTGCGTGGCCGGTTGCCCGCGCCCGGAAGGCGGCAGGAAATCGTCGAGGCAGCCGTGAAAAAATACCTGTACACCCATGGCCATGGAACCCGACGTTCAAGAGATTGAACGCCCAAGTGTGGTGGCCGGCAGCACAAATGTCACAGGGTCGAACAGTCTTTATGACGGTCTTGTTGTAACACTTCGTTTTACAGGCATGCATGCCGACAGAAAACGTAGCGCCACACCGGTTGAGGTAACACGCCGTCAATGTCCGTCAACGTAGCGCTCGCGCAGATGGCGTCGATAGTACTCGGGGTCGAGCGCCTCGCCGGTGGCGCGCTGTATCAGCTCGGACGTCTCCATGAGACTGCCCTGCTGCCAGACGTGGGATTTCAACCACTCAAGCAGCAGGCCCGGGTCGCCGTCGGCAATGCGCGCGTCAAGCTGCGGTTCGGCGCGTCGCGCGGCCGCCATCAGCTGAGCGGCCAGCATGGCGCCCAGGCTATAGGTGGGGAAATAGCCAAACGAGCCATCGGTCCAGTGGATATCCTGCAGACAGCCGTCACGGTAGTTGCCGCGGGTATCCAGCCCCAGAAGGCGCTGCATGCCCTCGTCCCAGCGCTCGGGAATGTCTTCGACCTCGATCTCGCCTTCAATCAGGGCGCGCTCGATATCAAAGCGCAGGAGAATATGGGCCGGGTAGCTCACCTCATCGGCATCGACCCGGATCAGACCCGGCTCAACCTGCTGGGCCAGATGAATCAGATTCTCCACTTCAAACGCCGGCTGGTCACCAAGGGTCTCCACCAGCCACGGCTGCAGCGTGCGAATAAAGGGCGCACTGCGCCCGAGCTGCATCTCGAGACTGAGACTCTGGGATTCATGCACGGCCATCGAGCGGGCGCGTCCGGCCGGCTGCGCGTGCCACGCCAGCGGCAGGTTCTGTTCGTAGCGGGCGTGGCCGGTCTCGTGAATGATGCCCATCAGCGCCGTCAGGCACTCATCACTGCGATAGCGGGTGGTCAGCCGTACGTCATCCGGCACGCCGCCGCAGAAGGGATGCAGACTCACATCAAGCCGGCCATGGTCGAAATCAAACCCCAGCCACGCCATGACGCGCTCACCAAGGCGGCGCTGATCGTCTTCACCAAAGGGCCCCTGGGGCATGACGGGCTCGCGGCCGCGCTGACACTCGACGGCCTCGCTCAAAAGCCCCGGCAGCCACTGACGCATATCGTCGAAAATGGTCTCCAGCGCCTTGAGCGTGAGTCCCGGCTCGAACTTCTGCAACAGCGCCTCGTAGCGGCCACAGCCCAGCGCCTCGGCGCGAATGCGGGCCTCCTCGCGGGACAGGCGCACCACCTCCCGGAAAGTGGGCAGAAAGCCCTGCCAGTCATTGTTGGGTCGACAGGTACGCCAGACGCTTTCACAGCGGGCACCGGCCAGCGACTGCGCCTCGACCAGTTCGGCCGGCATGACGGTGGCGTCTCGCACCTCGCGTCGCATTTCCCGCAGATTGGCCTGCTGCTCGGGCTCAAGCGTTGACGGGTCAATGTCATCCAGCAGCCGGCGGACCTCGGGCGAGGTCAGCGTGTCATGCATTAACACGCTCAGCTCCGCCATGGCCTCGGCGCGAGCCTCACTGCCGCCCTCGGGCATCATGGTGAGCTGATCCCAGCCGGCCATGGCGCCCAGATGCGCGTAGCGATGCAGGCGGGTAAAACGCGCCTCGAGCTGCTGATAGGACATACCGGTCATGAAGGGCTCCATCAATGGTCAGGTGTCGGTCGAAATCAGGGAAAAGCCGTCGCGGGGAAAGTGAAGGCGGACCGGGCCGAGCGTGCGACCTTCAAACGTGGCCTCGCGCTCGAGTGTGAGCGTCTCACGACCGACCTGCACCAGCCGACCGTGAACGCTGTCCACGCCATAGTCCGAGGCGTGAATGGCCACTGCCTCGCCAACGGCCACGCCGAGGCTGTCATCATGCTCGCCAGTGAGCGGCTGCCAGTGGTCACAAGCCGTAGCGACATCATGCGCCTGCGCCTCGCTCATCTCACGGCGCCGGCCATGGCCGAAGGCCTGCAGCCGTGCAAACCAGGCCATCAGGTGGGGATAGCCCGCCAAAAGCCCGCGCACGCCCGGGTTGTTGTTCACATACCAGACCGGGTGGCACAGCGAAAAGTCGGCAAGCGTGGGACTTTCGCCGAGCACAAACGGCTGATGGGCCAGCTGCGCCTCGAGCGTGTCAAGCGTTGGCCCCCAGACGGCGCGGGAGAACGAGTCATCGGGGCGCGAAATGCTGCCGCCGCTGAACAGCTCGGCACGATCTGACTGAAAGCGTGCCAGAGCGTCTTCACCGAGCTGCTCAGCAAGCGCGGCGCGCCCTTCGGGGCGAAAATGGATCGGAATGGCGGCCAGAAAGAGACGATCGCCCAGCTCTTCCAGCGCCCGCACGCTTGCCGCCTGCGAGGGTGGCGAAAGCGTCGAAGCCTCCGACAGATGCTCGATGACGCGTCCGATCAGCGCGGTATCACAGTAGATGTCACGCCCCAGCTGCAGCGCCGGCGTCTTGCGATAGCCCCCGGTCAGCGCCGTGAAATGGGGCTTGGGCATGACCCGGGGAATGCGCACCGAGCCCCATTCGAAATCGCAATAGCCCAGCAGCAGGCGAATCTTTTCGGAAAACGGCGAAGCGTCAAAATGGTGAAGCAGAGGAAGCGTCATGGGGAGATATCCTGTCGAAGCCGCGTTCGTACTGGCAGCCGACCGGAACGGTCGGCTGCCATCGGCCGGATTAGAGCGTGGCAAACGCCGCCACATCAAAGGATTCGGCCGGGTCGTGCTGTTCACGCCAGGTCACCAGCTCGGCAATCGAGACCATGGGGTAGTCGCGCTCGCGGGCGAAGGCTTCCAGTGCCTCGCCGCGCATCATGGTGCCGTCATCGTTCATCAGCTCGCAGAGCACACCGGTCGCGCCATGGCCCGACAGACGCACCAGATCGATCGTCGCCTCGGTATGACCGCGACGCTCAATCACGCCGCCGTCGCGAGCGCGCAGGGGGAAGATGTGGCCGGGACGGACCAGATCATCGGCCCGGGCGTCGTCGGCGACCGCGGCACGTACAGTGACGGTACGGTCATACGCGCTGACGCCGGTGGTAACGCCCTCTCTGGCTTCGACGGTGACGGTAAAGCCGGTCGAGTAGGGGCTTTCGTTGTTGACCACCATCGGCGGCAGCTCCAGCCGGTCGGCGTGCTCGCCGGTCAGGCACAGGCACACGATGCCGCTGCCAAAGCGAATCATCTGCGCCATCTGACGCTCGTCAAGCGTGGTGGCAGCAAAGATCAGATCGCCTTCGTTTTCGCGGTCGGGATCGTCGGTGACCACCACACCGTGGCCACGCGCCAGGCTGTCGAGCGCCAGCCGCACACGCGCCTGCGCGCTGTCAGAGGGGAAACTATCGTTTTCGATATCAAAGGACATGAGACTGCTCCAGGATCGCCTTTCAAAGGCAAGGGACAAGGAACAGGGCAAGACAGGAGTGCTTGTACAACACGTACAGCGACGCCGCGACGCCATGGAGGCAATCGGGCGTCGATCCTCTCCCATCCGGACTATCACCGTCGGCATCGGGGTCTCACCGATTCCTGCGCATCAAACGCTCGCGGGCTTGTTCAATCTCCGGTCAGAGACCGGTTTTGACATCACCGCCGGTGGGGACTTTCACCCCGCCCTGAGGATCCGATTCGCCGTGCGAATCACGCTCAGACTAGCCTGACGCACGGCCATGGGCAATCCCTGAACCCGGGCCCGGGTAACAAAAGATCGTATTGGCGCAGCCGCCCATATCCGTCAGGCTGACGGTCTTATCGAAAACAAGGAGAAGGTGCATGTCCCGCTGGCTTCAACAGTTCTCGCGCTCGCTGTGTACCGGTCTTTTGATGGCCGGCGTCGGCGCCGGCAGTGCCATGGCCGCCGAGGGCGATGCCCCCGCCGTGGTGGCGCAGACGCCCGGTTTTTCCGACCTGGTCGATGACGATGCCGACATTCAGCGGCTTTATGATGGTGGCAAGTGGAGCGAAGGCCCGCTGGCGCTGCCGGATGGCAGCGTGATCTGGAGCGATATCAAAAACAATCGCGTGATGATCTGGCGCGAGGGGGAAGAGGTTCGCGAGTGGCTCAGACCGGCCCAGTTCCACAACGGCCATGCGCTGGACCATGAAGGGCGGGTCGTGGCCGCCTCGCACGGCAAGCGGGCAGTGGAAAGACAAAACGAGGATGGTCAGTGGGACGTACTGGTTGACCTGGACGGTGAGAACAAGCTCAACAGCCCCAACGACCTGGTCGTGGACGCCCGCGGGCGCATCTGGTTTACCGACCCGACCTTTGGCATCGATGAGCCCGAGGAGGGCTACGGCGGGCGCTCGGTCACCGGCGGCGAATATGTCTATCGCTTCGACCCGAACAGCAATGAGCTGACGCGGCTGTCCACGCCGGCGGTCAGGACCCCCAACGGGCTGGCCTTCTCACCCGGCGAGGGGACGCTCTATATTGCCGACTCGGAACTCGGCCACGACCGGGACGATGACAGCCTCAACCACCATATCGTCGCCTACGACGTCAGTGATGACGATACGCTGTCCAACGAGCGGGTGTTTGCCGAGGTCTCGCCGGGCGTACCCGATGGCATCAAGGTCGATGAAGCGGGCAACGTCTGGACCAGCAGCGACAGCGGCCTGCAGGTGTTCAGCCCCGAGGGTGAGCGACTCGGCCGAGTCGACCTGCCCGAGCGCACCGCCAATCTGGCCTTTGCCGAGCATGACGGTCAGCACTATCTCTTTGTGACCGCCACCAGCAGCCTCTATCGCGTGCCGGTCAATATTGGCGAGGCCGACTCACGACGCGACTGACTCGTCCGTTCGCGCCCGCACACCGGCCGCCGACAGGGTCGGTGTACGGGCCGCATTCTCCCCTTCCCCGCTCGGCGCCGTTTCGATCGTCCCCATCAACGCCTGCCCGACCTGCGTTTCCAGCGTATCCAGCCAGGCGTAGCGCTTGCGATACATGCTGCGCTTTTTGGAGGCGATCACCTCCACGGGCCGGCGGCGCTGAGCAGCGGGCAGCACGATCCAGCCCGGAGAGGCCGCCTCGCCGCCGTGCTCGATGATCAGCGCGTCCAGATCAAAACCGCGCTGGCGCGCGCCGTTGGGACGGGCGCGATAGACATGGTGGTCATTGTCCACACACCAGATGTTCTCCATGCCCAGGGTGCGGGCGAGCATCTGCGTGAGCTCGACCATCAGCGACTGCGGACGCAGACCGAAATGATCACGCGTGAACTGTCGGTTCCAGTCCGACTGCTGACGCGAGCCCTGCACGGTGCCCAGACACAGCGCCGGACGCCCCTGCTCGTCGCGCATAAACGAAAGCGCTGCACTGTAGAGACGCTTTTTGGGCGGCCGGATGATCATCAGCATCATCTCGCCTTCCTTGTCGTGCGCGCCGCGATAGCCCAGATGGATGCCGGCCGTTTCACCACCCACCACGCACTCTCCCAGCCACACGCCCGGGCGCTGCGTAATACGGGCGCTGATTTCCTCACCGAGCAGGTGTCTTTGCAGCTGGTAGTGCAACAGCAGATGGCGCAGTCGCTCGATGTGGCCGTAGCGAATCGAGATATAGGGTCGAAACGGCTTGTTGAGCAGGTTGGCGCGATTGTTCACTGCCCTTTCAAGCAGCGGATTGAGCGACACGCCCATCAGCAGGGAGCGATGCACGCTTCGATGCAGCGCGGCGCGCATGAACATCTTGTAGCGCATCTTCCACTCTCGCCGCTTCGGGTAGACGTGGCGAGCGGCATGCCAGGATGAAAGGCGCTCCCAATGACAGGAGGAAGTAACGTGATTCATGGCAGGTAACTCGATACATGGCAGCGGGGCAGACCCACTTGAGCGCCCACCGTCACCAGGGGAAATGTTAAGGCTATCTTAAAGGACCTTTAACTTCGATGGCAAACAGCGTTCGCTATCATCCTCATACCCCTTTGACGATCGATCCACAGCCCCTCCTGCAGGCGCCGTCATGCACACGAACCGCACCGTGTGGCAATGAGTGGATGGGGTCTTCGACGCGCCCATGTTAGGATTGACATCGCCCCGTCGGAATGCTGATGCACCATGACCCAGGAACACGCCCCTCTTAAACGCGGCTGGACCACCGGCTGCTGCGCAACCGCAGCGGCCCGGGCGGCCTATGCAGCACTTTTAAGCGGCGAATTTCCGGATCCGGTCACCATTACGCTTCCCAGGGGGCAAACGCCGGCCTTTGCGCTCGCCGTGCATGAGCGCGGCGACGGCTGGGCCATGGCCGGTGTCATCAAGGACGCCGGCGATGACCCGGACGCCACGCACGGCGTGCTGGTGCGCGCCACGGTTCGACCGCTGAAGGCCGGCTCAGGCCTGGTGTTCAAGGCCGGACCCGGTGTGGGCACGGTGACCCGCCCGGGCCTGCCCATTCTGCCCGGAGAGCCTGCGATCAATCCGGTGCCCCGGCACATGATTCGTCAGGCCCTGGAAGCGGTGGCGCATGAGACACCCGGCCATCACCAGGTGGATCTGGAAGTCACCATCGCCATCGACGAGGGTGAGCGCATCGCGCAGAAAACGCTCAATGGCCGACTGGGCATTGTCGGTGGTCTTTCGATACTGGGCACCACCGGCGTAGTGATCCCCTTTTCCTGCTCGGCGTGGATTCACTCCATTCACCGGGGCATCGACGTCGCCCGCGCCCGCGGCCTGCCTCATGTGGCAGGCTCGACCGGCTCGACGTCGGAGTCGGCGGTACAGGCGCACTATGGCCTGGACGAAAGCGCGCTGATCGAGATGGGGGATTTTGTCGGCGGCATGCTCAAGTATCTGCGAAAGCATCCGGTAGAGCAGGTCACCATTGCCGGTGGCATCGCCAAGATGGCCAAGCTGGGTCAGGGCATGCTGGATGTGCACTCCCGACGCGGCGCCATTGATCTGGAGCGCCTGGCACGCCTGGCACGCGAGGCCGGCGGCGATACGGCGCTGTCTGACCGCATTGCCGGGGCCAACTCGGGTCTTGAGGCCTTTGAGCTTGCCGGTGACGCCGGCATCCGTCTGGGTGATCGACTGGCCGAAAGTGCTTTGGCGCGTGCAGCGCAGGTCATCCGCCACAGCGGTATCGAACTGGATGTCATGGTGTTTGACCGCCAGGGCCTCTGTGTCGGCCAAAGCGCTGCGCGCACCTGCTAGAGCACCGCTGACCGCAGCACGAAAGGCGTATCCCACTGATGTTTGCAGGCGTTCATTGCAAATTTCATCGACGAAAAACGCCCAGAGTTATGAGGTTTGTTTAACAGCGTCTACCCTCCTGACCGACGCTACAAAAAATACCCGGGGCAGACCCGGCTTGACATTCATTCAGCCCGTTTCGTCCCGCGACGTTACCCGGCGACAATGATGGAGAACGACATTGACGCAAGAATCGGAAAATGAAAAGAAGAACAAGGATGAAGAAAGCGACGCCGGTGAGGGGATACCGGCGCCGACGGGTGAATCCAACCTGATCGATACCGACTATGTCATCGGTCAGGACAACTTCCAGGGCCGCATGCTGTTCAATGTGGATCTGCACGGCAAGGTGTTTGGCATCTCGTCGCTGCTGGTGCTGGCGTTTGTGGTACTGACGCTGACCATGCAGGCGCAGATGGAGCCGCTTTTCAACGGCATGCGTGACTGGCTGACCGCCAATCTCTCCTGGTTTTTCATGCTCTCGACCGCCATTTTTGTCGTTCTGGCCATCGGTCTGATTTTCAGTCCGCTGGGCAGGGTCCGACTGGGCGGCGCCGAGGCCAAGCCGGACCATACCTATATCAGCTGGTTTGCGATGCTGTTTGCCGCCGGCATGGGTATCGGGCTGATGTTTTACGGGGTCTCCGAGCCGATCTCGCACTACACGGCAGCGATGGACGGCACCACGATCGAAAACGGCATACGTACCGACGGTGCGCCGCTGGGCGGTGCCGCAGGCGATGAAACCGCGGCACGCCAGCTCGGCATGGCCTCCACCATGCTGCACTGGGGACTTCACCCCTGGGCGATCTATGCCATGGTGGCCCTGTCGCTGGCGCTGTTCTCCTTTAACAAGGGGCTGCCGCTGACCATGCGCTCGATTTTCTATCCGATTCTCGGAGAGCGCGTGTGGGGCTGGCCCGGCCACGTCGTGGATATTCTGGCGGTCTTTTCCACGCTCTTTGGTCTTGCCACCTCGCTGGGTCTGGGGGCACAGCAGGCCGCAGCCGGTCTGAACTATCTGTTTGATATCCCCGATACCGATACCACGCGGGTGCTGCTGATCGTGGCGATCACGGCGGTGACCCTGTGTTCGGTGGCGGCAGGCGTCAATGCCGGACTCAAGCACCTCTCCGAGCTCAACATGGGCCTGGCGTTCGCGCTGTTGCTGTTTATCCTGTTCACCGGCCCGACGCTGGATCTGGTCATCGGGTTTTTCAACAATCTCTGGGCCTACGTGACCTACCTGCCGGCGCTGTCGATGCCGTTCGGGCGTGAAGACGTTGACTACAGCCAGTCCTGGTCGGCGTTTTACTGGGCATGGTGGATCAGCTGGTCGCCGTTTGTGGGCATGTTCATCGCGCGCGTCAGCCGCGGGCGTACCGTGCGCGAATTCCTGATCGCCGTGCTGCTGGTACCCACCATCGTCTGCGTGCTGTGGATGACGGTCTTTGGCGGTGCGGCCATCTTCCAGGTCGATTCCGGCATGCAAGGCATTTCCGAAGCGGCGCTGGAGCTCAAGCTTTTTGTCATGCTGGGCAATCTGCCCTGGTCGACGGTCACCTCCCTGGTCGCCCTGCTGCTGATCATGGTGTTCTTTATTACCTCGGCCGATTCCGGCTCGCTGGTCATTGACACCATCACCGCCGGCGGCAAGATCGATGCGCCGACTTCTCAGCGCCTGTTCTGGGCACTGATCAGCGGAGTGATCGCCATTGCCCTGCTGCTGGGCGGCGGTCTGGGCGCTTTGCAGGCGATGGTCATCTCGACCGGTCTGCCGTTTGCCATCGTGCTATTGATCGGCTGCTTCGGCGTCATCAAGGGGCTGATGTCGGAACCCCGGGCAAAATAATCCTGCCGGGCAGGACAGTACGGCGCCCGGCGTCGTACTGAATTGAAGGATGTGCATGACGGGGCGGCCATAAGGTCGCCCCGTTTTTTGTGCCCCGTGCCTGCCGGCAACGTCGCAGCCGGGCCCCGGGCGGGCCGACAGGGCGTCTTGTGACCCTGCCTGCACCCCGTCAAACAAGGCCCTGCGGGCAGACGTCAAGGGGCCGAAATGTCCCCTTTTTCCTATGGATTTCAGCGCTCGATGTGATAAAACGTAACTCGCTGGTGATCGAGCCCGAAGGCAGATTCATGTCGTCAAACGGGGACAAATGGTGCTCAACCGACCTCGACGACCCTATTGGCGCCATGCCATGCCCGGGCTATTCAGCATCAGTTCATTCAGCCATACCCTTTACTGTACTGTGGAGATTCACTGCTCAACCTGCCAGCGCCTTCGAAGCTGTAATGGAGAAAAAAATTGAGTCAGACACCCGGAAACAACGACAACGACAGGGATCAGACCAGCGAGGGCATCCCCGCCCCCAGCGGCAAGGCCAATCTGATTGATACGGACTACGTCATCGGTCAGGACAACATCCAGACCAATCGATTCGGTTTCAATGTCGACCTGCACGGCAAGGTCTTTACGATCTCCTCACTGGTCATTTTGCTGTTCGTGATTATCACGCTTGCACTGCCTGGGCAGATGGGGCCTGTTTTCAACGGCGCAAAAAGTTTTCTGACCGACCATCTCAGCTGGCTGTTTCTGCTGGCTGCCAATATTTTTGTCATCCTCGCGGTGGCGCTTATCTTTACCCCGCTAAGCCGGGTCCGCATCGGCGGCATGCACGCCAAGCCGGATTTCAGCTACGCCGGCTGGTTCGCCATGCTGTTCGCCGCCGGCATGGGCATCGGACTGATGTTCTATGGCGTCTCGGAGCCGATCACCCATTACGGCACGTCCATTACCGGTGACTCCTGGGCACCGCTGGGTGGCGCCGCAGGCAATCAGGATCAGGCACAGTCTCTTGCGATGGCCGCCACGATCTTCCACTGGGGCCTGCACCCCTGGGGTATTTACGCCATCGTGGCGCTGTCGCTGGCGCTTTTTTCCTATAACAAGGGCCTGCCGCTGACCATGCGCTCGATCTTCTACCCGATTCTGGGTGAGCGCATCTGGGGCTGGCCGGGCCATATCATCGATATTCTGGCGGTGTTTGCGACGCTGTTTGGTCTGGCAACCTCGCTGGGGCTGGGCGCTTCCCAGGCCTCTGCCGGTCTGAACTACCTGTTCGGCACGCCCAATACCGATGTCACCATGGTCATCCTGATCATCGGCATCAGTCTGGTGGCACTGGCCTCGGTCATGCTGGGGGTCGACAAGGGCGTACAGCGACTGTCGCAGATCAACATGGTACTGGCCTTCGTGCTGCTGCTGTTTGTCATCATTGTCGGACCGACGATGCTTATCGCCACCGGCTTTGTGGAAAACATGGGGTCGTATCTCAAGAACCTGCCGGCGCTGTCGATGCCCTTCGGGCGTGACGACACTGACTTTGTGCACGGCTGGACAGCCTTTTACTGGGCATGGTGGATCTCCTGGTCCCCGTTTGTGGGCATGTTCATCGCGCGCGTCAGTCGCGGGCGTACCGTACGAGAGTTTTTGATCGCCGTACTGCTCGTGCCGACCGTGGTCTCCGTGCTCTGGATGACCGCCTTTGGTGATACCGCCATCAGCCAGCTGACCAATGGGTTTGAAGGTGTCAAGGACGCAGCGCTTGAGCTTCAGCTGTTTACCATGCTGGGCCAGCTGCCGCTGACATCGATCACCTCCTTTATCGGCATCGTGCTGGTCATGGTGTTCTTTATCACTTCCTCGGACTCCGGTTCGCTGGTTATCGACTCCATTACGGCCGGCGGCAAGGTCGATGCGCCCAAGCCGCAGCGCATGTTCTGGGCCCTGATCGAAGGCGCCATCGCCATTGCGCTGCTGCTCGGCGGCGGCCTGACGGCGCTGCAGGCGGCGGTCATTGCTACCGGCCTGCCCTTCACCATCGTGCTGCTGGCGGCCTGTTACGCCATCATCCAGGGGCTGCGCTCGGAGCCGCGCTACTGACAGGTAAAACCACCCGCGCATGACGCGCATAAAAAAAGGCGGCCTGCGGGCCGCCTTTTTCATGGGCAGAACATTTATTCCCAGAGCGCGCCGACAGGCGTATCCGGCTCGTAGTGCCGGGCGATCTGCGCCTGCAAAAGCTCGGCCGTGGCCAGGGCATCGATCAGGGCATGGTGGGCCTGATAGGGCGGCAGATTGTAGCGTTCCCGGCTGGGATGCAGGCGCAGTGACACCGGACGTCGACCAAGCAGGCGCTGAAACCAGGACAGCCGGCGGTGCTGGAAGGCCTCGATCGCCATGGTGTCGATCAGCGGAAACAGCAGCGACTCCTTGAGGTAGTGTCGGGCGGCCGCATCAAGAAACTCGCGCTCGATCCGGGTGTAGTGCACCACCACCATCCGACCGGCGAGCTGCTCGAGCACCTCGCCGATAACCTCGTCAAAGCCCGGCGCATCAGCCAGATCGCTATGGGTAAGACGGTGATACACCACCGAACGACTGCTGAGCGAGCGCTGCGGCGACACAACCCAGTAACGGCTCTGGGCCACCGGAATACGCCCCAGCGTAAAGGGCTGCACGCCGATACTGACGATGCTGTCACGCGCCGGGTCAAGACCGGTGGTCTCGATATCCAGCGCCACCATCGGCACCTCGCTGATCGGCGTCTGCGGATCCAGCGTGCCGGCGCCAAAATAGTGGGCCAGCCGATCATCACGCGCGGCGTTTTGCCGATCTGCCAGATAGGCGGGCCATTCGGACACCAGCCGTCCGCGCCGATGCCACTGCCAGCGTCGGTAGTGCTTTTGCAGTCGCTGCGGCCAGTCACGCATCAGCGTCCCCTTCCCCGACTCGAGGTGGAGGGCAGCGGATAGCGGAATTTCAGGAATTTCTGCGCATGGCTGAGCACTTCAAAGGCATCCTTGAGGTTATGACGCTCATGGCTTTCAACGTTGTCCGGCCTCAGCCGGTTATCCGGCGCCTCGTTGCTTTCAATCGCCAGCGCCTGATGGCGAATGCGCACCATCGAAATGAACTCGAAGGCGTAGCGCAGCCGGTCGTTGACCCCTTCAGGCAGCAGCCGCGTTTCGGCAATGTCTTTCAGGCGATCGATGGTGTTGTTGGAACTGGAGCCACAGGCCAGCGCGTGCACGCGCACCAGATCGACCAGCGGCGCCGTGCCGCGGCGTTTGAGATCAATGGCATCCTTGTGCTGGCCGTCCTTTTCCAGAATGAAGGTCCGGAAAAGCCCCAGCGGCGGTGTGCGATTGAGCGCGTTGCGTGACATCGCTGCCAGAAAGAAAGGATGCTGAGGTGCCAGTTTGCTGATCAGGGTCTGCAGACTCTCGAGCATGTTGAGCTCGCCATGGACATAGCCTAGATCGAAGAAAATCGAGCTGTGGAGCAGTGCCTCCGGGTCCGGATTTTCGATCCAGTCGCGGAAGTAGCCCTGCCAGACCGACAGCGGCTGGCGCCAGCGCTGGTTGGTGGCCATCACGTCGCCCTTGCACAGGGGGTAGCTGCAGGCCGCCAGCCCGTCGCTGACAAAGCGGGCCAGCGACTGGAAATACTCGTCATGCGTTTCGGGCACGAAGCTGTCATCCAGGATCATGGCGTGGTCCTGGTCGGCAAAGACCGTCTGCTCATCGCGCGCGCACGACCCCAGCACCATGAAGCAATAAGGAATCGGCGGTGGCCCCAGCTCCGCCTCGCCCAGCTCCAGAAGCTTGCGAATGAAGCTTCGACAGATCGTGGCCATGGTCCGACCGATCATCTGGGCATCGGCGCCTTCATCCACCAGCCGTGCAAAGGCCAGCGGCACGTCACCGCTCAGGCGCACCAGCCCGGCAAGCCCCGCCTGGTTGAAGATCGAGCTGACCAGATAGAGGCTGCTGCGGGTCTCGTAGCGCATCACATCACTGAGCTCGAGCACGCCGATCGGTCGACGCCGATACAAAACGGGCAGGTGCTGGATGTTGTGATTGAGCATGGTCATGGTGGCATCATAAATCGAGGCGTCCGATGGCGCCGTGATCAGGCTGGTGGACATCACCTCGCCCACCGGCGTCTCGCCGCTGAGGTTTTCCGCCAGCGCCCGCACGCAGCAGTCGCGGTCGGTCAAAAGCCCGGCCAGACGACGCACCTTGCCCTCCTGAGTGGTGAAGTGACGCGGCCCGTTGGCCTCCTCGCCCTCGTCACTGAGCACCAGCACGGAGGTCACGTTGTCCTCGCGCATGCGTCGGGCCACCTCACCCACCGGGGTATTGATATCCACCATGGTGGGCTTGCGCCGGATCAGACGCCGCACCCGGGTGCTGCTCATCTGGTTGTCGCTGCGCTGCTGATCGATCGTGGCCTTGAGCCGGTCGCCGCCGGTTTCGACAAAGTCGGCAAAGTCGTCGTTTTCCGCGCGCAGCGAATCGAAAAGCTCCGCGGGCACGAAATAGATCAGCGTGTCCTCGATGGCGCGCACCGGAAAGCGCACCCGGCGGTTACGCATAAGATCCGAATAGCCAAAGATGTCGCCTTCCACCAGCCGGTCGAAGAGCTGACCACTGCGTCTTGAGACCTCGACGGCACCGCTGCGCACGTAGCACAGCTCGTTGACCTCCTGATCCAGCGCCAGAATGTCGGTACCGGCCTGGAAGTAGCTGATCTCGACCCGGGTGGCGATCTGGTCCAGCAACTCGTCACCGAGGTATTCAAAGGGCGCGAACTGCGCCATGTGCTGGCGAATTTCCAGCTGCTCGATATCCATGTCCCTGCTGCTCCCTGTCATGCGTTGCCCCATGTCGCCATGGCGACCGGCGGCCCTTGATGTCACTGCCCCGTGAAGCGTTTGTGCCGCCCTGTCAGACGGCGACGTCTTCGCACCCCGGACTTCTCTTTGGTCGAATCAAGACTAAAGTGCTCTGCTCTTTTGCCCTGCTTCCGGGCAAGTATTAGTGGCCATGCACATAAAAACGGTAATCCACCGGGATAACAAGGATGAGCCATGAGTAGACCGACGCACAACGATACCCAGTGGCGCGACATTCAGCGCAATGCCAGCTTCCAGGAACTGGTGCAAAAACGCTCCCGTTTTGCCATGACGCTCTCCATTATCATGCTGAGCCTCTACATGGCCTTTATCCTGTTGATCGCCTTTGCGCCCGGCGTGCTGGGCACGCCGCTTGCCCGCGGCATGACCACGACCTGGGGCATTTTGATCGGCCTGGGTCTGATCGTGGTGGCCATCGTACTGACCGGCCTCTATGTGCGTCGTGCCAATGGCGAGTTCGATCGCCTCAATGCCCGGGTGCTTGAGGAGATCGGTCAATGATTGTCGTGTCTTTCAAGCTCGCGCTGGTGACAGCGCTCGGTCTTTTGATCGCGACCCCTGCCGTGGCCGATGCCCTGACCGGCCCCGTGACGCAGCAGGGCCTTAATGTGCCGGCGATCATCATGTTCCTGATCTTTGTGGGCATCACGCTTTATATCACCTGGTGGGCGTCAAAGAAGAGTCAGTCGGCATCGGACTACTACGCCGCCGGTGGCAATATTACCGGTTTCCAGAACGGTCTGGCGATTTCGGGCGACTTCATGTCGGCGGCCTCCTTTCTGGGCATTTCGGCGCTGGTGTTCACCTCGGGCTATGACGGTCTGATCTACTCGATGGGCTTTCTGGTCGGCTGGCCAATGATCATGTTTCTGATCGCCGAGCGCCTGCGCAATCTGGGGCGCTACACCTTTGCCGACGTGGCCTCGTTTCGCCTGAGCAAGCGTCCGGTACGCATCCTTTCCGCCTTTGGGTCGCTGGCCGTGGTGGCGCTCTATCTGATTGCCCAGATGGTGGGCGCCGGCAAACTGATTCAGCTGCTGTTTGGTCTTAACTACCACATTGCCGTGGTGGTGGTCGGGGCGCTGATGGTCTGTTACGTGCTCTTTGGCGGCATGCTGGCCACCACCTGGGTACAGATGATCAAGGCCGCCATCCTGCTCTTTGGTGCCAGCTTCATGGCGCTGATGGTGCTGATGCACGTGAATTTCAGTCTCGAGGGGCTGTTCAACGAGGCGGTGGCCGTACATGCCAACGGGGCCTCGATCATGAGTCCGGGCGGGCTGGTCAAGGACCCCATTTCGGCGATCTCGCTGGGGCTGGCCCTGATGTTTGGCACCGCGGGGCTGCCTCACATCCTGATGCGCTTTTTCACCGTGAGTAACGCCAAGGAGGCGCGCAAGAGCGTGTTCGTGGCGACCGGCTTCATCGGCTATTTCTACATTCTGACCTTTATCATCGGCTTTGGCGCCATCATTCTGGTGAGTACCAACCCGGCCTTTCAGGACAGTACCGGGGCGATCATCGGCGGCACCAACATGGTGGCGGTACACCTGGCCAACGCCGTGGGTGGCAGCATTTTCCTGGGCTTTATCTCGGCGGTGGCCTTTGCCACCATCCTGGCGGTCGTTGCGGGTCTGGCACTGGCCGGGGCCTCAGCCATCTCGCATGACCTGTACGCCGGCGTCATCATGAAAGACAACGCCGATGAGAAAAAGGAAGTGCGCATCTCCAAGATCTCCGTACTGGTGCTGGGGGTGGTCGCCATCGTGCTGGGGATCGCCTTCGAGAGTCAGAACGTGGCCTTCATGGTGGGTCTGGCCTTCTCGATCGCGGCGAGCTGCAACTTCCCGGTGCTGCTGCTTTCCATGTACTGGCGCCGGCTGACCACGCGCGGTGCGGTCATCGGCGGCGGTCTGGGACTGATCACGGCCATCGTGCTGATGATTCTGGGCCCGACCATCTGGGTGCAGGTGCTGGGCCACGACAGCCCCATCTACCCCTATGACTACCCGGCGCTGTTCTCGATGGCGGTCGCCTTTATCGGTATCTGGCTGTTCTCGGTCACCGACAACTCCGCCTCCGCCGCCCGCGAACGCGATCTGTTCGATGCCCAGTTCGTCCGCTCCCAGACCGGCATCGGTGCCTCCGGCAGCGTCGCCCACTAATCACTTTACCGCCTCTCTCCTTCGCCCTGCCTCGAGCAGGGCTTTTTTTTGGCCGTGCCAGGCCAGTGTCTGCGCCCGTCATCTCTCGAGCCGTCTAAAGTTTACCGAAGACGGGCCGCTATCCATATAACACAATGTTACAAACCCCGGGAGTTGCCAGCAGATCATGGCGTCACGTCATCAACGTTACTGGCAGCTGACAGGGCTGGCCGGGCTTTTGATCCTCGGTGCGCCAGCCGTATCGGCCGACACAGGACGCCCCGGGCTCACGCAGGGCGACTGGCTCATTCGAGCGGGGGTCGCACGCATTACGACGCTTGATATGAAAGCGAGCGTTCCCGGCATTGGCGGCGACGTCGAAACACCCGATGTTGTCTCGCCGACGCTGGATCTCAGCTATTTCCTGACCGACCGCTGGGCCCTTCAGCTCACGGGCGGCGTTTCCTCTACCCCCTATCGGCTCGTGGACTCGGCCCTGGGTGATTTCGACATCGCAACGATCAAGACGGCCGCCCTGGCGCTGATGGTGCAGTATCGCTTTCGTCCGGGCGCCTCGCTCAGCCCCTACGTCGGCGCAGGCATGCTCTGGTCCCGAACCCTGGAGGTCAAACCGGCCGATAACATTCCCGACTTTCAGGTCGAGTCGATCAGAAGCCCCCTTCTGGGCGCCGGGCTTGATTACCACCTTGGCGGGCACTGGTTCGCCAACGCCGCCGTGCAATACATCCGGGTGCCGGCCTATCATTTCGACAGTGAAGGGTTCAGTGCAGAAGTTGATACGAGCACGCTCATCACGGGTCTGGCTCTGGGGTATCGACTCTAGCCCGCCCCACGCCGCCGCATCCGAGCGAGGTAGTGCCAGACCATGCCCTTCAATCCCGAGACCCTGTATCTGGCCAGTGGCGTCAGCCGATGCACCTTTCTGGTGATCTTTCTGGCCACGGTGTTCAGCCAGCCCGACGAGCGCTGCCTGCGGCACTGGCTTGTGGCGCTGGCCGCCTCGGCGGCGGGGTCGCTTTGCATGGCCCTGAGCCCGAGCTACCCGATCGCCCCGCTGCCTCTATGGCTTGTGACCACCACACTCTTTTTCGCCAGTCTGACGTTGTCATGGAGCGGCCTCAGAATCTTTTATCAGCGCCGCGTCAACGCAGGCGCTCTGGTACTGATCAGCGTGACCCCCGCCGTATTGCTGTCGGCTCTGTCATGGCTGAACGCGCCGGAGGCGATGAAGCTGTCCACGGTATTTTTCATGACCTCGGCCATGACGGCGCTGGCCGTGGCCGAAATTTTCAGGCCGCCCCGAAAGCGGATTCTGTCGCAGTACGTGGTGGCGCTGGCCTTTGGCGTCTACTTCCTTGCCCTGTTTATTCCCCTTGTCATGCTGATCACGGGGGCGATGAGTGTGGAGATGATGGTCAGCGGTCAGGCCGCCATCATGGCCGACCAGGTCCTTTGCATTCTGATCTATTTCGGCTTTATCGCCATGACCGGCGAGCGCTCCAGCATTGAATTAAAACGCCTGTCGGAAACCGACCAATTGACGGGCCTGGCCAACCGACGCGCCGTGCAGGACATTTTGAAACAGCAAAACGCCCACTGGGGCGGGCCGATCTCAAGCGTAATCATTATCGACCTGGACCATTTCAAGTCGGTCAACGACCGTTTGGGTCATGACGCCGGAGACAGCGTCCTGAAGGATTTCTCCCGGCATCTGAGGGCCATCACGCGCCAACAGGACATGCCCGTGCGCTGGGGCGGCGAGGAGTTTCTGCTGTTGCTGCCCGACACCCGCCTCGAGGAGGCCGCCGTCATGGCCGAACGCCTGCGCCATCGCGTGGCAACAACGCCCTTTTTGTCGGGACAGCACACGCTCAACGTCACCATCAGCCTTGGCGTGGCGGAAAGGGCATCGGCCGATAAGAATGATTTCGCCTCGATGCTTCAAAACGCCGATGAGGCGCTTTACAGAGCCAAGCATGAAGGGCGTAACCGGGTCTGTCGGTACGACGCGGCTCTGGGTACGCCCCTGTCAAACGAGGCCTGATCACTCGGTATTGCTGAATTCGACAACGGACCCTGTGCAACGGGCACACCTTTTGCATGGAAAGGGGGCATGCCCATTTGCCAGGAGCCCCGACCATGAAAACGATGACCACTCACGAAAGCGCTGCTGCCCGGGCACCGGCGTCGCTCGGTATCATGGAGCGCCTGCGCGCGCTGGGGCCGGGCGCCATGGTGGCCGCCTGCATTCTCGGCCCTGGCTCGATCACCACGCTGTCGGTGGCCGGCGCCGAGTATGGCTTTGCGCTGCTATGGGCGGTCATGGCCGCCTCCGTGGTCGCCTTTTGCTTTCAGCGACCGGTGATTCGCTTTACCCTGGCCACCGGCATGTCGGCCATGGAAGGCATTCGCCAGCGCATGGGCCGAAAATGGGCCATCACACTCTACGTTGCACTACTTTTGGGCGCCGTGGCCTTTCAGGCCGGCAACTTCACCGGCGCCGCCCTGGCACTCAACTATCTTTTGCCCTCGATCCCGATTCTGGCCTGGGTGGGCATACTGGCCCTGTCGGCACTGCTGATGTGCTGGGTCGGCATCTATCGCCTGCTGGAAAACGTCAATCGCGTCATCATCGCCCTGATCGTGCTGTCGTTTGTGCTGACGCTGGCACTGGCCGGCCCGAACCCGAATGAGGTCGCCGCCACCGGCTTCTCCTTTCGGGTCCCCGAGGGCAACTACTGGCTGATTCTCGCCCTGATCGCCACCACGCTGCCGCCCAATACCGTGATGGGGCTGTCGGCGTTCATCAAGCGCAAGTATGAAGGCGACACCACCACCCCCATGGACAAGCGTCTGGCCCTGTCCCGCTTTGATCACACCACCAATGTGATCATCACCGGTGTGGTCATGGTCGCCATTTTGCTGTGTTCGGCGGCGGCCATTCACCCGCTGGGCACCGGGGTCTCGGGCGCGGCCGACATGGCCGGTCAGCTCACCCCGGTGCTGGGCCAGTATGCCGGCGTTTTGTTCTCGCTCGGCCTGTGGGCGGCCGGCTTCTCGTCGGGACTTTTCAACATTGCCGTGCAGCCGCCGCTGCTGGGCGAGGCGACCGGTCGTAACGAAAGTGCCCGCAGCCCGCGCAATCGAGGGGTCATGCTGCTGGCCGCGCTGGCGCCGGTGGTCATCGTGGCGCTTTATGGCAGCACGCCCATCGAGCTGATCCTGACGGCGCAGGCGATCAACGGGCTGCTGCTGCCGGCGATCGTGGGCTCGATCTGGGTGCTGTGCAATCAGCAAACGCTGCTGGGCACGCTTGCCAACACGTTCAAACAGAACCTGGTCTACGGGCTGGTCATGCTGATTGTCTGTCTGCTGGCGCTGCGGGTATTTCTGGGTATGCTGGGCGTGATCTGATCATCTCCCGGAGAGAGTTACCATGCGCTATCGGCTTCATATCGCCAACAAGAACTACTCGTCATGGTCGATGCGCCCCTGGGTGCTGATGCGCGCCCTCGGGATCGACTTCGAGGAGGTGTTAACGCCGTTTGAATATGGCGCACGCCAGCCGGCCTTTGACGCCTTCTCGCCGACCGGCAAGGTGCCCTGCCTGGTCGATGGCGCATTGACGGTGTGGGATTCGCTGGCGATCTGCGAGTATCTGGCCGAAACCACGCCGGCCGTCTGGCCGCAGGATCCCATGGCGCGCGCCTTTGCCCGCTGCGCAGCCGCCGAGATGCACTCGGGCTTTGGTGCGCTGCGCGATGAGTGTTCGATGAACTGCGGTCTAACCATCGAGGTCGGCACACCGAGCGAGGCGCTCACGCGCGATCTTGAGCGCCTCGACTCGCTCTGGTGTTCGGGGCTTGAGCGTTTTGGCGGACCCTGGCTGGCAGGTGACGCTTTCACCGCGGTGGATGCCTTTTATGCCCCGGTGGCGGTGCGCCTCAAAAACTATCAGCTCCCCCTGGGTGAGGGCGCCATGGCTTACGTCGAGCGGCTGCTCGCTCACCCGGCCGTGGCCGAATGGGTCGAGGCCGGCACGCAGGAGCTCTGGCGAGAAGCCTTTCACGAAGAAGACTGTATTCGCGGACGGCGCGTCATCGAAGACCGTCGCCCGCCGATCAAGGCCTGAGCCTGAACCTGATAAGGCCTAGCGCAGCGTTTCGCCGTTTTGGCGCAGCATCCGGTTGCGCCAGGCGTTCACATGCCCCACAAACTCGTGGCCGCGGTGGACGTGGGCAAGGGTAATGGGGTCGGTATCGGTAAAGCGGTTATCGACGTTGACCGGGTAGGCTTTCGTCGCCCAGCGCACAAAGCCCGTGCCGTAGCTGGCCTGTCGCACGTCGCGCCAGTTGGTGCCGACGATGCCGCGCCGCCACGGCAGAATGCCGCGATAGCACCAGACCCCGTCCTGATCGGTATAAAGCCGCACGCGGCGAATATAAAAAAGCCGATAGATCGACAGCCCCAGCGCGCAGAGCGCAAACGCGATGCCGGCGTAGAAAAGAATCTGCGCGGTGATGGGCGCCATCGTGATCCAGCGCGGCGAGAGCATCAGCGCAACGCTGATGGCGATGCCCACCACGCCCTTGAGCGCGGCATCCAGATAGGCCACCCAGGAGAGCCGATGCTCGCGAAAGGCATAAAGCGCCTCACTATCGGCGCCCCTGTCGGGCAGGTCATTTTGCATGTTGTCTCCTCATCCCCTCTCAAACCCTGACGCGTCATCGCCCTCGTGACGAAAGCGACGGCAGTAGCCTGTCTCATACAGCGCGCTGTCGCGAAAATCGCTGTTGGCCAGCGCCGGGCCGACCAGAACCAGCGCGCTGCGCTCGATCGGGTCCAGTGCCAGGCGCTCGACGATATCGCGCAACCTGCCCTGAACCACTCGCTCTTCCGGCCAGCTGGCGCGATACACCACCGCCACCGGGCATGTGTCGCCGTAAAAAGGGGTCAGGCGCATGACGATCTCGTCCAGACGATGAATCGCCAGATGGATGGCCAGCGTCGCGCCGGTCTCGGCAAAGGTTTCCAGCTGCTCGCGCTCGGGCATTTTCGAGGCGCGCCCGGAAAGGCGAGTCAGCACCACGCTCTGCGCAATTTCCGGCACCGTCAGCTCGCGCTCGATCAGGGCCGCGGCCGCCGAAAAGGCCGGCACGCCGGGGGTGAGGGTGTAGTCGATGCCGTGGTGTTTCAGGCGCCTGAGCTGCTCGGCCAGCGCGCTATAAACCGAGAGATCCCCCGAATGTAGCCGGGCCACCTCCTCACCGCTCTGGTGGGCGCGCACGTATTCCGCCTCGATCGCGTCGAGATCCAGCGGCGCCGTGTTCACCAGACGCGCCCCGGGCGGACAGTGCTCCAGCAGCTCGGTGGCCACCGTCGAGCCGGCATAAAGACACACCGGGCAGCGCGTCAGCAGGCGCTGGCCGCGCAAGGTGATCAGATCGGCCGCCCCGGGGCCGGCGCCGATGAAGTGGACCGTCATGACACCCCCTGAAAGTCCAGCGGTTTGGTCCAGACCCACTGGGTGATGGTGCGCGCCGGTGTCCAGCCGATCATGCCGCCCAGCGGCGCGGTCTGCTCAAGGCTCAGGCGCATCATCTCGCCGCCCAGCAGGCGATGGCACTCGCCGAGTGCCAGCTCGCTTTCCAGCGTCACGGCGTTGGCCACCAGCCGGCCGCCGGGGGCGAGGGCGTCAAAGCAGCGCGCCATCAGCGCCATGTTGCTCACCCCGCCCCCCACGAAGATGGCCTGCGGCGTGGCCAGCCCCGACAGCGCCTCGGGCGCCTCGCCCGGAGTAATCTCGAGACGCGGCACGCCCAGCGTTTCGGCGTTGCGGCGAATGCGCTGACAGCGCGTTTCGTCGCGCTCGATCGCCACCGCCTCCAGCGAGTCATCCAGCAGCAGCCATTCGATACCAATTGACCCGGAACCGGCACCGATATCCCACAGCCGCTCCCCCGGGCGCGGTGACAAACGCGCCAGCGTCATGGCGCGAATATCGCGCCGGGTGATCTGGCCGTCGTGTTCAAAGAGCACATCGCTGCGCCCGGGGGCCAGACCGGCCACGGCGCCCTCGCCGTGCTGCACGATCTCGAGCGCCACCACGTTGAGCGCATCGAATTCGCGCGCCTCGCGCGCCAGCGACTGCGCCGTGAAACGCTCGATGCGCTCACGCGGCCCGCCCATCGCCTCCAGCACAGTCATGCGGCTCTCGCCCATGTTGCGCTCGTTGAGCATGCCGGCCATCAGACCCGGTGCGTCCCCATCGCTGGTCAGCGCCACGATGCGCACGCCGTGGTGCAGGTGACCGTTAAGGCGGCTCATGGCCCGTCCGTGCAGCGACAAAAGGCGGCTTTTCTGCAACGGCCAGCCAAGGCGGGCGCAGGCCAGCGAAAAGGCCGACGGCGCCGGGAAGACCTCCATTTCATTGGCCGGCACATATTCCGAAAGCGTCGAGCCGATGCCGTAGTGAAAGGGATCACCCGAGGCCAGCACACACACCCGCTGGCCGCGCAGCGCCAGCAGCTGATCGATACCCTCGCTGAGCGGCGAGGGCCAGGCGATCGGCGTGCCCTGAATCAGCGTGGCGGTCAGCGCCAGATGCCGCGAGCCGCCAAAGACCACCGAGGCCTGACTGATCGCCTCACGCGCCTTGTCACACAGCTCCTCGGCGCCGGACTCCTGGATACCCACGATGGCAAGCCAGGGCGCACGGCCATCAATCTTTTCGGTCGACGGCGCGTCAATGGGGGCATCACTGGGGCTCATGCATCTCTCTCCTGTTATATTGCGCCACCCGTCAAGACATCCATCGGGTGTACAGTGACCGGGGCGTGTTCATCATCACTGATTACGGCATTGACAGGCCATGTGTTCAATCGTTTCCCATCATAAACATCTCCTGCTGCTGGGCGGTACGCTTGAAGCCCGCCGGATTGCAGCACATTTGGCCACCCTGCCGGGTCTCTCGGTTACCCTGTCGCTGGCCGGACGCACGCGCACCCCCATCGACAACGGCGTGGCCACGCGCCGCGGCGGCTTTGGCGGCGTTACCGGGCTGGTGGCCTGGCTCGAGGCGCATGATATCGATGCCATTATCGTGGCCACCCACCCCTTTGCCGCACAGATGGCGCACAACGCCTGCGAAGCTGCCCGCCGGACCGGTCTGCCCATCGTGCGCATCAACCGCCCCGGCTGGCAGCGTGCCCCCGGAGACCGCTGGATTGAATGCGACACCACCGAGCAGGCGGTCACCCTGCTGGGCGCCATACCACGGCGGGTACTGCTCACCTTCGGCCGCGAGCAGGCCGCGTCGTTTGAAGCCGCGCCCATGCACCACTACGTGATCCGAAGCATCGACCCCATCGAGGCACCGCTGGCCCTGCCCCATGTGGACAACCTGATCGCCCGCGGCCCTTTCACGCTGGACGCGGAGCGTCGTCTGCTGCGCGAGAAGGCCATCGACGTGCTGGTCACCAAGCACAGCGGCGGCGAGGCGACACGCCCCAAACTGGAAGCCGCCCGTGAACTGGGGATAGAGGTCATCATGATGCGCCGTCCGGCCATGCCGAACATACCTGTTGTGGAGGGTCTGGATGACGCGGGCATGACGCGGCTGGTCGAGTGGGTATCAGCCCTGTGAGCCGGATGCCTCGGGATCATGGCCGGCGGCAAAGCGCGGCGTGTAGATCAGCGACGACTGCCCGGGCCGCTCGACCCGGCGCGTCTCCTCACTGCCGATGATGACAAGCGTTGCCATATCGGCCTGCTCGGCGCGGGCCTGACCAAGCGTGGTGGTCGTGATCTGCTCATCGGCTCGGCCGGCGGCGCGGGCGAAAATCACCAGCGTGTCAGGGGAAAGCACCTCGCGCAGCTTCTCCAGCGCCACGCCCAGCTGCCAGGGGCGCGCCTTCGAGATCGGGTTGTAAAAGGCCATGACCAGCCCGGCGCCGGCGCAGGCCAGCAGCCGGCGCTCGATCAGCGGCCAGGGCTTTAGATTGTCGGACAGCGAAATGGCGGCGAAGTCATGGCCCAGCGGCGCGCCACAGGCCGCGGCGGCCGCCAGCATGGCGCTCACACCGGGCACGATCTCAAGGCTCAGTTCACGCCACGCCCCGGGGCCGCGCTCGATCTGTTCACACACCGCCGAGGCCATGGCAAACACGCCCGGATCGCCGCCGGAGAGCATCGCCACGCATTCCCCCCGGGCGGCCAGAGTGAGCGCCTCACGGGCGCGGGCGCCCTCCTCGCGGTTGTCCGATACCACCCGGCGCGGATCGTCCACGGCCACCACCCGATCCACGTAGGGGCCGTAGCCGTAGAACCAGTCGGCACACGCCAGCGCCTCGAGTGCCTGCGCGGTCAGATAGGTGGCCTCACCCGGTCCCAGCCCGATCACGATCAGCCGGCCGCTCATGAGGTGACCTGCGCATCCAGGGTGACCGGATGGGCACACTCGGCCCAGCCGGGCACCAGCACGATCGAGAAATACGGCGCCGGGCGGTCATCGCGGTCGATGAGTTTCATGATGCGCTCGCCCGCCATGGTGGCGCGCTCGACATAGACTGCACGCTCCAGAAGTCCCACCCGTTCCAGGGCGGTGCGGATATGCGGCAGGTTGCGCCCCACCTTCATGATCACGGCGGCCTCGCAGCGCGTCAGCCGATCCACCAGCGCGTTTTCATCCAGCGTGCCCGGCAGGATGGTGAGCACGTCATCGCCCTGACAGATCGGTACGCCGGCGCTCGACCAGCCGCCGGCCATGCCCGTCACGCCCGGGATGACCTCGACCTGGAAGCGGTCTTTCAAGCGCACGTGAAGATGCATCCAGGAGCCGAAAAAGAGCGGGTCTCCTTCCGAGAGCACCGCCACGCTGCGCCCGGCCGCCAGCTCGACGGCCAGTCGCTCGGCGCTGTCGGCATAAAATTCGGCAATGGCGCTGCGATAGCCTTCGGAGTGGCGATGCAGCTCGGTGGTGACCGGGTAATACAGCGCCAGCTCCGGCTGGCCTTCGCGCAGATGCGCACTGATGACGCGGCGGGCATTGCTCTGGTTGCCGGCTTTGGCAAACCAGGCCACCACGTCGGCCTCGGCCAGCACGCGCGCGGCCTTGAGGGTCAAAAGCTCCGGGTCACCGGGGCCGGTACCCACACCGTACAGGCGCCCACAGGCGGGAGAGACACCACCGGAGGCGGTAGAACATTCGGGAGTCGATCGCATCAGAGTCGGTCGCTTGCCAGCGCATTGATGGTGGCCGAGGCAATGGCGCTGCCGCCCATGCGCCCGCGCACCGTAATGAAGGGAATGTCGAGACCGGCATCGATCAGGGCCTGCTTGGACTCCACCGCGCCGACAAAGCCCACCGGCACGCCGATGATCGCCGCCGGGCGCGGCGCACCCTGATGGAGCAAATCGAGCAGATGAAAGAGTGCGGTCGGCGCGTTGCCGATGACCACCACCCCGCCGTCGAGCTGATCGCCCCACAGCTCGATGGCCGCCGCCGTACGGGTGTTGCCAATGCGTTTGGCAAGATCAAACGTGCGCGCGTCGTGCAGGGTGCAGACCACGTTGTTGTCGGCCGGCAACCGCGCTCGCGTCACGCCCCGCTCGACCATGCCGGCGTCGCACAGAATCGGCGCGCCCTGAAAAATCGCCTCGCGGGCCCGCATGATATCGCCCCCGCCAAAGACAATCTGCCCGGCCAGCTCGACCACGCCGCAGGCATGAATCATGCGCACGGCCACCTCGGCTTCCAGCGTCGAAAAGCGCGCCAGATCCGCTTCTGATCGGATGATGGCAAACGACTGACGATAGATGGCCTGGCCGTCATGTTCATAGTCATGCAGGGAACGCTGGGCAGGTACGTCATGCGTGCCATGGCGGTCGGTCATGGGCTCCCTCATTGTTGGAGTGGGTATCGGGGCAGTCAGGTGCGCCATTCTACCCTGGCGCCGCCTCAGCGTCCGCCCCTGACACGTCGCCATCGCAACCGCTGCCCGCACGCAGCAGCGCCACGATGCGCGCCTCGCCGATATCGGCCAGTGTCGAGGCATCCAGCGCCGGGGCGTGGCCTTCATGGCCCAGCGTGTGCACCAGGTGTTCAAACGCCGCGGTCAGACCCGCAGCGTCGCCGGCGATCAATCGTGGCACGCCGCGCGGATTGCCCTGAAAGACCAGCCCGACCCCGCGGGCCATGCCGACCAGGGTGAAGGTGCAGACGTCAAGACTGGCGCAGCCCTTGGCGCAGCCGGACAGATGCAGCCGCACCGAATCATCAAACCACTGCGACCAGCGCTCGCTCAGCGCCCGGGCCGTGTCGTGCGTGGCCATGAAGGCGCTGGCACAGCCCGGCGCGCCGGTACAGGCCACGATCGAAAGGCGCGGGTCATCGTCTGCCACGATCAGACCGGCCTCGCGCGCGGCCCGGATGATGGCGTCGATATCGGCGTGCTCGCGACATGCCAGGCGCCAGTGACGCCCGGGGGCGGCGGCAAAGCCCAAAGCGCCACAGCGCTGCGCCTCGCGTGTAAAGCGCAAAAGCTTCAGCGCCGGCAGCTGCCCGAACGGCCAGACCAGATCCAGCACGTCGCGCTGGCGCCGGGCACCGGCGTCCGGGCCCTGATACACCCCGCTGCGCGGCGGCGGCGCGCCGGGGCGACAGCCGAGCAGATCGCAAAGCGTATAGATCGAAACATGGGCGAGCAGATGCTGGCCGCGCGCCATCGCCCCGAGCGCATCGATTTCGCTTAAAATTCCCAGCACGGCGCTGGCAAGCTTGGAGGCCACCATCCAGCCCAGCCAGGTGGCGCTGCCGTGATCGCCGGCCACGCCGATCCAGCCGCCGCGGTCGCCGTCCAGGCGCACGTAAACGTCGCCGGAGAGTCCGGCAAGCCCGGCCCAGCCGCCGGCATCGATGACCACGGCGCACTTGGGGGCCAGCCCGCTCGGCGCGCCGGTCAGGATCTGACCGCGCAACCGGCGCGCCAGGGCGCGCGTAGGCGCCTCGATGGCTTCATCGACGTCCATCAGCGCATCGATCGACACCGCCGGAGTGGCGCTTTCCAGCCAGTGGCGCGACAGACGACGCATCAGATAGTCCGAAAGCCCCCGGTGGCCGCCCTCGGCCAGCCCGCGCAGCTGTAGATTGCCGCGCCGGGTCACCTCGATCAGCCCGTTGCCGAAGCGCTCGGCGGCCTCGCACAGCGTGATGATCTCATCGGCCTCGAGCGGTGCGATCAGCGGCGGCAGACGCGACAGCCAGCCATCGCCCGTTTCCATGGGCGTGGCCAGCGACGGGCAGGCGCCTCGCGCCCTTTTCCAGCCGGGCGTTTGCATCGCATTGAAGTCGTGCGGTTCAGGCAACATGAGCGTTCAACCACGCAGTCAGGAAAAAATCGGACCGGTCGGGACGGCGAAACCCGCCGACCTCGTCCATGATGGGTGGTCATGCTATCGCACCCCTTGCAAGGAGGCTCAATGACCGCAGTACCCGCGCCGGCGCCGTTGCCCAGACACTTCTACAACCGCCCCACGCTGGAGGTCGCGCGTGACCTGCTGGGCTGTCATCTCATCGTTGATGACGGCGAAGAGCGACTGATCGGCCGGATTACTGAAACTGAAGGCTATCTGGGCCTTCGCGACACCGCCTGTCACTCCTCCCACGGGCGCACCCAGCGCACCGAGGTGATGTTCGGCCCGGCAGGCTATGCCTACGTCTACATCATCTACGGCATTTACGACATGCTCAATCTGGTGACCGAGGTCGAGGACGACCCGTGTGCCGTATTGATCCGCGCCATCGAGCCGATTCAGGGCGAAGAGACCATGATCGCGCGGCGCAACGGCAAGCAGGGCCGCGACATGCTCAACGGCCCCGGCAAGCTGACCCGCGCCATGGGCATCACCAAAACGGCCTTCAATCGGCTCGATCTGTGCAGCGGCCAGAATCTGTGGATCGAGCCGGGCACACCGGTCGATGACGATGACGTCATCCGAAGCCCGCGCATCGGCATCGACTACGCCGAGCCCGAGCATCGCGACGCCCCCTGGCGGCTGCGCATTGCCACGCCGCAGCTGCGCCGTCAGCTCGAAAAAAAGGCACGCCGGAAGAATACCGCCGGAGAGTAATCCCGGCATGGCGCGGTTCATGCCCTGCCAGGCTAGAATGAAGGCAGCGCACAACGACTCCCGGGAGGGACCGTCATGACACCGTTACTGGCAGGACTTGTCGCAGGGTTTATCGCGTCAACGCTGAGTCTTGAAGCCCTGGCCGACGATCAGGGGCCGATACGCTCGCATTTTTCTCAGGATCGATCGCACTTTTCGCAGGGTCAATCGCAGTTTCGCCAGGGGAGCGGCGGCGTTGAACGCCACTGGCACCACGCCAATCGCCCCGGCTTCGACAATCGACCCGGTTTTGGCAACCGGCCGGGCCCTGGTAACCGTCCCGGCCCCGGCAACCGTCCCGGCTTTGATGGACGACCCGGTTTCGACAACCGCCCCGGCTTTGACAATCGACCCGGCTTCGACAACCGCCCCGGTTTTGACGGGCGCCCCGGCCCTGATGGTCAGTGGGGCTACGACGGCCGGCCGGGCTTTGGCTGGCACCGGCCACAGCCCATCGACCCGGACGAGCGCCTGCGGCGTCAGTACGAACGTCTCTACGACATCGAGCGCCGCCAGTTTGATCAAACGCGCCGGGAGACCATCTACGGTGCCGCGCCGGACCGGTTCTACCGTGACAATCGCTGGCAGAACGCTCCCTACCCGGCCCCGGGCAACTATCGCCCGCCATCGACCGGCTATCCGCTGCCGCCGCATGGCTATCCGTTACCGGGCCAGTCGCGCCCGCCCGCCTTCAATAGCGACCCGGGCCGGGGCGCGGACCTCTACTCGGACCCGCGCGGCCCGGCACCCGCCACGCCCTACAGCCGTTAGGTCCGGGGTCGGCGCCTAGATATCGAAGAGGTTTTCGAGCTGTCGTCGCAGCGCCGCGCCCCAGCCGTTCTCGTTCGGCTCGTGACCGGGGGCATCGACATAGATGGTAGCCGTCTGGCCGGCAGAGAGCACCAGATCCCCGGGCACCTCATCGAGTCGGATACGAACGGGAATGCGCTGGGACAGGCGCACCCAGTCAAAGGACGGATTGACCGCGGCCAGCCCGCCGGACTCCCCGGTCAGGCTGTTGTCCACGATGCCGCGCGCGATCGAGTCCACGTGGCCGTGGAGCTCCCGGTCGCGCCCCAGCAGGCGCACCCGCGCCGGGTCGCCGGGGTGAATGCCGCCAAGCTTGGTCTCCTCGAAATAGCCCAGCGCGTAGAAGCTGTGCTGGTCCACCAGCGTCATGGCCCGCGAGCCGGCGCTGACATACTGACCCGGGCGCAGCTGCTGGTTGGTCACGTAGCCATCCACCGGCGAGCGCACCGTTGAGCGCTCCAGATCCAGCTTTGCCGCTCGCACGGCCACCTCGGCGTTTTGCACGGCCGCCTCGGCCGAGCGGTATTCAAAGCGGGCGTTATCGCGCGCCTCCTGCGAGACATAGTTGTTGAGCCGATCACGCCGGCTGCTGGTCGCTTTCGCCTCGTCGCGCTGCTCCTTGAAGCGCGACAGATCCGCCTGCGCCTGATCCAGTGCCAGCTGATAGCGCGCCTGGTCGATGGTAAAGAGCACCTCGCCCTTGTCGACCAGGTCGTTGTCATGCACCTCGAGCGTATCCACCAGCCCCGAAACATCCACCCCGACCTGGACGATATCGGCGCGAATGCGGCCATCGCGCGTCCAGGGGTCATGCATGTAGTGATGCCAGATCCACCAGGCGGCCAGCAGTGCCGCCACCACCAGCAAAAGCGTCGCCACGATACGCAGGGTGCGCCCTGCCAGGGCCGACACGCCATTCATACCCGACTCCTTGTCCGTCATGTTTGTCCTCCCGCCGGCAGAGCGCCGCTGAGTATCAGCACCGCCCACAACAGCAGCGTAAAAATGGCGATGTCGGCCAGTACCGGCTGCCATAAAAACCGGTACAGCCCGAAATGCGACATCACGCGGCGCACGCTCCAGAACAGCAAAAGCGCCACCAGCACCGGCACAAAAAGCGGCGGCGTCAGAAACCCCAGAAACGACCACTCATCGAGCATCCATGGCTCCTTGTTCGTCATCGACGTCGACCAGCGCGTCACGGGCCTGCACATCGGCGCCGGGCAGGTCACGCAGCAGATGCGAGAGCATCTCGAATTCGCCGATCAGCGCCGTGGGCAGCGGCTCGATAGCGTACAAAGAGGCCGCCCGCGCCTCGCTGTCGGCGGCCAGACGCTGCCAGGCCCTTTCATCGCGTCCGGCCCGGGGCAGCTGCCGACCCAGCTCAAACACCCAGCGCTCGATATCGCGCCGGTAAGGGCCGCTGTCACGGGCCAGTCGCCGCAGCCGCCACAGGCACATGGCGAGTGCGTGCAGATCCACTGCTTCACGCAGCATCAGTTCACCGCTGCCCAGCGCCAGCAACCGGCCCAGCCGGTCATACAGCCGGCTTTCGATCCAGGCTCTTGAGGGCAGCCGCCGCGCCCGGGTCACGCGCTCAAGCCCGCGCCAGTAGGCGGTCACCAGGGTTTCCAGGCGCTCCCCGGGCGTGCGCTGGCGAAACAGCGAATAGGTCACCATGGTCACGATAGTGCCCAGAATCGAGGCCAGCCCGCCGTTGATGAACTGGGTGGGGTGAAACTCATAGGTCCGGTGCAGGTTCAAAAGCGTCATCAGGGTCACTGCCCCGGCAAGCCCGATCGCCGAGTAGCGCAGGTGCGGCGTCATCAGCGTGCCGATCACCACCGGCACCGCAATGCTCAGCGCCAGAAGCGGAAATCCGGTAATGGCGGGAAAGACCACGTAGGAAAACACGCAGCCGATAATGACCGCCCAGATCGTGCCGGTCAGAAACTGTCGCACCACCGCCGCCGGGTTGGGCGCCTTGGCAAAGAGCACGATAAACACACCCAGCAGCATCATGGAGAGATAGCCCGACGGCCAGCCGCTGTGAATCCAGAAAAGCCCCAGAAGCTCAAAGGCAATAAACACGCGAAAGGCGTTATAGCGCGCCACGGCGTACTCCGGATGCCAGGTGCGCCGGGGGCGGCGCCCGGTCAGGCGCACCAGTCGCGCATGCTGGTGGTGCTGCATGGCAAGGCTCAGCGACCGGCCGTGGTGCAAAAGCCCCAGCACTTCACTCAGGCGCTCACGCACCAGCGCGGCCCGCACCTGCGTCACCCGTGCCTCTGCCGTGACCAGCGCGTCGATGTCGGGCAGTACCGGCTGCTCGGGCAGCTCGCCGCCCTGCTCCAGCGCGTCCAGAAAGGGCAGCGCCGGGTCGCGCAGGGCCGTCATGATGGCGTCTGCATCCTCGCAGTGCGACAGCCGGTCGACCGCCTCCTCGAGCTCGCGCAGCCCGGTCATCAGCGCCAGGCTGTCGCCGGCAAAACGGTCCAGCGCCGGCAGCAGCCGACGAAAGCGGCGAAACTCGAAGCGCGCCAGCGAATGCTGCGCCTCGAACTGCTGATGCTTGCCCATCAGCGTGCGCAGCCGGGCGTCAAGCTCGGCACGCGTTCGCCGCTCTACCAGCGCCACGCGCACCTCACCGGCGGCGCCACCGGTCAGACCGTCCAGCGTGGTCGGCAAGGCGTGGCTGCCAAAGCGCGGCTTGATCAGCACATGCATTAAAAAACCGGCCCCGATGCCCAGCGCCGTCTCCGTGGTGCGGGCCAGTGCCAGATCAAAGATGTTGTCCACGCCGGTACCGATGGCGGTCAGCGAGACCAGCGTTGCGGTATAGCCGCTGAGCATCATGATGTAGCTGGCCGGCTCATCGTTTAAAAGCATCACGCAGAAGGTACAAAAGGCCAGCCAGCCGCCGGCGGCCAGCAAATAGAGCATCGGCTGCTGGGCGAATAGCGCGATCAGCACCACGCCCATTAGCGCGCCCAGAAAGGTGCCGATCAGCCGGCCGATACAGCGATGAATGATGATGCCCAGCGGTGGCGTGCCGCCTGAAAACATGACCGGCTGGAGCGTGACAATCATGACGGCCAGAATCGCCCAGGCCGGCTGGGCCAGATCCAGACGCAGCGCTGCAAAAAGCGCCAGCCACACGGCCAGCACGGTGCGCAGCGCCAGCACCCAGTGGTCACCGGTAATACTCGAGACAATTCTCATCAGACAGGATCAGCATCGTAAACGACGCATGCCGCCTGGCAGGCATAAAAGCCCACAGACGGACGGCGACAGGCGCAAGGGAAATATCGTAAGGGTGCAAAGTATTTCATTAACGCTGACCTGACGTCTACCTTAACCCCGCCCCGGTCATGACGGCCTGGCGCCAGGCACGCTCATCCTGCACAAGCGTCACGCCCAGATGGGTGCGTGCCGCGCGCACCAGCCCTTCCACCGCCAGATGATCGGAGGCCACCAGCAGCACGGTTGGCGCCATGCCGGCGCGATGCCACAAGCGCAGCGCCTCGGCCAGCTTCGGCGCACTGCCGGCGTCGAGATGGTTTAACAAAAGCACCCACCAGGGAGAGGCCGGCACAGTCTCCGGCAGCGGCGCGGACAGCGCGACCGGCCGAGGCTGCCAGCGTGACACCCCCTCGGGCAGGGCCAGACGCTGCGACAGCCGCTCAATGCCCGGGCCCGTCTCGCCCCACACCATGACCACCAGCTCGGTCGGCGCTCCGTCCGTATCGTTTTTCGAGGCGTGCGCCTGCGACCACTGGCGCAGGCCGCTGGCCTGATCACCCGACATGGCAGTGCCCGTTACCGTCGAGCGCCATCACGCGCGCGCCTCACGGGCATCCATCAGCGCATCACGCGCGGTAAAGGCCTGCAGCAGGGCTTCCAGCAGCACGGTGCCGGTACGTCGCCGCGCCCCGCCGGAGAGATTGAACAGCTGGGCACGTACGTCCATCGCCCAGTCCTCACCGCACAGCTCCAGCCGGGTCGCCAGTGCCGCCAGCCCCGAGGCCAGCTGCAGCCGGGTCTCGCGGTCACTGCGCGCCACGCCACTCTCCTCCAGCCGACGCATCGCCTGGCGGGTCAGCGCTTCAAGGCCCTCCAGCGCCACGGCCCGGGCCAGGCGCGAGGCCACATCACGGCCGGTCACGGCGTTAGAGAGCCAGTAGCGCCGCGCCAGCACGCGGTTGTCATCGACATCGTGAAGACGCGCAAACCACACCAGCACCTCCACCGGCGCGCCACTGCCGCGGGTGTCATACAGCGCCGGCAGACAGGAGAGCACCATGTTGACCGGCCGGGCACGCCAGCGACACTGGCGCTGATCGATCTCCTCGGCAAGACCGGCCAGATCGACCAGCCGCTGGCGCTCGCCCTGATGGCGAATCCGGCGCGCGGCCGTGGCCGCCGACATCCATAGCTGCCGGTCGGCGGCCAGGCGGTGCATCTCCGCCACCGCCGGGAGCGTGGCCATCAGATGCCAGGCGCTTTGATGGGTCTCTCGCGCCCAGGCCATGCGCGCGGCTTCCGAGGTCGGCAGGCGGTGGCGCAGCCAGGTCTGCGGCAGCGGCAGGCCGTGATCGTCCAGCGACACCAGCGGCATGGCCCAGTCCTGCTGGCGCGAACCGTTCTCCTTCGACCACCACAGGGCGTGTTCCTCGTTGGCCGCCACCGTTAGCGGCGTGCGCGCCGCCATATGAGCGGCAAAGCTTTCCCCGGGGGCATTGCTCACACCGTGGGCCCAGAGCTGCTCCAGAAGCGGGGTGCCCGGTGCCCGGCGGGCCAGAGTGTCGAACATGGCGTGCAGCGAGCGGCCGTGGCTGACGACATCGCGCGACAGGGCATGGGCCTTTGACTGACGCGTCTGCCCGGCCATCTCGGCAAGGGTTGCCGCGTCATAGCCAAACGGCGAGGCGCTATCGACCGACAGCGCCTCACTGACCAGCGCGGCCACGTCCACCGCGACCAGATCCTCCGGCACCCGCTGGCCGTTGGCGACAAAGAGCACCTGCAGCCGATGACGAGCAAGAATGTCCAGCACGGTCGCCGGCCGGGCGGATTCGTCCAGCTTGGTAATAATGCAGCCGCGGATCGGCGTGCCGGCCTGAGCGGCGGCCTGCTGATAGGCCGCCACCACCTGCTCAAGCGTATCGCCGTGGCTGGCCGCGTCCAGCACCAGCAGGGTCGCAATGGGCACACCCGCCTCGCCCAGCCGGGCCACTTCGGTGGCCAGACGCGGGTCGCGCTGACTCATGCCCAGGGTGTCGATCAGAATCGTGCGTTTCGGCGTGGCCTTTTGCATCTGAAGCAGCGCCCGGCGCGGTGTCATGAGACGCGCCAGCAGCGCGCCCAGATCGCCGTCGCCTTCCAGCGCATGCACTTCCACGCCCAGCAGGCGCGCGTAGATGCGCAGCTGCTCCTGGGCGCCGATACGATAGCTGTCGGTGGTGATCAGCGCCGCGTCGCGGTTGCCGTGGGCCATCACATAGCGCGAGGCGAGCTTGGCGGTGGTGGTGGTCTTGCCCACCCCGGTCGGGCCGATCAGCGCCATCACGCCGCCCTCGGCGAGCAGATCCGAGTCGGTGTCCATGATTTCGAGTCGGGCGGCCAGCTGACGGCTGATCCAGCCGTTGAGCGCCTCGTCGATGTCGGTCTCGGACGTGTCGGCAAATTCGGCGGGCAGCAGCGCGATCAGCTCGCGCACCAGCGTCTGGCTGAACCCCACGCCGATCATGCGCTGACGCAGACGACTCGCCGGCGTGGCTTTTTCTTCCTCGACAGGCGCCGCCGCAAGCCGGGTATTGAGCAGATCGCGCATGGCGGAAAGCTCGGTCATCATCTGCGCGCTGAAGGCCTGCATCTGCTCGGGGGCGGCCGCCGGCATCGCCTGCACGGTCGGCTCGGGCTCGGGTACAGGCTCGGAAGAAGCCGTTTGATGCGGGGCCGGCGCTTGTGGCGCGGGCTCGGCCGGATGGCCGGTCAGGCTCTCCTGGTCGGCATCGAGCATCGCCACGATCTCGACACCGCCTTCCACCTGGCGGTTGGAGAGAATGAGCGCGTCATCGCCCAGCGACTCGCGCACCTGACGCATGGCGTCACGTGCGTTGGTGCCGATAAAACGGTGTACCCCCATGCCTGGCTCTCCTGATGAACGGCAATGGTGCAGGCGCAGGGGCGTATCAACCTGTCGCCTTCATGTCATGGCGCCAAGGGTGCCACGCGCGCGCCGTCATCAATGGGCAGGAATGAATGCGAATTCATGCCTTATTCGCGTTTCACCCTAAAGTTTTCATCGCCGCTGCCGAGCGCCTGGCGCAGCGATCCCCTACACTGGCGCCACTTCAACGTCCAATATTGATCTCAAGGTATCGCCTTTCATGTCCCGTGATGTCACGGCCCCGGATGCACCCCGCCCCCGCCAGCTGGTGTTCTACACCCTGGTATTGATGGCCTTTCTGGCCGCCTCCGGCGTGCCCACGCCGCTGTATCCGCTTTATCAGGCGAGCTGGCACTTTTCGGCGTTCATGCTCACCCTGGTGTTTGCCAGCTATCTGTTTGCCCTGCTGGTGACGCTATTGTTCACCGGTGCCCTGTCGGACTATCTCGGCCGCCGCCCGGTCATTTTCGCAGGCCTTGTGATCGAGCTGGCCTCGATGATCTGTTTTTTGATGGCCACTGATCTGAGCTGGCTATTCGCGGCGCGCATCCTGCAGGGCGTGGCGACCGGCATCGTGACCAGCGCATTGAGCGCGGCACTGATGGACAGCGACCACCAGCGCGGCCCGGTCATGGCCAGCGTCGCGCCCATGATCGGCATGGGGCTGGGCGCGCTGGGCGCCAGCGTGCTGGTCGCCGGCGCCCCCTGGCCGCTGCGGCTGGTGTATGTCGTGATGATCGCGATTTTTGTCTGGCAGGTGCTGGGGATTGGCCGCATGACGGAGAGCGTGACGCGCCGCCCCGGAGCGCTGGCCTCGATGACGCCCCGCGCCCGGATCCCGGCCACGGTGCTGCCCACCTTTGTACGCACCATGCCGGCCAACGTGGCGGCCTGGGCGCTGGGCGGCTTCAGCCTGTCGCTGGGCCCGGCGCTGGCCGAGCAGGTCGCCGGGTTTCACAGCGCGCTGATGGGCGGGCTTTTGGCCTGCATCCTGTCAGTAATGGGCGGCATCAGCGTCTGGCGCTTTCGCCGCTTCACCACCCGTACCATTTTGCTGCTTTCCAGCACCCTGCTGCCCGCCGGGCTGGTGCTGGTACTGATCAGCGTCTACCTGCCCAGCCTGGTGCTATTGATCACCGGCTACGCCGTGGCCGGTCTCGGCTTCGGCTCGGGGTTCATGGGCGCACTGCGCGCGGTCATGCCGCTGGCGCCCGCCGGCGAGCGCTCCTCACTGATGGCCGTGTTTTACGTGGTGAGCTATCTCTCCGCCAGCCTGCCGGCGCTGGCTGCGGGCATCGCCACCCAGCGCTTCGGCCTGGAAGCCACGATTTATGTCTACGGCGTTTTCGTGATGCTGCTCTCATTGAGCGTGCTGGTCAGCGTGCTGCGCCGTCCGGTGGCGGCGGACCCGGCGTCGTAACCCGGGCCGCCACCCCTTCGATGCTCAGCGCTCGCGGTCGCCGAGCATCGAGGGCCACTGCGCCACCTCGTCTTCAAAGGCCACCAGATTCTGCTCGAGCTGCCACTGCAGCCGGGCACGATCGCTTGCCTCGATCAGGCGGGCGCAGTCACCCTCGGGCGTATTTTCAAGCGCGACGTCCTGACAGGCCTCCACGCGCGCCTCCCCCACGTCACCGTCCGCCCACAGGCTCTCGCCGGCCAGAAAACTGTACTCGAGGCTGTTGCGCGCCATCTGCTTGAGCGCCGGGTAGTCCAGGCCGTGCTCGGTCACGCCGCGCTCGTACTCGCGGGTCAAATCGATGCGGGAGACGCCCTGATCATCGGTGGCCAGCACCAGCGGCACACCCGCGTCGCGATAGAGATTGAGCGGGTGATCGGCGCCGCGCACGCCGAGAATCACGTCATTGCTGGTCAGGTTGATCTCCACCACCACGTCCTGCTCGGCCATATTCTGCAAAAGCTGCGGCGCGCCCTGCTCGTGGGCGATCGACACGCCGTGGCCGATGCGCCGGGCACCGCCGACCTCGATGGCCTTGCGGATGTGATCGCGCAGTTCAAACGGCGGTACCAGCCCGAGCGTCAGCTCGCCGGCATGCAGCGCACGTGGCACCTCGGGATAGTGGTTTGAGAGAAAGGCCAGCATCTGCATGTGGCGGTCGTAGTCTGCAAGCGCCACCGGGTGGTCCTCCGGCGCGACGATATTGACGCCCACATAGCGCGGGTCGGCATCAGCGAGTGCAAAGGCCATCATCAGCTCGCCAAAGACCGCCATCGGCGCTTGGGTGCGCACGGCAAAGCCCTGCAGGCGCACCGTGACGTCACAGCCCGGCGCGGCTTCTTCGCGGTCACAGCCCAGCCGCGTGGCGGCCTCATTAAACATCTCATCGACTTCCTCACGAGCGTCTGCCAGATGCGATTCAAGCGCCGGCGACAGCGCCTTGAAGGCCGCGTCCAGATCATTGATGTCGAGATCACGCGACTGCGCCATGGCGCCGAAAGCGTGCAGCGCGCCGGGGTTGGACATGGTCTCCAGATAGCGCTGATGGTCCAGTGCCGCCAGCCGTTGCGAGGCGCTCAAAAGCGCCCCGGGCGAGCCGGCCGCTACCGGAGCGAAGCGGTCAAAGGTGGCGAAGAATTGATCATGGCCCTCCACTGGCGGCGTGCCGGGGCCAGTGGGCGTATTGCGCATCGACAGCGCATTGAGGAGATCGGCGTAGAGGGCGCTGTCGCGCTGTGCCAGACCCTCGGCGGGCACCAGCGCGTCGTCGTCACACGGCGGCGGCGCGATCGCCGAGCCATCGGCGTGCACGCAAAGCCCCGTCTTTCCGGCCTCTTCAAGCAGGGTTTCCGGCCAGGGCGCACCCCACAGGTGATGGTGGATGTCACCACCCTTGGGCATGCGCTGCAAAAACATGCGCAGTTCGGGCGGCCGGTCGCGAATGTCGGCCAGATGGTCGGCGGTGCGGCGCTCATCGGCCTGGGCCGGTGTCGCCATCAGCAGCGCCCCGGCGCCCAGCGTTGCAAGCGTCGCCAGCCGGCGATGACAGGAGAGAAGATCGGTCAGCATGCGGTGCCCTTTTGTCGTTATTGAGGGTGATCCCGAGGCCGTTTCGGCGGCAGATGTGCTGTCTATATTAGCGAGGCCGTTTGAGGCTGTCGTGCTGCCCATCCTGTCGCGGGCATAAAAAAGAGGGCCCGAAGGCCCTCTCTTGATCGACAGGTCATGATGGCTCAGCGCTGCGCCAGGTCCTCGACCATGGCCCGCAGCACGCCGTAGAAGTTTTCCACCGCGCCGAGCTCCACGCGCTCATCCGGGGTATGGGCGCCGCGGATGGTGGGGCCGAACGAGATCATCTGCATCCCCGGGTTTTTCGAGCCGATCAGCCCGCACTCGAGCCCGGCGTGAATGACCCGAACCTCGGGCGCCTCTCCGGTAACGCTCTCATGAACGCGCTCAAAGCGCGCCAGCAGCTCGGATTCCGGCTCGGGCGTCCAGCCCGGGTAGCCTTCGTTGATCACGGGTTCGAAACCGGTCAGGCGCATCAGGGTGGCGATGCGCGCCACCAGCTCGTCGCGGGTGGAATCGCGCAGCGAGCGCACCATCAGCTGGATCGAGAAGGTGGCGTCCTTGAGTCGTACCACGCCCTGATTATTGGAGGTCTCGACCACGCCCGGCGCCGAGCGGCTCATGCCGGCCACGCCGTAGGGCAGACCGTGCATCAGCCCCATGACCCGATAGGTGTCTTCACTGGACAGGGCGCGATCGGCAGAGGCCGACTCGACGCTGACGGTCACGCCGTCATCAAGCCCTGCCAGCTCTTCGCGATAGATCGCCTGGTAGCGCTCGACCTGCGCCATCACCGCGTCACGATGCTGACTCGGAAAGGCCACCGTGGCACTCGCTTCGCGCGTGATGGCGTTGCCCATGGTGCCGCCGTCATAGTCGACCAGCCGCAGCCCCTGCTCGCAGAGCCGATGCAAAAGACGCGACAGCAGCCGGTTTGCGTTGCCCAGCCCCTGATGGATATCGAGCCCGGAGTGGCCGCCCTTGAGACCGTGCACGCTGATGGTCAGGGTCTCCATGGGCTCATCAAGCGGGGCCTCCGGCAGGGTGGCCTTCGTGCGTACCGACGCGCCGCCGGCGCAGCCGATGTAGACCTGACCTTCGTCTTCGGAGTCCAGATTCAGCAGATATTTTCCCTTGAGCCAGCCCTTTTTCAGGTTGATGGCGCCGACCAGCGAGGCTTCCTCCTCGACGGTCATCAGCGCTTCGAGCGGGCCGTGGGTGAGGCCTTTCTCTTCCAGAATCGCCAGCGCGGCGCAGGCGCCCACGCCGTTGTCCGCCCCGAGTGTCGTGCCGCGGGCGTAGAGCCAGCCGTCGCGGATCTCGGTGTCGATCGAGTCGCGATCAAAGTCGTGGGTCACGCCGGGGGCGGCCTGGGAGACCATGTCCAGATGGCCCTGCAGCACCACGCCGGGGCGGTCTTCATGGCCGGGGGTGGCGGCCTTGCGAATCAGCAGATTGCCGGCCTCGTCACGTTCGTGTTCAAACCCCTTCTCGGTGGCCCAGGCTTCCAGCCGTTTGGCCAGCGCCTCTTCCCTGCCCGACGGGCGCGGCACCTCGCAGAAGGTGCGAAAGTGGCGCCAAAGATGGGCGGGTTCCAGTGTGTCCAGATGTTCGTTCACGCAGACTCTCCCTGTGCGTCATGACTCGTTAGCTGATCTCAAGAATACGCCATTCAACGCCTCGCTTCAGCCCGACGGCCTGTGCGGGTTACGAAGGCAGCGCCTGGAGCAGCACGCGCGCCTGCCGTCGCACCCAGTCCATCGCCTGCGCCTGGCCGGTCAGCCCCTCGCGCTCGGCCAGCCAGGCCAGCGAGCGCCCCTGCCACAGCAGGCCACACAGGGTGATCAGCTCGGAAGACGGGGCGGCCTCGCCGTCGCTGTGAAGCGCCTGATGCACCCGCCAGGCCAGCGCCTGCCGGCTTGGCACCAGCGGTGCCTGCCCCAGCGCCAGCCGCTCAAGCTGCGCCCGGGCTGTCACCAGAGAGACCGGAGGGCGCACGGCCTGATCCCGCAGCGTTTGCGCTACCACCGCCGGCGACAGCGTTGAAAGTTCAAAAGCCAGCAGCCCCGGCAGCTGCGCCGCCATGTGGTTATCGAGAAGACGCTGCAGCGTCGCGCCGCGCTCGTTGAGCGCCCGGCTCATCATCACCGGGTGCTCGCCGGTGGAGGTCTCCGGGTGCAACCCCAGACGCACACAGGAAAGCCCGCAACGCTGCCAGAAGGCCATCAGCCCCGGCTCGGCGCCCAGGCTCGCCCCTAAAAGCGCCCTGTCATCCGCGCGCGCGCCATGACACACCTGCTCGACCAGCCGTCGGCCCAGCCCCTGACGCTGGCGCTCGGGCACCACCGCCAGTCGCATGATACGGCGCAGCCGGTGGGTGGCCGCCTCGACCACCCCGGCGTGCAACGTCAGCGACTGCGCCATCAGATGGCCACGCGGGCGGCGCTCGCCGCGGGCAATGCGCTCGGCAAGCGCCTCGTCAAAGCCGCCTTCCTCCACCGTGACCGCCACCGCCAGCAGCCGGCCCTCGCCCGCGATCGATGTGCTCTCCAGCGTTTCGATGCCGATACCGGGCCCGTCCAGCAGCGTGCGTAGATCCGCCGGAGAGGTGCGGTAGTGCGCCTGTACCAGCAGCGCGAACAGCGCCTCGAGCCGCGGCTCGTCCTGGGCCAGCGCGTCCCGGTCAAGGCAATGGTGATACGCGTTTTCGAAAGTACCCTCACTGCTCGGCGGCTCGGCGGCCAGCGCCAGCAGCCGCGCCACGCAGTACTCCAGCGGGTCGTCGGCACCCCAGCGCACGGGCGTGTCCAGCGTGAGCGCCTTCCACTGCGGCGTGTCCCGATCCAGCCGGGCGCGAAAGCGCAGGGCAAAGCCACGGCCGCTGCCCTCGTAGCCGTGCACGGTGGTGGCAAACACCACGCGGGGGAAGTGGCGCAGCGCCTCATGCAGCAGCGCCGCCGGCAGGGCCGCGGCCTCATCGATGAGCAGCACGCTGCCATCGCCGCCCCAGGCCTCAAGGTTGTCGACCAGCCGGTCAGGGGCCACGAAACAGACCTCGCGCCCCTGCCAGACAAAGCGCTGATCCTGCAGCACACCGTCCGGCAGCAGCGCGGCGAGGCGCTCGAACACCGGCGCCACGCTTGAAAACCGCGGGCCGGTGATCAGGATGCGCGTGTCGCCCTGCATCAGCCGCCGCGCCGCGCCGATGCCCAGTGCCGCACTCTTGCCGCGGCCGCGATCGGCCGTCAGTACCAGCGGGCGGCGCCGGCGCAGGCGCGTGATGGCCGCCACCGCCCGAGCCTGATCCGGACTCAGGCAGTCCATGTCTTCAACCGGGACGGACGGCGTCGAGGTCGGTGCCTCGGCCATCGGCAGGGAGAGCGGCTGCCCGACGGCCCAGCGCGCCACCTGATCATCGGCCTCGAGCAGACGCGCCAGCCGGGCGAGATAACGTGAAGAAAGCATCGACCAGTCAAAGGGATGATCGGCAAGGCGAGCGTAGTCACCGTCCGGCGCCCGACCCCAGTCATCGGGCGTGAGCACCATCACAAGGCCGCCGGCGCGCACGGTGCCGGCCAGCGCACCGAAAGCGTCCGGGTCGAAGCCTTTGAAGGCATCAAACACCACCGCGTCCTGCTCGGTGCCCAGCCGGGTGCGCGCCTTGTTCATCGCCAGAGGCTCGATGGCCGGGTCGATACCGTCACAGGCCGGCGCGCCCACCCACAGGGCATCCGTCAGTGCCAGCGCCTCGAGCACGGCCGCGGCACGCTCGCGCAGCGCCGGCGCCGGGCCACAAAGCCATAAAAGCCCGCGGTGGCGGGCGGTGTTCAGGGTCTGGCGCCACTGATGCAGCGCCGTCAACGCGTCGTCGGACACGACCACCTCACAGGCAGGAATCAAGACATAACGGTCAAGCATGCCGGATATGTCACTTCGGTGCGACCCGGCCTCTCGCCACGGGCAATCATTGCCTTTTCGCGTGCCCCGGGCGCAGTATTGCGCCGCCATTCATCCTCTGGAACAGCGGCCTTGCTCGATTTTCTTGTGCATCTGGATCAGCACCTCATGACCCTGGTCGCTGACCATGGCGTGTGGGTGTATGCCATGGTGTTTGCGGTGATCTTCTGTGAGACCGGGCTGATCGTTATGCCCTTTCTGCCCGGCGACTCGCTGTTGTTCATTACCGGCGCCATCGCCGGCAGCGGTCATCTAAGCGTCTGGATGGCCGGCAGCGCGATCGCCACCGCCGCCATTGCGGGAGACAACTTCAACTACTGGATCGGGCGACGCTACGGCACCCGGCTTTTCAACGAGCGCTCGCGCTGGCTGCGCCGGGAGCACCTGGCACAAACCGAAGCCTTTTACGCCCGCCACGGCGGCAAAATGGTGATGCTGGCGCGCTTCGTGCCGTTTGTGCGCACCTTTGCCCCCTTCGTGGCCGGCATCGGCCACATGCCCTGGCCGGTGTTTGCCGGCTTCAGCGTGTTGGGCGCCCTGCTCTGGACCGGCGTGGTGGTCTCTCTGGGCTATTTTCTGGGCAACGTGCCGTTTCTGCGCGACCATCTGGAAGTGATCATTCTGGGCGTGGCCGGCGTCATGATTCTGCCGGTGATTCATCGCCTGCTGCGCCGCCGGCGGACCTGAACCTTAATGCGCCACGCTATATTCCTTGAAACGCTTTAGAACACGCGCCCAGCGTCGATAATGCCATTCAGGCCCGCTTTTTTGCGGATCAGGCACAGGGAGAGACGCCATGCAGCGCCGACCGTTCCGGCCCGCCATACCGGGCTATTTTCTGGCATGCCTTGTCAGCACCGTGGCGCTTGCCGGCCCGCCCCAGACAGCCAGCGCCAGCGAGTCGGTGATCCTTGATCACCGCCGCCCCAACCTGGATCATCATCGCCCGCCGCACCGCTACCCGCCCTTTGGCATCCGCGACCCGCAGCGCTTTGACCCCGTCCGCGATGTGGACGTCGGCGTGATCCTCCCGCCCGAACAGCTGGAGCACTGGCGCAGCAACTACGTGCCCGACAACTACCGGCTCAACGGCTACGACGGCGTCAGCCAGGGGGAGGCCAACGTCTGCCGCCACAGTGACGGCTCGCGCAGCTATTCAAGTTCCGGCATGACCTGTGAAGACGGTGACGCCAACCCACCCGGCGGGCGCACCTGGTCGACACAGTAGCGCCGCCTGCTTCCCGGCCAATCATGGCGTCATGCGCCATCAGCTTCATGCCGGCCCCGGGGCCGCGCTGAGCGTTTGATGGCCACACCACCCAGGCGGCAAACACAAGCGATGGCGTATGGCCGGCATGGCGGTGCTAGAATGCGCCGTTTCGCGCACGCCCATCGAGATTTTCCGGGCGCCCGCGCGGCGCCTGCGCATCACACATCCCGGCCTACAAGAGTGCCCCATGTCCGCCAGCTCCGATCGTCGCTCCTCCCGAGCATCACTGCCCCGCCCGGGGCTGATTACGCAGATTCTCATCGGCATCGTCGCCGGCACGCTGCTGGCACTCTGGGCGCCAGGCGTCGCGCAGTCCTTTGCCCTGCTCGGTGATCTTTTCATCAACGCATTGAAGGCGATCGCGCCGATTCTGGTCTTCGTGCTGGTAATGGCAGCGATCGCCGCCCATCAGCGCGGTCGGCCGACGCAGGTCCATGGTGTACTCGGGCTCTATCTGGTCGGCACCCTGGTGGCCGCGCTGGTGGCGGTCGTGGCAAGCTTTGCCTTCCCGACGACGCTTGCGATCGACGCCCCGCCCGCCGACGGCGCGCCGCCCTCGGACATCCTCGAGGTGCTGCGCAATCTTGCCCTCAGCGCCGTCGACAACCCGGTCAACGCGCTGGTAGAGGCCAACTTTATCGGCATTCTTGCCTGGGCGGTGGGCCTGGGCCTGCTGCTGCGCAAGGCGGGCGACACCACCCGCAACGCGCTGGGCGATCTGTCGGATGCGGTATCGGGGCTGGTGCGCTTTATTATCCGTTTCGCCCCGCTGGGCATCTTCGGTCTGGTGGCCAACACGCTCGCCGAGACGGGCCTTGGGGAGCTTGCCAACTACGCTCATCTGCTCGGCGTGCTGCTCGGCTGCATGGCGTTCGTGGCGCTGGTGACCAACCCGCTGATCGTGTTCGCCTATACCCGCCAAAACCCTTATCCGCTGGTTTTCGCCTGCCTGCGCGGCAGCGCCATCACCGCCTTTTTTACCCGCAGCAGCGCGGCCAACATCCCCGTCAATCTGGCCCTGTGCGAGCGACTGGAACTGCATCGCGACACCTACTCGGTGTCGATCCCGCTGGGCGCGACGATCAACATGTCTGGTGCGGCGATCACCATTACCGTGATGACACTGGCCGCGACCAATACGCTCGGTCTGGGCGTTGATTTCCTGACGGCGTTTCTGCTCTGCGTGGTCTCGGCGCTGGCCGCCTGCGGCGTTTCCGGCGTGGCCGGCGGCTCGCTGCTGTTGATTCCGATGGCGGCAAGCCTGTTCGGCATCTCCGCCGATGTTGCAATGCAGATTGTCGCCGTTGGCTTTGTCATCAGCGTACTGCAGGACTCCACGGAGACCGCGCTCAACTCCTCGACCGACGTGCTCTTCACCGCCGCCGCCTGTCGCTCCCCGGGGGCCAAACGGCGTCTGGGCGAAGAAACCCGCAACGAGACGACGGCCTGACACCAGGGCCCGGGCGGCGCCGAGCCAGAGACCGGAAGGCGTACCAGCGCACTTCCGGACTCTGGACATCGATCGCATCAGGTCCTTTCAGGCTGCCCGGGCGGCAGCTCTGCCCTCCTGAATTCAGCCTTCCGCCTCATGGCGGTCTCACTCCGGTGTCGGGCTACACTGGTAGCCTGACTTCCTTCGAGTGAGATAACGCCATGCAGACGTTTCTTCCACCGATCGGCTTTGGCCTTGACGAGCTCAGTGATGACCAGGTCGCCGAACTGATCCCCGCCGCCTGGCACGCCGGATTTCGCGCTTTTGACACCGCTCAGCTGTACGGCAATGAGGCCGCGCTGGGACAGGCCGTTCAATCGCTTGGCGTCGCACGTGACGAGATATTCATTACCACCAAGGTGATGAATCGCCATTTCACCGAAGAGCGCTTTCTCGCCTCAATCACGGAAAGCCTTGATCGGTTGCAGCTCGAGTACGTGGATCTGCTGCTGGTGCACTGGCCCGGCCATGGCATGTCGATCGAGCGGCAGGTCGAGCTGTTGAATGAGGCACGCGACCGGGGCTGGACACGTCACATCGGGGTGAGCAACTACAACAGCGAGCAGCTGGCACGAGCCGTGGCGACCAGCCCGGCCCCCATCGCCACCAATCAGGTCGAGATTCACCCCTACCTTGATCAGTCTGTACTGCGCGCCTGCGCCCATGCGCTGGGCGTGCCGCTCACGGGCTTTTTCGTCATGGCGATGGGCGAGGTCGTCGGGGATGAAACGCTGGCCGCCATCGGCCGGCGCCACGGCAAGAGTGCCGCTCAGATAGCGCTTCGCTGGGTACACCAGCAGGGGGATATCGCCCTGACGCGCAGTACCCGGCCCGAGCGCATTCCCGGCAATATCGATATCTTCGATTTTGAGCTTTCAACCGAGGACATGCAGCAAATCCAGGCACTGGCCCGCCCCGGCAGTCGTCTTGTCAGCCCGGACAATCTGGCGCCGCGCTGGGACTGACAAGACAGGAGTAACGAGGCTGGCTCAACGTAAAACCCCCGGCACCAAAGGCGCCGGGGGTCGTTTTACATCATCTTGCCTGAGCGGTGCGATCAGACGTCGAAGCGGTCGTGCATCATCACCTTGTTCCAGGCGGCAGCGAAGTCACGGACGAGCTTTTCGTGACCGCCCTTTTGCGCGTAGAACTCGCTGAGCTGGCGCAGCTGGGAGTTGGCGCCAAAGATCAGGTCGCAGCGGGTGGCCTTGAAGCGGGTCTGGCCGCTGGCGCGATCGTTGAGCGTGAACTCCAGCCCCTGCTCGTCAATTTTTTTCCACTCGAACTCGGGAGAGGTCAGGTTGACGAAAAAGTCGTTGGTCAGCGTTCCCGGACGGTCGGTGAACACGCCGTGCTGGCGATGCGCGCCGTGGGCGTTGACATCGAGCACACGCAGGCCACCGACAAGTGCGGTCCACTCCGGCGCGGAGAGGCCCAGCAGCGCGGCGCGGTCGAGAAAGATCTGCTCCGGCGAGACGTTGTACTCGATGTCGCTGCGGTGGAAGTTGCGGAAACCGTCGGAGACCGGCTCGAGCCAGCGAAAGGTCTGCTCGTCGGTCTGCTCGGCGGTGGCGTCATTGCGCCCCGGTGTGAAGGGCACTTCGATACTGACGCCGGCATCCCTGGCTGCTTTTTCAACCGCAGCGCAGCCGCCCAGTACGATCAGGTCGGCCAGCGAGACCTTCTTGTTGCCGCTCTGGGCGCCGTCGAAGTCACGCTTGATGCCCTCCAGTACGCTGAGTACTTTCGAAAGATCGTCCGGGTTGTTGACCGGCCAGTCCTTCATGGGCGCCAGGCGAATGCGGGCGCCGTCGGCACCGCCGCGCTTGTCGGAGGTACGAAAGGTCGAGGCCGCACCCCAGGCCACGGCGGTCAGCTGAGAGACGCTGACGTCGGCGCCGAGAATCCTGTTTTTGAGATCGGCGATGTCGCCTGCGTTGACCAGATCAAACTCGACAGCGGGGATCGGGTCCTGCCACAGAAACTCTTCCTGCGGGACTTCCGGACCGAGATAGCGCGCCCGCGGGCCCATGTCGCGGTGGGTGAGCTTGTACCACGCTTTCGAGAAGGCGTCGGTGAAGTAGTCGAAATCGTTGAGGAACTTCTCGCAGATGGCGCGATAGGACGGGTCGACCTTCAGCGCGATGTCGGAGGTCATCATCATCAGCGGATGATCGACGCCGTCAAGGTGGGCATCCGGCGTGCGCGGGGCATTCTTGTCGACCGGCGTCCACTGCAGCGACCCGGCGGGGCTTCGGGTCTGCTCCCACTCGAAGTTGAACAGGTTTTCCAGATAGCTGTTGTCCCACTGGGTCGGGTCCTGTGTCCAGGAGCCTTCGATCCCGTTGGTCATGGTGTCTTCGGCGTTGCCCTTGCCGCGCGGGTTGTGCCAGCCCAGGCCCTGGGCTTCCATCGGCGCGCCTTCCGGAGCAAAGCCGATCTGGTCCGGTGGGGTCATGCCGTGCGACTTGCCAAAGGCGTGACCGCCGGCAATCAGGGCCACGGTCTCTTCGTCGTTCATCGCCATGCGGCCGAAGGTAATGCGGATATCGGCGGCGGAATCTTCCGGGACACCCTTTTTGGCCGAGCCTTCCGGGTCAACGTAGATCAGGTTGGAATTCGACGCTGCCAGCGGCGCTTCAAGATCGTAGTTGTCGTCGCCGGCTTCACCGGTCCAGCGCAGGTCGCGATTGACCATCTGATCCGGGTGACCTTCAAACGGACCGTGGGGCGCGTCCTCGATCTTCTTGCCGTACCAGGATTCCGGGCCCCAGTAGGTGAGGTTGTCCGGCTCCCAGGCATCGATGCGCCCGCCGGCGAAACCGAAGGTCGGGAAGTTCATGATTTCCAGCGAACAGTTGCCGGTCAGCACGATCAGGTCCGCCCAGGAAATGGCGTCGCCGTACTTCTGCTTGATCGGCCACAAAAGGCGGCGGGATTTATCGACGTTGCCGTTGTCCCACCAGCTGTTGATCGGGGCGAAGCGCTGCATGGCTTCCCCGGCCCCGCCGCGCCCGTCGGCAATACGGTAGGTGCCGGCGGAGTGCCACGCCATGCGAATCATCTGCGGGCCGTAGTTGCCGTAATCCGACGGCCACCAGTCCTGCGATGAGGTCAAAAGCGCCTTGATCTCTTTTTTGATCTCGGCCAGATCCAGCCGGCTGAAGGCCCGGGCGTAGTCAAAGTCGTCGTCGTGGGGATTGGCCTCACGCGGGTTCTGGTGCAGCAGCTCGACCTTGAGGCGGTTGGGCCACCAGTGGTCGGTGGTCGGCTCGGAGCCGGCGACACCGCCCACCGAATCGCCAGCGAAAGGGCATTTGCCGGTGATTTTGATCTCTTCGCTCATGCTGTCCGTCCTTTCCTTGTTGATTCGACTTGCGCTACAGCCTCATCGGCACGACATGATCATGGCCAATCGATGTGACGCGGGCGTTATCACCTGCGGCAGAGCCCTGCAGCCTGAATATAAACATAGGTTAACCCTGACAGGGCGTGGGCCTTTTACGATGATTTCTGCCTAACACGCCCTTTGGCGCAATTTATTGTGCGCTTTCATGCAGCAACGATTACGGCCTGCATGCGTTCGGAAGGCGCCGGCCCGGGCCTGCCCTGTCGGAATTTCCGGCACAGGCGATCTCAATTTAATTCGCGTTTCGCCGATAGCATGGCCAGAAACGCGACACTGCGTCGTGCCTTCCTATCCGCTGAGCAGGCCTTTTCGATGGACAGTTCCGAGCCGGACACAGCATCGCAGATCGAGGTCCGTGATACCGAGCATATCGCCGGCGTCGTGGACGCCTTGAGCTACTACACCCATGCGCTGTCGATCAGCGTGGGGGCATCGTCGGCCGTGTATCCGGTTACGCTCCATCGCATCGATCAAAAGCGTCAGACCCTGTCACTGTCGCTGCTGGATGCCCAGAGTATCGAGGCCGGCGAGCTGGTGAACCAGCCGCTGACGCTCAGGGCCGAGGAGGACACGCAGGCGCTGCGCTTTGAACAGCTTGTTGCCCTTGAGGTTGTGCGCGAGGAGGATCGGCTCAGAATCGAATGTTCGCTGCCGAAAGTGTTGCATACCACCTCCAAGCGCAACGACCGACGCGTCACGCTGCTCAATGCCATGCGAGCCGGACTGAGTATCAGCCTGTACGAAAACGAAGCGCCCATCACCGGGCGGCTGCGCAACCTCTCGATAGGCGGGGCCCTGCTGGAAGTGGCGCTGGCCAACAGCGCACCGCTCAGGGTGGATGAGTTCATCGCCCAACTGGTGATCTCGTTTCCCAACGGCGAGACCTTCAGCACGATGGCCCACATTCGCCACGTGAACCCGGCCGGGCGGTCGCGGTTTGCCGCCATCGGCGTGAGCTTTATCAATACCGACCCGGCCCACGAGCAGCGCCTGACCTATCTGGTCAACGAGACCGAACGGGAGGTGGTCTATCGCAACGGGGAAGGCGGTCGCATGAGCTTTCCCTCGCCGCTTTATTCTTCCAACGAGCCGGGCTATCAGCGTAACGCGAAGCGAGTTCATAAGAAGTCCGAAGAGACGCCCATGGTGGCGGCCCTGCTCGAGGTCACCCGTCAGCTGCATATCTTTTTACTGGCGCTGCAAAATCGCCGCACGCCGCCCTCAAGGTGCGTGCTCCACAGTGCCGACATTTTGCTGCGCCTGCTGGAAAAGCATCGCCAGAACCTTTTTTACGCCCTGCACTGTCTCAATGATGAGCCGGCCTGGGTCCAGCACTCGCTGAACGTGGCCGTCCGGCTGGGGGATCTGGTGTTGAGCGAGCCCGAATACGCTCACAAGGCACGTGAAGTGGTGGTGGCCGCCCTGTTGCACGACATGGGCAAGATGATGCTGGTCGACGACAGCCTGCCCTCGATCGAGGGTCAGCTCGCCCCCCGCCAGCGTGACCATCTTCGAAGCCACGTGGCCGTACTGCTGGAGGCGCTCGAGGACACCGACTGGCTGACGCCGATCATGCGTGATGAGGTGATCGAGTGCATCAACGAACGCCTGGACGGCAGCGGCTACCCGAAGGAACTCAAGGGGGAGGCGCTCTCGGCGATCGCGCGCATGGCGGGAGTGGTCGACACCGTCGATGCCATGACGCGCACCCGCGGTGACCGGCCGGGCAAGACAGCCATCGAGGCCTACCGCTATCTCTATCACCGCCCGGAGTGCTTCGACAAGTACTGGGTGACGCGCTATATCCAGCGCCACGGCTTCTACCCGATCGGCAGTCTGGTGAAGTTTTCCGGCGGCTATCTGGCCTGGGTCATGGAGCTTGATGGCAGCGGTCAGCCTCAGCGCGTGCGCGTGGTGCGAAGCCTCAGCCGTGAAGGGCGCACCATGAACGATATCCTCAGCCGGGTCGATTTTGCCCAGCTGGGCACGCTGGAGGCGCTGATGCGCCCCGAAGGCTTTGGCCTGGTGCCCTACTGAGGCGGTCCGCCGCGCTCCAGCGGCACCGGCGGCGTCAGGGGCTGGGCGAGGAATCGATCGCGCAGCCAGCTGCCGGCCACCCCCAGCCCGCGATTGGCATGCCAGCCCAGCTCCAGTGCCACCCAGCGCTCCAGTGCCGGCGCGGTGAGCGTGACCAGTGACGGGCGAGCAGGTGAGGCCGCGATCACGTGATCGGACATCAGTGTCCAGCCGACCCCGTGCTTGACCAGCTCCAGCATCACGAAATGGCTTTCCACCCACCACACATCCGAGCCGATACGCTCGGCCAGCCGCGAGCCGGGCTGGCCGCGCGTGGCGACGATCAGCTGGCGATGCTGTCGCAGCTCCTCCGGCGTCACATCCGTTTCACCGGCCAGCGGATGGGACCGGGCGCACACCAGCCGCAGCGGCACGCGCCCGAGCGGACGGGTCTCAAGCGCCGGGAACAGGGGCTGGGGTCGACAGATCACGCCCAGATCGGCCTGCCCGGATTCCAGCATGCGCCCGACATCTTCCAGCAGCGGGAAGTGCATCTCGACTTCCACGCTCGGATACTGCTGGGCGAAATCCTGCATCAAAGCGCCGATCAGGTGCTCGGGGTAGAATTCATCGATGGCCAGGCTCAGCCGCGGCTCGATATGGGCTTCCAGCCGGCGCGCCACGCCCAGAAAGCGCTCGCGCCGGGCCAGCACGCCTTTCGCCTCTTCCACCATGCGCACGCCGCTTTCGGTGAGCACCGGCAATCGGGCGCTGCGATCAAACAGCGCCAGGCCCAGATCCAGCTCCAGATTGGCCACATGGGTGCTGACCAGCGACTGCGCCTTGCCAAGGCGCCGGGCGGCGGCCGAAAAGGAGCCAGTCTCGGCAGTCGCGACCAGCGCATTGAGCTGTTCAAGCGTCGGTGTCATTCAAAAGCTCTACAGGACAAAAAAGCGTTCACGATAGATCCATCTGTCAAACAGATGGATTCCAACTTGGGTTGGGCACTTTCATGAATGATAGTGCGCCACAACATTTCCCGGAAGCTCGACACCATGCGCACTACCCTTGATCGCATTCGCCACACGCTGATGTTTGAAATCGTCGGCCTTTTGATCGTCATCCCGCTGGGCCATCTGCTCTTCTCGCTGGACACGACCCATATGGGCATGGTCGTCATCATCAGTGCCGTGGTCGCCACAATCTGGAACTACGTCTACAACCTGGGGGTGGATCACGCCCTCAAGCGCCTGCGCGGCCATGTGCACAAGACCGTGATCATGCGCGTGGTGCATGCCATCTGCTTTGAGCTGGGCCTGATCTGCGTATTGCTGCCGCTGATCGCGCTCTATCTGGGCCAGACGCTGGGTCAGGCCGCCCCGCTGGTCACCTCGCTGGCACTGTTTTATGTGGTGTATGCCTTTGTTTTCAACTGGATCTACGACGTGGTCTTCCCGATTCCGGACAGTGCCGGGCGCGCTGAGACGCCGACGACGCCAACCTGAGCCGTCGCCAGCGGTTGGCGCCGGACAGGGATGATTGACGAAAATGTTATAAAGTAACAATATTGGGCGTCGGCGCCGGCCGCCCACTGTTTCCTTCAGGCAATGACATGTCCTATCTCGACACTCCATCGACGCTTGCACGACGCATTCCCGTGACTCTCCTGACCGGGTTTCTGGGCAGCGGCAAGACCACCCTGCTCAACCATCTCGTACAGCAGCCCGCCATGTCGCGCGCGCTGGTCATCATCAACGAGTTCGGCGAGATCGGGCTGGATCACGAGCTTTTTTCCGCCAGCACCGACGGCGAACAGATCGAGCTGAGCAACGGCTGTATCTGCTGCTCGATTCGCACCGACCTGGCCCGTACGCTCCGGGACGCGGTATGGCGCTTTTCCCGCGAGGGGCAGCGCCAGTTCGACCGTCTGATCATCGAGACCACAGGGCTGGCCGACCCGGCGCCCATCGTGCATACCCTGATGACCGAGGCAAAAGTCGCGCGCCACTACGCCCTTGATGGCATTGTCACCGTCATGGACGCCGCCAGCGGCAGCACGACGCTGGATCGCCACGAGGAAGCGCTGCGTCAGGCCGCCATGGCGGATATGTTGCTGATCACCAAGCAGGACGTGGCCGATGAAGATCAGCTCAACGCGCTGCGCCAGCGTCTGGCGGTGATCAACCCGGGCGCCACCCAGCAGCTGCTCGATCACGGCCATATCGAGGCCGATGCCCTGCTGGGCCTGGGACCGGAGGACATGGAAGCGCGCAGCGACGACATCAAGCGCTGGCTGGGCCAGGCCGCAGAACAGGACCCGGCGGCGCATTCGCCCACGCTCTCTCCGGGTGCGATGTTTGCCCGAGTCGACAGCGCCGAGGTGCACGCCGGCATGACGCCTGCCGCGCCCGTCCCCGACCCCAACCGCCACGACGATCACATCCGCGCGCATTGCTTCGTGTTCGAACGCCCCATTAAAGCCGCGCGGCTGGAGGCGTGGCTATCGCTGATCACCAGCCTCATGGGCCACGACATGCTGCGCATCAAGGGCATGCTCGATATCGAGGGCCGTGACCGCCCGCTGGTGATTCACGGGGTGCAGCATCTGTTTCATCCGCCGGTCGAGCTTGAAGCGTGGCCGGGCGGCGTGCGCTTGTCACGGCTGGTGTTCATTACCCGCGACATTCCGCGCGAAACCCTGGCCACCACTCTGGAAGACTTTCTCGACGCCTGAGGCACCATCACCGACAGGCCCGCCAGATACCGCGTGACGGGCCTGTTCGGATGTCAGTCCTGCCTGTTAGCGTTACGATATATCATTGCGAGACAACGCCATGACCACACCAGCTTCAGACACCCGGCTCCCGGTCACCATCCTTTCCGGCTTTCTGGGCGCGGGCAAGACCACCCTGCTCAACCGGCTTCTGGCCAACCGTGAGGGCCGCCGGGTGGCGGTGATCGTCAACGACATGTCGGAGGTCAATATCGATGCCGACCTGGTTCGCGGCGGTGACAGCCACCTGTCGCACACCGAAGAGCGCCTGGTGGAGATGACCAACGGCTGCATCTGCTGCACCCTGCGCGGCGATCTGATCAAGGAAGTCAGCCGCCTGGCATGCGAGGGCCGCTATGACGCGCTGGTGATCGAATCCACCGGCATTTCGGAGCCGCTGCCGGTGGCGACCACGTTCGAGTTTCGCGACGAGGCCGGCTTTTCACTTTCTGATGTGGCCCGGATTGACGCCTTGATCACGGTGGTCGATGCCGCCAGCCTGCTCAGGGACTACGCCTCGACCGAGTTTCTCAAGGACCGCGGCGAGATCAACGGCGAGGCGGATGCCCGCACGCTGGTGGATCTGATGGTCGATCAGATCGAATTCGCCGATCGCATCATCCTCAACAAGATCAGTGACACAGCGCCTGCCACGCAGATCGCGGTGCGCGAGATCCTTCAAAGTCTCAACGCCGGCGCCGATGTCATAGAAACCGACTACGCCGAGGTGGCCATCGAAACGCTGCTCGATACCCGGCTTTATGACCCCGAGCGCTCGCGCCAGCACCCGCTGTGGTATCGCGAACTCAACGATTTCGACAGCCACGTGCCGGAAACCGAGGAGTACGGCATCAAAAGCTTCGTGTTCCGCGCCCGGCGCCCCTTTGATCCGCAGCGTCTGGATGATTTCATCAAGGACGGCGACTGCTGGGCGGGCGTGGTCCGCGCCAAGGGGTTGTTCTGGCTCGCCACCCGCCCGGATCATGTGGCCGTGATGAGCCAAGCCGGCGCCTTTATTCGCACCGAGCGCTACGGCTACTGGTGGGCCGGCATGCCGAAATCACGCTGGCCGGATGACCCGCAGTGGCGCGACGCCATGGCAAGCTACTGGGACGCGCAGTACGGCGACCGCCGTAACGAGCTGGTCTTTGTCGGTCAGCACATGGACGAGCACGCCATCCGCTCGGCGCTGGAGAACTGCCTGATCGACCTGCCGCTCGACAGGCCGATGCCTGAAGCCACCGCCGGGCTGCGCGACCCCTTCCCCGCATGGGCCTGAGACGCCCTGCCTTGCTCGCACACGCAGCACCGCTCGTGTGCGGGCAGGCAGATCAGCCGTGGCCGGGCGGGAGGGTACCGAACCAGGCCACCAGCGCGACCACGCCGAGCAGCACGGCGATTTCCACCATGGACACCCGGCGCAACAAAAACAGGGCGCCTGCATCCCGGGAAAGCCGGGGCACCAGTCGATAGCGATTGAACACGGCCATCATGATCAAAAGCCCCACCAGCGCTACCTTGAGCCACAGCGCGCGCTGATAGAGCACGTCACCATCGAGCGGCAGTGCGCCGACCAACAGCCAGGTGTTCATGATGCCTGTCAGCACAACCCCCGCCACCGCCAGATGCCCGACGCTGGAAAAGCGGATCAGCGCCTGAATGGCTGCCGGGCGCATTGACGGCTGACTCAACTGCCCCAGCAGCAGTACCACCGGCGCCAGCGCCCCCAGCCAGAAGCCGCCGGTAAGCAGATGGCACCAGTCGTTGAGGCGATGCAGTATGCCGACCGCGCCGTCGTGCATGGCGGTATGGCCCGAGACGGTGAGCGTGGCCAGCATCAGCGCCGAGGCGATGCCGACACTCGCCGGCCGCTGATGCGCGGGCACGATAAGCACCACCGCCAGCGTCACGGTGGATGCCAGCTGCCAGATCCAGGCGCTGCCCACCACGGTTTTGGTGGCCACCAGCATCAGCATGTGCCTATCGAGTGCGTCTTCCCAGCCGCCGCCGATCGAGGCAGTCAGCGTCGGCAGCGCCGCCAGAGTAGCAAGCCCGGCCAGTATCGATGCTCCAGCGCCCCATGGGCGCAGCCGCTGCCAGAGCAGTTCGCGCAGCGCCTGATCATTGATCAGCAGCAGACAGGCACTCCCGCCCCAGAGCAGGAGTGCGGCCACGTTAAAGACAAGCCGACCGGCCAGCAGCGCCGTGGCCGGCTCGATCACGGCGAAACGTCAAAGCGGTACTGTCCCTGCGTCTTGTGACCATCGACCGAGAGCACGTGCCAGTGAACATCGTAGCTGCCGCGCTCCAGCGACTCCCCGATCGGGACCACCAGCGTCCGGCCGCCATCCTGAAGCCGGGCCTCATCGAGGGTGACCGAATCGCCGCTGGTGCCCACAACGTCAATCTCGCTGAAGGCCAGCTCAAGGCCTTCGCTGAAGGTCAGGCGGATCTCGTGCGGGTCAGAAACGCTCGCCTTTTCACCGGGCGTGGCGTCCTTGAGGTGGGCATGGGCCAGCGCCTGAGTGCTGCCCAGCAGTGCGGCCAGAAACAGGGGGGCCATCCAGCGCAGAGCGGTTTTCATCATTGTCTCCAGTCACGGGGCCTGCCGGGCAGGCTGAAATGAACGGGCAGTCGCCGTGCGGCTGCCCTTGCAGGCCCATTGTCGCTGCAATGCCCGGCCGGGCAAAGTGACCGACTGCCTCAGTAGTAGTCATCCAGTGAGGCGTTGACGTTGAGCTCGGCAAGGCTTGCCGTGTTGGGCATGTCGAGCGCCATCGCCACCAGCCGGGCCAGGTCCTCGGGTTGCGTCATCTGCTCGGGCGGAATGTTGCCGACCGACTCGCCCATATCGGTGGCCACCAGCCCCGGACACAGCGCCGTGGCGCGCACGCCGTCCTCCCAGCCCTCCTTGCGCAGCGCATGCGACAGCGCAAGGGCGGCAAACTTGCTCATCGAGTAGAGCCCGGAGCGCGCGCTCTTGACCCGATGGCCGGACAGCGACACCACTGACACCACGCGCCCGGCGCCTGTGGCCTTCAGATGCGGCCAGGCCGCGCGGGCCAGTCGCAGCGGCGCCTTGACGTTGATGTCGAAAATCGCGTCGATATCGGCGTCCTCGGCCTCGATCACCGTTTTGGGGATCATGATGCCGGCGTTGTTGATCAACGCATCCAGACGCCCGAAGCGCGCCACCGTGGCATCGACCCAGGCCTGGTCGAAGGCATCGGTGGCCGCATCGTAGGGATGGACCAACACCTGCTCGCCGGTCAGCGTCGGGTCGATCTCATCGGGCCGGCGCACGCCCAGACTCAGCTGCCAGCCATTTTGCTTGAGATGCCGGGCAATCGCGGCACCGATGCCGCGATTGGCCCCCGATATCATCGCCACGCGGGGCGACTGGTTTTCGTCATTCATCGATGGGCACTCCGGCATCAGACGTTTTGTTTGGCCACGTGGCGGGCAATCGCGCCGGGCGTGGTCCACCAGACGCCCTCGGCCTCGCGATGACCGGCCAGATCACCAAGCACCTTGCGCAGCAGCCGCAGCCGGAAGGGCTGACCGGTCAGCCAGGGGTGCAGGGCAATGCCCATGACCAGCGGCTGGTGGCGAGACTGCTCGAGCAGCTCGAAAAACTGATCGCGCATCATGGTGGCAAACTCGTTCATGCTGACCCGATGCGTCGAGATGGTCGGAATGTCGTTCAATTCCTGCGGATAGGGAATCGACAGCAGGCTGCCGTGACGGGTGCGCATGGCTGTAGGGCGGTCATCGTGTGACCAGTTGAGCGTGTAGGCGAACCCGGCCTCCTGCAAAAGATCCGGGGTGCGCTCGCTTTCCGAAATCCAGGGCGAGAGCCAGCCCTCGGGCGCCTTGCCGAAGTGGTTCGCCAGACGCTCACGACAGCGATGGATCAGCGCGGCTTCATCACTGAGAGAGAGCTGCCCCTGGCGCTCGGCGTTGGTATGGCCGTGGCCGATCAGCTCGTCGCCGCGGGCCATGAAGGCCTCCAGCAGCTCGGGGCAGTGATCAAGAATCGAGGTATTGGCGATCACACCGGCCGGCAGCGACAGTGCCTCGAGCATCTCCAGAAAGCGCCATGCCCCCACCCGGTTGCCGTATTCGCGCCAGGCGTAGTTGAGCACATCCGGCTCGCCTTCCGGTGCCGGCGGCGCAATACCCGGGCCGCGCCCCTCGCCAAAGGCGAAATGTTCCAGATTGACGCCCACATAGACGGCCAGACGCGTATCGCCGGGCCAGCGAAAGTCGTCGCGGTCGGTGATCGGGCGATAGGCAAAGCGCTCGTGATGGCGCAGGTTGTTCAGTGTCATGCAACGCTCCTGTCGATGAAAATGGTTCCACGGCGCGACGGCCCGGCCCCTGCTTGAACATTAAAAAGCCGGCGCCCTGTCGGGCGCCGGCACGGCAAGGAGAGCGGACACCTCAGGCCGATTGCACGGCCGGAATGTTGTCCATCAGCTTCTCCTTGAAGATCGGCAGGTCCCGGACGCGCTTACCGGTGGCGTGATACACCGCGTTGGCCACCGCCGCGGCCATGCCGGTAATCCCGATTTCGCCGATCCCGCGGGCACCGAATTCGTTGAATTCGAGATCAGGATAGTCGAGCAGAATCACATCGACCTCCGGCGGCTGATCGGCATGCACCGGCACCACGTACTCGGCATAGTCGTTGTTCACCGGCCGGGCGTTACGCGCGTCATATTCGGTGGCCTCGAAATGCGCCATGCCAAGGCCCATGACGATCGCCCCCTCGACCTGGTTGCGCGCCGTCATCGAGTTGATCACGCGCCCGACATCGATGGCGCTGACCACGCGGGCAACGCGCAGACTCGAGATACCCGGGTCCCAGCGCACCTCGACAAAGTGTGCGCCAAACGAGCGATAGGAGTAGCGATCATCGGCGCCCTGGGTGTGGGCGTGACCGTCGGCGCTGGCCAGCTTCTGGCCCTTGAGCACGTCGACGTAGTTCACGCGTTGCCCGTTGTGCGTGAGCTGACCGTCCTCGAATTCGAGGCTGTCGCTGTCGGCGTCGGAAAAATCGCCCTTGTCGCTGGTGGCGTAGCCCTTGAGCTCCTCGATCGCCTCGCGCGTGGCGGCGGCCACCGCCGGCAGCGTGGTGGCCGTGACCCAGGAGCCCCCGGAGACCGGGCCTTCCGGATAGCTGGTATCCCCCAGCCGCACGGTAATTTTCTCCAGCGGCAGGCCGGTAAGATCGCTGACCGCCTGGGCAATGATGGTGTAGGTGCCGGTGCCGATGTCCTGGGTGGCACAGGTGACATAGGCCGTGCCGTCAGCGCGCAGGGAGACCCGCGCTTCGCACTCGCGCTTGATCGCCTCCCAGTTGCACGCCGCCATGCCGTAGCCGACGATCTCGTGACCGTCTCGCATCGAGCCGACTTCCGGGTTGCGATCATGCCAGCCGAATGTCTCGGCGGCCTTTTCCGTGGCCTCGCGAATGTGGTTGCTGGAAAAGTCCAGATCCTGGCTTTCGTCCCGGTCGGCGTAGTTGTTCATGCGAAACTCGAGCGGATCGACCCCGGCGGCATGCGCCATCTCATCGATCGCCGACTCCAGCGCAAACAGCCCCGGTGCCGCGCCCGGGGCGCGCATCGAAGTGGGCGTGCCGCGATTGACCTGTGTGGTGTCGTGGCTGACCGTCAGGTTCGGGCAGGAATAGAGGCTTTTGGTCACGCTGCCGCAGGTTTCGACGTACTGATCGGTAAACGAGGTCGTGTTGATCGATTCGTGACGCAGCGATACCAGTCGGCCGTTGTCGTCAGTGGCCAGGCGCAGGCGCTGGCGCGTTTCCGGGCGATGGCCGGTGGTGGTGAACATCTGCTGGCGCGGCACCACCAGCTGCACCGGGCGGCCGGTTTCGCGCGCCGCGGCAGACGCTGCCACCGCGTGCGGCCACATCCAGAGCTTGGCGCCAAAGCCCGAGCCGATAAACGGCGATTCGACCCGGACATGCCCCTGGGGAATGCCGAAGATTTTCGCCAGCGCGTTGCGCTGCTGTACCACCCCCTGGGAGGACTCAACAATGGTCAGGCGATCGCCCTCCCAGCTCGCCACGGAGGCGTGCATCTCCATCGGGTTGTGGGTTTCGACCGGTGTGGTGTAGGTCACATCGATGCTGTGGGCGGCGCCGTCGAAGTTTGCCGGTGCGTCACCCCGCTCGTGATTGCCGCTGCCGGATGTCGTGCCGTGGGCCTTCACACCCTGATCCAGATTGGCGATGGCGTCATCGCGTTGGTAGCTGACCTCTACCTTTCGTGCCGCGGCGCGGGCGTTTTCAAAGGTGTCGGCCACCACCAGCGCCACGAACTGGCCCTCGTAGTGGACCTGGTTGTCCTCGAACGGCAGGCGGGTCTCTTCGACCTTGTTGCCCTGGGCCATGGAGGCCGGCGAGCGGTGCAGATCGGGAAAGTGATCGTGATGAAAGATATCGATCACCCCGGGGGACTGTCGCGCTGCGTCCAGGTCCAGCCCCGTGACACTGCCGCGGGCGATGGTGCTGAACACCCCGTAGCCATAGGCCATGTTGTCGGGGTGATGATCGGCGGCGTAGAGCGCGGTGCCGGTCACCTTGCGCTGGCCGTCGATACGCTTCGGACCGGCGCCAATAATGCTGTCACTCATGACGTGCTCCTGTCTGGTCGCGCCTTCAGGCGGTCAGGGTGGTGAGATTGCGCACGATGGCCTGTCGGCCCAGCGGAATCTTGAAGGCGTTGTGGGCGTAGGGCGTGGCGCCCTGCATGGCGATTTCGGCGGCGCGCTCAAAGCTTGCCTCGCCGAGGGCCTGCCCCTTGAGCGCCGCTTCGGCCTCGAAAGCGCGCCAGGGTTTGGTCCCCACGCCCCCCAGGGCTACGCGGGCCTCCACGATGGTGTCGCCGTCCAGGCGAACGATCACGGCGCTCGAGGCGAGTGCAAACTGATAGGAGGCGCGATCACGCAGCTTGAGATAGTGTGAGCGGCTGCTGTCGAGCGGCGCGTCCAGCGTCACGTGGGTGATCAGCTCGCCGGGTTTGAGATCATGTTCGCGCTCGGGGGTGTCGCCGGGCAGCAGGTGGAAGTCGAGAAAGTCGATATCGCGCTGGCCCTCGGGGCCTTCGACGGTGACCGTGGCACCGATCGCGGCCATCGCCACGCACATGTCCGAGGGATGGGTGGCGATACAGTGCTCGCTGGTGCCGAGCACGGCGTGCACCGAGCGGTTATGGCCCTCGATGGCGGCACAGCCCGAGCCCGGCTCGCGCTTGTTGCAGTTCGACACGCCATCGCGAAAGTACGGGCAGCGCACGCGCTGCATGACGTTGCCGGCGGTGGTGGCCTTGTTGCGCAGCTGCGTGGTGGCCCCGGACAGCAGCGCCTCGCTGAGCACGGCATAGTCCCGCGTAATTCGCTCATCGCGGGCCAGCGCGGTGTTGGTCACCAGCGCGCCGATGCGCACTCGCCCGTCGTCAAGCGTCTCGATCCTTTTAAGATCAAGCCGGTTGATGTCGACCACCTGCTCCGGGCGCATGATGTCGATCTTGACCAGATCCAGCAGCGTGGTGCCGCCGGCCAGATAGGCCGCCTGCTCGTTCGCGCCGTGGGTCGACACCGCCTGGCGGGGGCTGTCGGCGCGTGCATAGTCGAATTCGCGCATCAGCTCGCTCCCTCCATTCTGCCGCGGGCATCCTGCACGGCAGCCAGAATGTTTTTATAGGCGCCGCAGCGACAGATATTGCCGCTCATCGCCTCGCGGATTGATGCATCATCACTGCCGATGTTGTCATCGTTGAGAATGGCGACGGCACTCATGATCTGCCCCGAGGTGCAGTAGCCACACTGGTAGGCATCATGTTCCCAGAAGGCGGCCTGCACCGGATGCAGCTCATCACCGCTTGAAAGCCCTTCGATGGTGGTGATCTCGTCACCATCGTGAGAGACGGCCAGCGACAGGCAGGAATTGACCGCCGTGTCGTTGACCAGCAGCGTACAGGCGCCGCACTGGCCCTGGTCGCAGCCCTTTTTGGTGCCGGTCAGCTCCAGACGGTCGCGCAATACATCAAGCAGTACCGCATTGGGCTTGACGTTCAGGGTGTGCTCGACGCCGTTGACGGTCAGCCGGACCTGCTGCTCGCCCTCGGCGGGCGCGCCGTCGTCGCGTGGCTCGACGGGCTCGCTCTGCGCCTGGCTGGCCTGGGCAATCTGCGCCCAGGCCGGCGCCGTGGCGGCGGCCAGGCCGGAAGCGCCCATGGTCTTGAGAAAACGTCGTCTGGAAGGTGAACGGGCATCAAAGGTTTCAACGCCCGATCCATCACCCTTGCGGTGATCACTCATGTGTCACTCCTCATTGCATCAGGGCACGCAGGTGCTTTCACGCCCTGTGTCATCACGGTCGGTGTGGGTATCGACGGTGCCAGCCGCCGATGATGGCGCCTTGAGGCGCTCTGAAATCGTGGGGAATAGTAGTCACTGCCGGGCAACTCGTTTGCCGGCAAACGATTCAAGCCTGGACCGGGGTCGGGGGAATTGCCAGTCCATCACGGCCGTTTTCAGCGCTTTTAAAGGAATGTGTCAAACGCCTTCAAACAGCACCAACCAAAAGGGCCGGCCTTCATGTGAAGACCGGCCCTGGCGCATCAAAAAAACGGGTCCGAAATCAGGCGGACAGCAGCTTTTCGATCGAGATCGGCATATCGCGCATGCGCTTGCCGGTGGCGTTATAGACCGCATTGGAGATGGCAGCTGCCACACCCGTCAGGCCGATCTCACCCACACCACGGGCGCCGAACGCGTTGTGGTGATAGTCGGGATAGTCGAGCAGCTCGACATCAATATCCGGCATATCGGCATTTACCGGCACGATGTAGTCCGCCAGATTGTTGTTGTAGGGATAGCCGTTGTGATCGAACTCGGACTGTTCGAACATGCCCATGCCCATGCCCATGACAATGCCGCCCTCGACCTGGTTGCGCGCCGTCATCGGGTTGATGGCGCGACCGATATCGATGGTCGAGACCACGCGCGCGACGCGCAGGCGCGAGATGCCCGGATCCCAGCGGATTTCAACGAACACGGCACCGAAGGAGCGGAAGCTGTACTGGTTCTGCTCGTCACCTGGCTGGGCAGAAGCCTCGGCGTCGACCAGCCCCAGCTGGTTGTCCTTGAGCAGCTGGGTGACTTCGACGCTGCGATCGCCCTGTACCAGCCTGCCACCCTGAAACTCGATGTTCTCGGGATCGACGTTTTCGAATACACCGCCTTCAGCCGTCGCCAGCGACTTGAGCTGCGACAGCGCCTCGTCAAAGGCCGCTGAGACCGCGGGCAGCACGGTAGACGTGGCAAAGGAGCCACCCGAGAGCGGACCGGAGGGCAGCGAGGAATCGCCCAGCCGCACATCGATCATCTCGATGGGCACACCGGTCAGCTCGCTGGCCGTTTGCGCAACGATGGTGTAGGTACCGGTGCCGATATCCTGCGTACCGCAGGCCACCAGCAGTGAGCCATCAGAGCGGAAACCAAAGCGCGCACTGCAGTGCTGGCGCATCGCCTCCCAGCTCTGGGTCGCCATACCGTAGCCGATGATCTCGTCACCATCCGTCATCGCACCGGGCGTGGCGTTGCGCTTGTCCCAGCCAAAGCGTTTGGCCGCGTTGTCCCAGCACTCCTGAAGGTGATTACTCGACCAGGGCAGGCCGGAAGCCGGATCCTTGTCGGCAAAGTTTTTCTTTCGCAGCGCCAGCGGGTCCATCTCGAGCTTGACTGCCAGCTCATCCAGCGCGGTTTCCAGTGCGAAATTGCCGGAAGACTCGCCGGGGGCACGCATGGGGCACGGCGGGCACTTGTTGACGTCGATCAGCCGGTTGGTGACGGCCACGTTGTCGCAGTTATACATCTTGGGTGTGGCGCCGCTGACGGTATCGTCATGCTTGCCGGCCGGCGAGCTTTCGTTGCAGCCATCGTGATGGATGGACAACAGTTTGCCGCTGTCGTCGGCCCCGATGCGAATGCGCTGCAGCGAGGTCGGGCGATAGCCGGTGGCCAGGTATTCCTGCTGACGCGACAGCACCGTCTTGACCGGGCGTCCCAGCCGACGGGCCGCCACGGCCGTCATGATGGCGTGCGGCCACATGAAGAGCTTGCCGCCAAAGCCGGAGCCGATAAAGTGCGAGATGACCGTCACTTTCTCGGGCGGGATGCCAAATATTTTCGACAGCGCGTTGCGCTGAAAGACCACGCCCTGAGAGGACTCATAGATGGTCAGCATATCGTTTTCCCACTGCGCAACGGAGGCGTGCATCTCCATGACGCTGTGGTTTTCCTGGGCAATTGAGTAGCGCTGATCGATCGAAACGGCCGCGCCTTTCAGGGCGCTGTCGGCATCGCCCAGCGAGGAGGCGTCTCCCGGCTGCTCTTCGCCGGGCAGTTCGCCCTCACCGCGATCCAGCGCCTTGATATCGGTCAGGAAATCATCATCGTGCTCATAGTTGGCCTTGACCTTCAGTGCCGCTGCGCGAGCGTGATTGAAGGTGTCAGCGACCACCAGCGCAATATATTGCCCCTGATAGTGAATCTCGTTGTCTTCAAACGGCAGACGCGGTTCGCTGGTCAGGTTTTCTTCGGCGAAGCTGTTGGGCGAACGGCTGAGCTTGTCGAAGTTGTCGTGATGGAAGATATCCAGCACGCCCGGCATGGCCAGCGCCTCATCGAGTTCCAGCGACACCAGCCGGCCCTTGGTGATCGTGCTGGTGACCGGATAGCCGTAGGTCTGGTTGGGCAGATTACGGTCGGCGGTGTAGTCGGCGCCGCCGGTGAGCTTGAGCGTGCCGTCAATGCGCGGCTTTTCAGCGCTCAGATTATGTTCGCGGGTCTTTCCGGTATCGGTGGTCATGTGATCTCTCCGTGATCAGGCGCGGGCGGCGGCGGTGGCGTCTCTGAGCGCACGCACAACAGCCTGCTTGCCCAGCGTGATCTTGTAGCCGTTGTGGCTGTAGGCCACGGCATCGGCAAAGGCCGCCTCGGCCGCACGCTCGAAGCTTTCCTGCGTGGCCGACTGCCCCTTGAGGGCGGCTTCGGCGGCCGTGGCGCGCCAGGGTTTGGTCGCCACCCCGCCGAGTGCAACGCGTACCTCGCTGACGGTGTCGCCATCCAGATTGACAATCGCTGCACAGGAGGCGAGCGCAAACTCGTAGGAGGCGCGATCGCGCAGCTTGAGGTAGTGCTGACCGCCACCGCGCGGGGCATCCAGAATCACGTGGGTAATCAGCTCGCCCGGTTTCAGATCGTGCTCGCGCTCGGGGGTGTCCCCCGGCAGCAGGTGATAGTCCTCAAAGGCCACTTCACGCTGGCCATCGGGGCCTTCCAGCACCAGTGTGGCGCCGGCGGCGACCATGCCGACACACATGTCGGAAGGATGCGTGGCGATACACTGCTCGCTGGTGCCCAGCACGGCGTGGTTGCGGTTGATGCCGTCAATGGCCGAACAGCCCGTGCCCGGCTCACGCTTGTTGCACGGCATGGCCGGGTCGCGGAAATAGGGGCAGCGGGTGCGCTGCATGACGTTGCCGCCGGTGGAGGCCATGTTGCGAAGGCCGGTCGAGGCCCCCGAAAGCAGCGCCTCGCTGAGTACCGGATAGTCGCGCAGCACGATCTCGTGTTTGGCAAGCTCGGTATTGGAGACCAGCGCGCCTACCTTGAGGCGACCGTCATCGAGCGTCTCGATACGCTTGAGCGGCAGCCGGGTGACATCCACCACCTTTTCGGGCTGCATGACGTCAAGCTTGACCAGATCCAGCAGCGTGGTGCCGCCGGCGATGAAGGCCTGACCCTCATGGACGCTGCGATGGCTGACGGCCTGATCGATGGCCTCGACGCTTTCAAGTTCAAACTGACGCATCTTGCTCCCCTCCCCGCATCTTGCCGCGGGCACTTTGTACCGCATCGAGAATATTTTTATAGGCACCGCAGCGGCAGATGTTGCCGCTGAGCGCTTCGCGCAGCGAGGTCTCGTCACCATCGATGCTGTCATCGCTGATGACGGCCGCCGCGGTCATCATCTGACCGGCCGTGCAGTAGCCGCACTGGTAGGCATCATGGGCCAGAAAGGCTTCCTGCACCGGATGATGGCCCTGCTCGAAGCCGGCACTTTCGGCCAGTCCTTCGATGGTGACGATTTCGGCGCCTTCCTGCATGCAGGCCAGCATCAGGCAGCTGTTGACGCTGCGTCCGTTGACGTGAACGGTGCACGCGCCGCACTGGCCGTGATCACAGCCCTTTTTGGTGCCGAAAAGGCCCAGTTCTTCACGCAACACATCCAGCAGCACGGCATTGGGTGCCACCTGCAGATCGTGTTGCTGCCCGTTGACGGTCAGGGTGATGCGGCGGGTATCGGATGTCTTGCCGGAGGCGGCACTGGGACGTTCGGCGATTTCAGCCTGGGCGCCGGGGGTACAAAACCCCACGCCCGTCGAATGACGGATAACAGGTGCCATGAGTCAGGTCCTCATCTGTAGTCTTGTACGGTCTCGTATCGGTCGCGATCGCTTCAGTGCCCGACGTGGCGGACGCTGAGTCACGTTTTATTGGTATCGGATCGATGCTTCATGTTCGTGACCAGCCTCCGTGGAGGGCGGTCGTGGCGCCATGATGCGTTGCCATGGGCCTTATAACTTGCTGTCAGGAGATTATAAGGTAGGTAACGAATTTGCCCTCATCAACCCGGCATTGCGGGAAGCCGCAAGGGCCGCGTCTGCCGCTACCATGCTCAAACGCTGAAATTCGTGCCAGAGACCAACGATCTATTCATCATCGCCGGTCTTAAATATACAATCGCGCATGTATGCATTATTGTGCGCTCGCCTGCGTGAAACGCCCTGTCCGCGCGGCAATGCTCCCTTTACGACAGGTTTAACGTCGAGACGACGTCCATGAGAAAGACCAAGGAAGAAGCGGAACTGACGCGTCAGTCGCTGATGAATGCCGCCGAGCATCTTTTTATCGAGAAAGGCCTCAGCCGCACCACGCACAACGATATCGCAACGCGTGCCGGCGTCACTCGCGGCGCGCTGAACTGGCATTTCCCGGAAGGCAAGACCAGCATTCTGGCGGCCCTTCTGGAGCGCAAGCGCCAGATGACCGAACGCCTGGCCGCTCATCTGGCGCAGTGCGAGCAGCTCGCTCACGCCCCCGTTACCATCATGCGCCTGACGCTGGTGCAGGACCTTGAGTCACTGTCACGCGACAGCCGGCTTCAACGCATTTTGATGCTGACCTCGTCACGCAACGAGTTCATCGGCGAGTTTGCCTGGGTCAACGACCAGCTGGACCTGCACATGCAGGAGTGTCGCGACATGATCAGCCAGACGCTGCAGCGCGGCGTGGATTGCGGCGAGATTGCCCTGCGAAACGATCTGACCCCGGCCATGGCAGCCTCGATGCTGCTGTCATGTATCAAGGGCGTGGTGACCGACTGGCTATTGAAACAAACGCCTTTCGAACTGGCCGACGACAGTGAAAGGGTCGTCAGCACCCTGCTTGAAAGCATCGTGATCTGGCATCATGGCCCTGTTTCCTGACAGGGCTTTATCACACTCCGGCAATACCCTCTTTCCTTTATTTCAGAAATTTTACATCGATTTTTCATTATAAATACTGCCCGTCTTTTTCGACGCCAGAGCGCATGACGGCGCAGTTTCTGGCGTTTGAAACCTGCCCCCACTTCGTTATTAACCTGCATCATCTTTAAGCCAGTCATAACAAATATTTACGCCACTTCCTGAATTTATAATCCTTCAATTTCCTTGACGTACGGCCCTTCCAATCTACTGTTTCAGTGTGGATGTCGAACGAGACGTGAAAAGATCCGGCACGCTTCGGCACTTACTAACTCAGGTTAATTTATTGGCTTCAGGGTGCACATCATGAACGACACGGATGACCGTTTCATGCATGGCGATAACCGCCAGCAAAACAATACCAGCACCGGCAATGGCGGCTCACAGGGCAGCGACAAGGCACAGCAGAACAGGGAGCAGGCGCAGCAAAAGGCTCGCGAAACAGCCGATCAGGCACGTGAAGAAGCCCTGCGTCGGGCCGACAGCCAGAAGGGGTTTGTGGCCGACTATATCTCGAACTTCTCCGAAGCCGTGCGCAGCATGGCCATGCAGTTCAAGGATCAGGACCAGGTGTCGCTTGCCGATTACACCTATCGCCTGGCGGATAGAACCGACACCCTGGCCGATCATCTGCGTGATGAAAAAAGCGAATCGCTTTTGAAAGAGGTGCAGGATTTTTCCCGTCGCGAGCCGGCACTGTTTATCGGTGGCATGGTCGCGGGCGGCTTTTTGCTGTCGCGTTTTCTGAAAAGCTCCAATCGCTGATGACGCCCCTGCTGCAAACCGTCTGACAGGCATTTCATCTTTAGTGTTCGAATCAACAGGGAGCGTTTGATCATGACACAACCTTCAGGTCACAAGGACCCCAGCATCGACGAGCGCCGACACGCCGAACAAGGCGGCGACGAGCCGCGCGGCATGGTGGGGATGCTCTCCTCGCTGCTCAACGATGTCACTTCGCTGGTACGCCAGGAGATCGCACTCGGCAAGGCCGAGATGCAGCAAAACATCAAGCGCGCCGGTGCCGCCATCGGCGCCATGGTCGTGGCAGGCGCTGTCCTCAATGCCGGACTTCTGGTGCTGCTGGCCGCTGCTGTCATTGGCCTGGGTCAGGTCATCGATCTGTGGCTGTCGGCCCTGATCGTGGGCGCCATTGTCGCCATCATCGGCATGAGCATGATGAAAAAGGCCCGCGACACGCTGAGCACCCAGGCCATGACGCCGGATCGTACCGTCGACAGCCTGCAGCGTGATCAGTCCATGCTCAAGGAACATGCCGGAAGCCACAAGGAAGAGGAGAACAAGCAATGAGCGATCACGACCAGAATCAGGACCAGCAGGACACACGCAGTCCCGAAGAGATCGAGGCGGACATCAACAAGACCCGCTCTCATCTGGATGACACGCTCAGCGATTTCCAGGAGCGCTTCTCGTCTGATCACATGATGAGCAGCGCCATGGAATACGTAAAAAGCGATTCCGCCCGGGATTACTTCTCCAACCTGGGGCGTTCGGTACGTGACAACCCGATGCCGGCTGCCCTGATCGGCGTGGGCATCGGCTGGCTGATCTACTCCAGCAACTCGTCAAACTCGGGTCATGGCGATGTGCCGAGTCGCTTCAACGACAAGCGCCAGAAAAAGGCCCGTCATGCGGCCGCGCAAACGCAGCCGCAGACCCACGAATATGACGAGATCTACGACGAGCCGCTCTTTGATGAGCCGCTTTACAGCGAAGGTGACTCCATCGATCAACACCGTCAGGGACGCACCTCAAGCGGCAGCGATGACAGCCTGCGCCAGCGCGCCGGTGACGCTCTGCACGGCGCCGGTGACAAGGCGCGCAGCATGAAGGACGGGGCCGGCGAACGGGCACACAACATGAAAAGCGGTGCTGGAGACAGGATGCAGCGCATGAAACAGGGTTCCAGCGATCGCCTTCACGATGCGTCTTCCAAAGCACGTGAAACCGGTTCATGGCTGAGCGATCTGGCGCACGACAATCCGGTTGCGACCGGCGCACTCGGCCTGGCGGCCGGCGCCCTGCTGGGTTCGCTTCTGCCCACCTCGCGTGCCGAACAGCGCGCCATGGGCGACACCCGTGACCAGCTGGTCGATCGTGCCAGCGAAATGGGCTCGGAGCAGATGGAGCGTGCCAGCGAAAAAGCGCAGGAGGCCACCGAAAAGCATAGTGGCGATGACAACGATTCGGGCGATCGCACCGCGTCGTCTTCGGACAGCCGCGGTCAGTCGTCTTCGGACAGCAGCAATACCGAGCCGCGCTTTGGCAGCACCACTTCCACGGATCATGTACCGGGCAACACCCGCCCCGGCAGCTGATACGCTGATGTGACGCACGAAAAACGACGCCCGAGGGCGTCGTTTTTTTTTGGTCCATAGCGGGCGTGCTAGAACAGCACGAAAACGACCCAGGCCATCGCAAAGCCCAGCACGGATTCCAGCGTCTGCTGGGTGGTCCAGACCTTGAGCGTGGTTTTGACATCCATGCCCATGAGCCGCCCGACCAGCCAGAAACCGGAGTCGTTGACGTGGCTGGCAAACACCGAGCCGGCGGCCGTGGCCAGCGTGATGGCCACCACCTGCATGGTCGAGAAATCGCCGGCTTCCACGGCCGGCGCCATCAACCCTGCCGCGGTGACCAGCGCCACGGTGGCCGAGCCCTGGGCCACGCGCATCAGTACCGCCACCACATAGGCGGCCATGATGACCGACAGGCCCAAGTTTTCCAGCGAGCCCGACAGCGCATCGCCAATGCCCGAGGCGCGCAGCACACCGCCGAACATGCCGCCGGCACCGGTAATCAGTACCACCGAGCAGATCGGCCCCAGTGCCGAATCCAGCACCTTCTCAAGCGCCGTACCCGACTTGCCGCGGCGACCGCCCAGCACCCACAGCGCCACCAGCACCGAGATCAAAAGCGCGATCGGCGTCTCGCCCAGTGCCGAACAGAGCTTGAACCAGCCGGCATCGCTGTCGACCATGCCGGCCGCGCGCAGAAAATCCAGCCCGGTGTTCATAAAAATCAGTGCCATCGGCAGCAGCAGCATGGCAAGCACCGCCCCGATCGACGGCGGATTGGTGACCTCCTCATCGCTGCTGTCCCCGAACATGCCGCCGGCCACCTGTTCAAGCGTAATGCGCGAGGCGGCAAACCGGCTCCACAGATAGCCCGACAGATACCACAGCGGAAAGGCGATCAGCACCCCGGTCAGCATCACCAGGCCCAAATTGGCGCCGTACAGTTCAGACGCCGCCACCGGCCCGGGGTGGGGCGGTACGAACACGTGCATGACCGAAAAGGCCGCCGCGGCCGGCAGTGCAAAGGGGATGATCGGGCCGTTGAGGCGTTTGGCGATGGCAAAGATGACCGGCAGCATCACGATCAGGCCGGCATCCATGAAAATCGGAAACCCCATCAGTAGTGACGCCACGCCGAGCGCAAAGGGGGCGCGCTTTTCACCAAAGATTGCGATCATGCGATCGGCCAGCACCTTGGCGCCGCCGGAGGACTCCACCAGCTTGCCCAGCATCGCCCCCAGCCCGATCAGAAGGGCCACCGAGCCCAGCGTGCTGCCGAAATTGTTCACAAGCGTCGGCACGATCCGATCAACGGGAATACCGGCGGCAAAGGCGGTTAACAGACTGACGAGAATCAGGGTGACAAAGGCATGCACCCTGAACTTGATCACCATGAGCAAAAGGACTGCGATCGCACCGGCCGCGATCCCCAGCAGTGGCCCTGCCGACATGGTCTGACTCCAGTTTTCCATCCTCTCTCCCTGATGGCTGCCCCGGGCGTTGCTCGGGTGTTGTTCGATATTTTAATGATCCGGGCATCAACGCATGTCTCGGCCCTTCAACCGGCAAAAAGTCTAGGGACACAAACGGCCACTGCCAAACCCTTTCGCGTATTTGATTGATTCAACATGGCTTTCACGCAAAAGCCCCGGCAGATGCCGGGGCTTTTCAACGGGTGGCGCACCAGGGCGCGCGTGTTTTTATACGAACCCGACCACCTCATGCGGCACGTAGGGTGCCTCGAGCTGCTCGACTTCGGCCTCGCTCAGCGTGATCTCGAGCGCCCCCAGGGCCTGATCCATGTGATGGGACTTGCTGGCCCCCACAATCGGCGCCGTGATCCCCGGCTTTTGCAAAAGCCAGGCCAGTGCCACCTGAGCCGGCGACACACCACGTGCGCCGGCGACCTCATGAAGCGCCTCGATCACCGGGGTGTCGCGCTCAAGGCCGAGATTCCAGGCCCGCATCTGCTCATCGCTTTTGGCGCGGGTGGTCTGTCCTTCACCATTCACGGCCTTGCTGCCGGCCAGAATGCCGCGCGCCAGCGGACTCCAGGGAATCACGCCCACGCCCTGATCGATGCACTGCGGAATCATCTCGCGCTCTTCCTCGCGATAGATGAGATTAACCATCGGCTGCATGGTGGAAAATTTTGTCCAACCGTTTTTCTCCGCCACGTGCTGGGCTTTGGCAAACTGCCAGGCGTGCATGCTGGAGGCCCCGATATAGCGCGCCTTGCCGGATTTCACGACCTCGTGCAGCGCCTCCATCGTCTCCTCGATGGGGGTGTCGTAGTCCCAGCGATGGGTCTGATAGAGATCGACATAGTCCATGCCCAGTCGCGTGAGCGAGGCGTCGATGGCGTGATGGATGTGCTTGCGCGACAGCCCCTGCTCGTTGGGCGTTTTGTTGCCGGTGGGGTTATAGACCTTGGTGGCCAGCACCACCTCTTCACGGCGGGCAAAGTCTCTCAGCGCGCGCCCCACGACCTCTTCCGAGGCGCCGTCGGAGTACATGTCGGCGGTATCGAAAAAGTTGATGCCGGCATTGAGCGCCTGCTCGATAAAGGGCCGGCTCTGCTTATCGTCCAGCACCCAGTCGCGCCACTGCGGCGTGCCATAGGTCATGGTGCCCAGACAAAGCGGCGAAACCTTCAGCCCGGTACGGCCCAGATTGCGATAGTCCATGACGTGCCCTCCTCGATGGAATGGCGACCGACTCACCCGATCACCATGTAAATAGCCGGCTAACAGCATGGCAAGGATTGCGCATCCGGCAAGCTATCGATGCCATTGGCGGGGGATATAGGCAAGGGGCATAAAAAAGCGGAGAAGCGCCGGGCGCTTCTCCGCTGTCAGGATACAGACCCGGCACCTCAGGATTGCGCCAGCACCTCAGGGTTGAGAATGTTGCGCGGGTTTCTGCCGGCGATGACATCGATGGCGTTTTGCGCCGTGCGCGTCTTGAGCTCGGCGTAGGACTCCTCGGTGTAAAACCCGGCATGCGGGGTGAGAATGACCCGCTCGAATCGAGTCAGCGGATGATCGACGGCCAGCGGCTCCTCTTCGAGCACGTCAAGCCCGGCCCCGAAGATCTGCCCGGCCCCGAGCGCCTCGACCAGCGCATCGGTATCCACCACGCCGCCGCGCGCGGTGTTGATCAAAATGGCGTCACGACGCATCGCGGCAAGCGCACCGGCATCGATCAGGTGATGCGTCTGCTCGATCAGCGGCAGGTGCAGCGACACCACCTGTGATGTGGCCAGCAGCGCCTCAAGCGACACCACCGCCCAGCCATCATCCGTGGTGTCTCCGGGGGTCAGGCGCGGATCAGTGAGCACCACCTCAAAACCCAGCCCGGCCGCCTTGCGCGCCGTGGCCATGCCGATGGCGCCGGCACCGATCACGCCGAAGCGCCGACCGCGCAGCTGAAAGATCGGCTGCGCCGGCCCCAGCGCCGGCTGCCCCTGACGCAGGCGCCGATCAAGGCCGGTTACGTCGCGCAGCACGGCAAGCGAGAGCATGATCGCATGATCAGAGACCGCCTCGGTGCCATAGTCCGGCACGTTGCACACTGCCACACCGTGGCGGGTGGCCGCCTCGACATCGACGGTATCCACCCCGACGCCGTAGCGCGACACCACGCGCAGCTCAGGCAGCGCCGAAAGCACCTCATCGGTGATCCGGCCGTACTGCACGATCAGCCCCTGAGCATCAGCCGCGTTGTGGATGATGCCCTCGGGCGTGACGTCCTGACACAGCGTCAGGCGACCGCCGGCGGCCTCGACACACTCGCGCTCGATCTCGACGCTTTCGTGATCACAATCGGTAATGACAATGTGCATCTCACCCTCCTGCGCGGCCTGCATCCGTCAGTGCGTGTCAGTCCTGCGGCCAGAGGCGCACCAGCACCTTGCCGGAGACCTGGGCATCCTTCGCCGTGGCAAAGGCCTCGATGGCCTGATCGGCCGGCACTTCATGGGTAATGACCTGATCAAAGCGCTCATCGCGGGCCAGCAGCTCGATGGCCTCGTCCACTTCCTGATTGAACCGGAAGCAGCCGCGCAGCTGGATTTCCTTGGAGATCAGCATGGCCAGTTCCAGCGGCTGGGCGCCGGCGCCCATCATGCCGATCTGAGCGATGATGCCTGCCCGACGCACGGCGCGAATGGCGGTATCGATCGAGGCCGGCACGCCGGAGCATTCCAGCGCCACATCATAGGCTTCAGCGTCAGGGGTCTGCTCGCCGATGCGAATGGTGTGATGCACGCCGAGCCCGCGGGCGCGCTCGAGCGGGCCTTCAAAGACGTCGGTGGCGGTGACTTCACGGGCACCCTTGGCAAGCGCTGCCGCCGCGGTCAAAAGCCCGATCGGCCCGGCGCCGCAGACCAGCACCCGCTTGCCTTCCACACCGCCGGCCACGTTAATGCCGTGCAACGCCACGGCCAGCGGCTCGGTCAGCGCGGCGCGCTTGAGCGAGAGCCCTTCGGGCAGTACGCGAATCATGCCGCGCGTGACCACCAGGTATTCGCTCATGCCGCCCTGGGTATGAGGCGTCGTGGAGGCCGAGCCCAGATAGGCGCCCTTCGGCCACAGATGCGGCAGCTCTTCAAGGCCCGGCTGGCTTTCGCCGAAGGTGGCCGGATGGAAGGTCACCGGCGTGCCCGGGGCCAGCTCACCGGACGGGTCCAGGTCGACGGTACCGGAGAGTTCATGCCCCGGAATCAGCGGCTCGCGCACGACAAAGGCGCCGTTGGCTCCTTCGTGATAGTAGTGCAGATCGGAGCCACAGATACCGCCCCAGGCGATGCGAACCCGCACCTGGCCGTCCTGCGGCTCGGGGGTGGCCCACTCCTGCTCGCGCAGGTCCTGTTTGCCATGAATGACCAGTGCTTTCATCGTCATGCTCCGTTGCAGGCACAAAATAGGGATACACAGACAGCACAGGGGCCTTTCGGCCCCTGTCGGGAAGACTCAGACCACCGAGGTCATGCCGCCATCCACAAAGATGTTCTGCCCCGAGACAAAGCTTGAGGCGTCCGAGCACAGATACAACAGCGTGCCGACCAGCTCCTGAACGTTGCCCCAGCGCTGGGCCGGCGTGCGATTCTCGACCCAGCTGTTAAAGGCTTCGTCCTGCCACAGCGCCGTATTCATGTCGGTCTTGAAATAGCCCGGCGAGATGCAGTTGACCTGGATATTAAAGCGCGCCAGATCCGCCGCCATGCCCTTGGTCAGCATCACCACACCGCCCTTGGAGGCCGAGTAGGGCGCAATGGTCTGCCGGGCCAGCATTGACTGGACCGAGCCGATATTGACGATCTTGCCGTTGCCGCGCTCGGCCATGTGGCGCGCCAGCGCGTTGGCCACATAAAACGTGCTGGACAGATTGGTGGCAATCACCGCATCCCAGTCGCTGGGCTCGAACTCGGCAAACGGCGCACGGCGCTGGAGACCGGCGTTGTTGACCAGAATCTCCGGCACGCCGTGAGTCTCGATCAGCTCGGTCAGCGCCGTTTTGACGTCGTCACTGCGGGTGACATCAAAGGTCACGCCGAACGCCTCGGCGCCGGTGGCATCAGCAATGGCACGCACGGCCTGATTGACGGTGTCTTCACTGCGCCCGTGAATGATGACGCGGGCGCCCTGCTCGGCAAGCCCCTGGGCCAGCGCATGGCCCAGACCCCGTGAGGAGCCGGTAATCAGCGCCAGTTTTCCCTTGATGTCGAACGGGTTAACCGCCATGGAAACTTCCTTTAAAAAATAATGAACATGATATAGGCAAGAACGAAGCCGACCACGGACTCGATGGTCTGCTGAACGGTCCAGGTCTTGAGCGTGGTGCGCACGTCCATGCCCAGCAACCGCCCGACCAGCCAGAAGCCCGAGTCGTTGACATGGCCGGCAAACACCGAGCCTGCCGCCGTTGCCAGCGTCACCGCAATGACCTGCATGGTGCTGTAATCGCCCATCGCCACGGCAGGTGCCATGAGACCGGCCGCCGTGACCAGCGCCACGGTGGCCGAGCCCTGGGCCAGACGCATCGCTACCGCCACCACATAGGCGGCCACGATCACCGGCAGGCCCAGATCGCCCAGTGAATCCGCCAGCGCATCACCGATACCCGAGGCGCGCAGCACGCCGCCGAACATGCCGCCGGCACCGGTGATCAGCACCACCGAGCAGATCGGGCCCAGCGAGCTTTCCAGAATCTTTTCAATCGCACTGCCGTTTTCACCGCGACGCGTGCCCAGCACGATGGTGGCCACCAGCACCGAGATCAACAGCGCAATCGGCGTACTGCCCAGCGTTGACAGGATCTGAAACCAGGTCTGATCGGGGTCGGCCATACCGGCGGCACGCAGGAAATCAAGACCCGTATTCATGAAGATCAGTACCAGCGGCAGCAGCAGCATGGCAATGACCGTGCCGACCGTCGGCGGGTTTTTGATCTCGTCATCGTCAACCTTGCCAAAGAAACTTTCGGCCAGCTGGAAGCTGTAGTGCTTCGCACAGAACTTGCCCCACAGATAGCCGGAGAGATACCACATGGGCAAAACGATCACGAGACCGGCCAGCATCAAAACACCCAGATTGGCGCCGTAAAGCTCGGCGGCCGTTACCGGGCCGGGGTGTGGCGGCACGAACACGTGCATGACGGAAAACGCCGCTGCCGTGGGAATGGCGTACAAAAGGATCGGCCCGCCCAGGCGACGCGCCACGGCAAAGACGATCGGCAGCATCACGATCAAACCGGCGTCAAAAAAGATCGGAAAGCCCATTAAAAGCGAGGCCATGCCGAGTGCCAGCGGCGCGCGCTTTTCGCCGAACAGCTCGATCATGCGATCGGCCAGGACACGGGCACCGCCGGAGTTTTCGACCAGCCGGCCCAGCATGGCGCCAAGGCCGACCAGCAGCGCCACCGCCCCTAGGGTCTTGCCGAAGTTGTTGACCAGCGTCGGCACGATCTGATTGACCGGAATGCCGGTGGCAAAGGCCGTGATCAGACTCACCAGAATCAGGGCCAGAAAGGCGTGCAGCTTGAAGCGAATGACCAGTACCAGCAGCGCCGCGATGGCTGCCGCGGCAATCCCCAGCAGGGGGCCGGCCGTCATTGTCTGTGTCCAACCATCCATTGTTATATCCCCTTGAACGAACCCCTGCCGATAACGAGCGTTACGGCCCGAGGCATCTTACAGGAGGGGACACCCCCCGGAATCAGACCTAAGTCTATAGACCAGAGGATAATGTCACAGCGGCACAGACCGATCGCCTGTCAGCGTTGCAGGGCGTCGAAAAGCTCCTCGCCCAGCGTCGGGCACCAGCGACCTACCACAGCGGCGATGCCGACCCCCAGAAGGGTCAGAAGCGGCGGCCCCCACTCAAGCGTCGCTGCCGAAGAGACGTAGAGGTATAAAAAGAAAAGCATCATGACCGCCCCGCCGATCAGGGCGCCGGAGCGACGACCGGCAATGAAGATCGAGGCCAGCACGCCCAGCGCCGGGATGGCCACCGACAAAATGCTGATTCTTGTCGCCTGTTGTCCGGTGACGGCGTACTCGTTGACCAGCCGCATTCCGACCTGCCACAGCAGCATATAGATCGCGACCGGGGCGACCATGGCGCCGCTGAGTCGTCCCATGAACCCCAGTGCGGCACCGGGGTCCTGATTGTTGCCGTGATGACCGGCCATGACTGCCTCGCTTGAAGGATAAGGGGGAAAGGCCGTCATTAGACCATCACCACCCGGACACGTTAAGTCTGCCAGGCACCCGTCTGCTGCCGGTCATGCGCTTTGATACGACAGCGCCGCCCCGGACAGGGGCGGCGCAACGGGGCCGGCATGACCCTGCGGATCAGCGGCGGGCGATGATTTCCTGCCATTTGGCCGGGCCCAGCGTATGGACGCTGTCGCCGCGGGTATCCACCGCCACCGTGACCGGCATGTCCTTGACGTCAAACTCGTAGATCGCCTCCATGCCGAGATCCTCAAAGGCCAGCACCTTCGAGCCCTTGATCGCCTGGGCGACCAGGTAGGCCGCACCGCCGACGGCCATCAGGTAGGCCGCGCCGTTGTCGCGAATCGCCTCGATCGCGCTCGGCCCGCGCTCGGACTTGCCCACCATGCCCAGAAGACCGGTCTCTTCAAGGATAGTGCGGGTGAACTTGTCCATGCGCGTGGCGGTGGTCGGGCCGGCCGGCCCCACGACCTCCCCTTCCATCGGATCAACCGGGCCGACGTAGTAGATAAAGCGGCCCTTGAGATCGACCGGCAGCGGCTCGCCCTTCGAGATCATGTCGACCATGCGCTTGTGCGCCGCATCGCGTCCGGTCAGCAGCTTGCCGGAGAGCAGCAGCGTGTCGCCCGGCGACCAGGTGGCGACCTCTTCCGGCGTGATGGCGTCGAGATTGACGCGCTTGACGCCCTCGCCCGCTTCCCAGGCAATCTCCGGCCAGTCATCGATTTGCGGTACCGGCAGACTCGCCGGGCCGCTGCCATCAAGATGAAAGTGCACATGTCGGGTGGCGGCGCAGTTGGGAATGATCGCCACCGGCTTGTTGGCCGCATGGGTCGGGCAGTCCTTGACCTTGATGTCGAGCACCGTGGTCAGCCCGCCCAGCCCCTGGGCGCCGATGCCGAGGCGATTGACCTTGTCAAAGAGCTCCAGGCGCAGCTCTTCGGGCCGGTTTGAAGCGCCGCGCGCCTGCAGGTCCTGAATGTCGATCGGGTCGAGCAGCGACTCCTTGGCCATTTTCATCGCCTGCTCGGCGGTGCCGCCAATCCCGATGCCCAGCATGCCCGGCGGGCACCAGCCGGCCCCCATCTTCGGGATCTGCTCGAGCACCCAGTCCACCACGCTGTCGGACGGATTGAGCATGGCAAACTTCGATTTCGCCTCGCTGCCGCCGCCCTTGGCGGCCACGTGAATCTCGACCTGATCGCCCGGCACCAGCCGGTGGTGGATGATCGCCGGCGTGTTGTCCTTCGTGTTGCGCCGCGCGCCGTCCGGGTCTTCCAGAATCGAGGCGCGCAGGATGTTGTCCGGGTGGTTATAGGCCCGACGCACGCCCTCGTTGATCATGTCATCCAGGCTCATGTCGGCGTCCCACTGCACCTGCATGCCCACATTGACGAACACGGTGACAATCCCGGTGTCCTGACAGATGGGGCGATGGCCGGTGGCACACATGCGCGAGTTGATCAGGATCTGGGCGATGGCATCACGCGCTGCGGGATTTTCCTCGCGCTGATACGCCTGATGCATGGCGTCAATGAAATCCTTCGGGTGGTAATAGGAGATGTACTGCAGCGCATCGGTGACGCTGTCGATCAGGTCATTCTGGCGAATCACGGTCATGACTTGTTTTTCCTGTTCCTTTCGATTCTCAAGCGACGCACGGCTGGGCACGTCATCCGGTCGAAGTGAGCCCCTCGGCGCTGTGCATCATACGCCTGCCACTCAGCCGGCACCATCAATGACCCCGCACTGTCACGCGCCCCACCAGGCCACGGCTTACCCGCTGAAACAAAACCAAACACTTAACCCAAATTTAAAATTTGCAAAGACTTTAAGCATGGCTTAAGTGTAGTGGAAGCCTTTCAGAACAGTGTTCGGAAAGACGGTGCAGCGTAGCCCCGGCCATCACGCATGACCGGTCTGTTTTCCTCTGGTTCAAAGGACAGGATTTCACGATGAAGCATCTGACGCGACGCAGCTTTGTAGCTGCCGGCATGTTCAGCACCGTGGCGGTCGCCTCCGGCGCCTATGCCCAGACCGTTCCCAAACCGCAGCGACGCGACGGTGTCGGCGGTGACGACCCCGGCCCTCGCAACACGACCATCGATCGTGACAACCCCACCCTGATGAACCCGCCGGACACCGACAGCGGCACCCTGCCCAACCTGCGCTTCCCCTTTGGTGATGCCCACGTGCGCCAGGAAAGCGGCGGCTGGACCCGCCAGGTCACCAGGCGCGAACTGCCGGTCTCCACCACCATCGCCGGGGTCGACATGCGCCTCAACGAAGGCGGCATTCGCGAGCTGCACTGGCACAAGGAAGCCGAGTGGGCCTACATGACCTACGGCAAGGCGCGCATCACGGCGGTGGACGCCGAGGGCAACTACTTCGTCGATGACGTCGAAACCGGTGATCTGTGGTACTTCCCGCCGGGCATCCCGCACTCGATCCAGGGGCTGGGGCCGGATGGCTGCGAGTTTCTGCTCGCCTTTGACGACGGCGGCTTTGATGAAAACTCGACCTTTTTGCTCAGCGACTGGTTCAAGCACATTCCCAGGGAGGTGCTGGCCAAGAACTTCGGCATCGATCCCTCCCATCTTGGCGACACCCCTGACCCGAGCGAGGAGTACATCTTCGCCAACCAGACACCGGGCTCGCTGGACAGCGTCAGGCCAAAGGGCGCCGATGAGGTGCCCGAGCCCTTCAGCCACCGGATGCTCAAGCAGGAACCGATCAAGACACCCGGCGGCACGGTGCGTATCACCGATTCCTCCACCTTCAAGGTGTCGAAAACCATCGCCGCGGCGCTGGTCGAGCTGGAGCCGGGCGGACTGCGCGAACTGCACTGGCATCCCAACAACGACGAGTGGCAGTACTACTTGAGCGGCACCGGTCGCATGGGCGTGTTTGCCGGTGCCGGCGAGGCGCGCACCTATGACGTTCATGAAGGCGATGTCGGCTACATCCCGTTTGCCATGGGCCACTACATCGAAAATACAGGCGACACCACGATGCGCTTTCTGGAACTGTTCAAAAGCGATCACTACGCCGACATTTCGCTGAATCAGTGGCTGGCGCTGACCCCACCCGAGCTGGTCAAGGCGCATCTGGGTCTGGATGACACCTTCATGGATTCGCTGAAACAGCAGAAATCCCCGGTCATCTCAAAGGATGGCGGCAGAAAATCCTGACGTCTGATGAAAGCACGAACGCACACCGGGGCGCAGGGCCCCGGTGTGTTGTATTACAACGACGCATCGAGTGACTACATCCCCAGCAGCTCGGGCAGCCCCAGCGAGATAAAGGGCACGTAGGTAATCAGCAACAGGAAACTGACCAGCAGCAACAGCCACGGACTTGAGGCCCGAATCACGGCGGTCAGCGGCTGGCCGGTCACGGCCGAGGCCACGAACAGGTTGAGCCCGGTGGGCGGCGTGAGCATACCGATCTCCATGTTGACCACCATGATGATGCCCAGATGGACCGGGTCGATGCCCAGCTGCATGGCAATCGGGAACAGAATCGGCGCCAGAATCAAAATGATCGCTGAAGGTTCCATGAAGCTGCCCGCCACCAGCAGGATGATATTGACCACCAGCAAAAACGCGATCGGCGAGAACTGTTGATCGACCACCCAGGCCGTGATCGCCTGTGGAATCTGCTCGGTCGTGAGCACGTGGGCAAAGAGCATGGCGTTGGCGATGATGAACATCAGCACGATGCTCAGCTTTGCCGCCTCCAGCACTACCTTCGGACACTCGCGCCAGCTGATGTCGCGATAGACCACCAGCGCCACAAAGGCGGCATACACCGCCGCCACCGCGGCCGCTTCGGTGGGCGTGAACATGCCGGTATAGATCCCGCCCAGAATGATCACGATCAGCATCAGGCCCCAGAAGGACTTGCGGGCCAGTATCAGCGTCTCTTTCAGGGGTACCCGCGGCAGGGCCGGCATCTTTTTGATGCGCGCGATGATGTAGATCGCAATCATCAGCAAAAGCCCCAGCATCAGACCGGGCACCACCCCTGCCATGAACAGCTTGCCCACCGAGGTCTCGGTGGCCGCACCATAGACCACCATCACGATCGACGGCGGAATCAGAATGCCCAGCGTCCCGGCGTTGCAGACAATGCCGGTGGCAAACGACTGGGTATAGCCCGAGCGCACCATGCCGGCAATGACCACTGACCCCACCGCGGCGACGGTTGCCGGTGATGACCCGGAAAGAGCGGCAAAGAGCACACACGCCATGACCGAGGCGATCGGCAGCCCGCCGCGAAAATGGCCCACGCAGGCGTTGGCAAAGTCGATCAACCGACGGGCCACGCCACCGCTGGTCATGAAGGCACCGGAGAGCAAAAAAAACGGAATGGCCAGCAGCGTGTAGTGCTCGGAGGTCTCAAAAAGCTTGATAGCCAATGAGCGGACCGAGTCCTGACTGAACAGCAAAATCGTCAGAGCGCCTGACAGTCCCAGCGACACCGCGATCGGCACGCTCAAAAACAGCAGCACAAACAGGGCCACAAACAAAAAGGCGATGGTCATGAGCGTGACTCCTTCGGCGTGTCCGAATGAACATCGCTGGCCAGCTTGAGCGCATCGGCGGCCTCATCCGCCATCTGCAGACCGTTTTGCTCACCGCGCAGAGTCAAAACGAACGCCTCCACCAGCCGGGCAATCACCAGGGCGAAGCCAAGCGGTACGATCATCGCGATATGCCACTGCATGACATGAAACTCGTCGAGATCCTCGGCCCCGAGTCCCGCCCCGTGCAGCGCCGAGACCCAGTCGTAGCTCGACACCATCATGAGCACGGCGTAGCCCAGCACGATCAGCAGCACGAATATCGAGCAGGCACGGCGCAGCGGCGCGCTGAAGGTGCGCACCAGCAGATCGACCCCGATATGGGCGCCGGTACGAATGCCGTAGGAAATCCCCAAAAAGATCAGCCAGCCAAAGCAGGCGCGCGTCAGCGCCGAGCTCCAGGTCATCGCCTGGGCGGTATCAAGCAGCACATCGCCGATGGCAAACAGCGGGCCTTCCAGCGCCGGAAACGCATCGGCGCCGGCGTAAAAGACCACATAGAGGTTATTGAACATCACGTAGACAAACGTGATCAGCGTCATGGCCGTTAAAAAGAGGGCCACCAGGCCCTCCTCAAAATGGTTCCAGAGATTGAGTACAGTCTTCATTGCCATGACTCCCGAGGCGACGCCGTATCAGCCTGCACTGTTGGCGGTTTCAGCAGCCTTGATCAGGTCGGCACCGATCTGACCTTCAAACTTCTGCCATACCGGACGCAGCGCCTCGCGCCAGTCTTCACGCTGCTCGGGCGTGAGTTCGATGATCTCGGTGGTGCCGGCATCGATAATGGCCTGACGGTCGCGGTCGTTGATGGCACGCGCCTGATCGTTGACCTCGGTAGTGACTTCCTCAACGATGCCGGTCAGCTCGGTGCGCACGTCTTCAGGCAGGCCGTTCCAGAATTTGGCGTTGGTGATCAGCATGTAGTCCAGCACGCCGTGGTTGGACTCGGTGATGTAGTCCTGCACCTCATAGAACTTCTGGCTGTAGATGTTGGACCAGGGGTTCTCGGCGCCGTTGACGACCCCGGTCTGCAGGCCCTGATACACCTCGGCAAAGCTCATCTTGCGCGGAACGGCCCTGAGCTCCTTGAACTGTTCATCAAGCACGTTGGAAGCCTGAACGCGGAACTTGAGACCGCGCGCGTCCTTTGGCTCATGCAGCGCCTTGTTGGCAGAGAGCTGCTTCATGCCGTTGTGCCAGTAGCCCAGCCCGAGAATGCCCTTGTCTTCCATCGAGTTGAGCAGCTTTTTGCCTTCATCACTTGCCTGAAAGCGGTCAACGGCGGTCAGATCATCAAAGAGAAACGGCAGGTCAAAGATCTGAATGGCTTCGTTGTACTTGTCGAACTTGGCCAATGAGGGCGCCAGCATCTGCACATCGCCCAGCAGCAGGGCTTCCATCTCCTTGCCATCACCGTAAAGCGACGAGTTCGGGTAGACCTCGACCTTGACGCGATCGCCCAGACGCTCGGCGACCAGCTTTTGAAACATCAGCGCGCCCTGCCCCTTGGGCGTGCTGTCGGCTACCACGTGGGAGAACTTGATTACGATCGGCGCATCGGCGGCCATGGCATGGCTGCCAAGCGTGAGCATGCAGGTCGCGCCAAAAAGACCCAGTGAACGACCGAGTGGGATATGAAACATGGTGAGTTCTCCGCAACAGACCGGGAAGGGGCCGGGCCTGGTGGGATCGAATGCCCGGCATGAATGCATATACGGCCGTTTGCGGAGAAAACGTATTAGACCTTGGTGTCGAGTCGCCTGGAACCTCGGCTCGCGGTGAGCAAAACCCATAAAAGCGGGCGAATCAGCCAGCGCCAGGCCAGATTAATCAGCCATAGAAACGGCAGCGCGATCGCAAACCACAGCAGAAACTGCCCCAGCTTCACCGGCCAGCCGAGCCACTGCGCCAGGTTGGCGCCCAGACCGTGAATCAACGACGGGTGACGCACCACGATCCAGGTCGTGGCGCCGACGGCGGCCAGCTTTGCCGGCCGCGACAGCCGGGTGAAGCGAAGGCCGGCCGGTACCAGCGCCCGTGAGCTTCTAAGCTCGCCGCTGGCGCCCGCTGCCGCCCGGCTCTCAAGCGCCCCGGCCCGCATCGCGCGACCGGCGCGCAGCCACTTGATGGCACCCGCCATCATCACGACATCGACGCCCGCCCAGGCAATATCGGCCGGCCCCACGGTTTCCGGCCCCTGTACGGTGCGCTCCAGATCGCGCAGGCCGCCGGTAAAGAAATCCCCCACGCCCGCTACCAGTCGCTCGCCCTGCAGCCAGTGCACCTGGCTTTGCTCATCCACCACGAACTGATCGAGAAAGCCGTAGCCCTCCGCCTGTAAAAAGGCGACGCCATAAAGACCGCGCTGATACGGCGTCAGGCCGCGCGCTTCATCCGTCGTTGAATCGGTGGCGTCACTGTCGGCTTCGTCGTCGCTCCACCAGCCGGCAATCGCCCCGCGCGCCTCGCGGTAGCGCTGCGTCGCCCAGTGGCGCGCGGTCAGAGTCGGCACCTCGTTGTCATGAAACCAGGCGACCGGCAATACGGCGTCGGGGCCAAAGCGGGAAAGGATCTGTTGGAAGCCGGGCTCGAAGCCGTATTCGGTCAGCACCTCGCGGGCGGTATCGCCGTGACGCGAAAGCGCCAGCGCGCCGTTGTACACCAGGCTCTGATCGTCCGCCCAGGCGAGAAACAGCGTATTAAGCGCCTCGGACTCCTCACCCAGCGAACGCGCCACCGTGTCCGGCAGGGCATCCGAGGCGGAAGCGCGCAGAAATCGCGATTCGAAAGGCGTTGCCGTCGCGGCGGCAGAGAGTGCACCGGCGGCCAGTACGGCCGTCAGCACAAGGACAATAAATCGGGTCATGAAAGGGCTCATCGGGTGTGGATAACACAGCCACTCAGTATGGCACTTTCATCTTCAGCAGGCGCTAGTGGCCGGTCCTTGTCTCCTAGAAACGGTAATCCAGCGTTGCGGTGACCTGTCGCTCATCGCCGAAATAGCAGTAACTCTCGTTGAAACAGCCCGTGACATATTTTTTGTCAAACAAATTGGTGGCATTCAGCTTGAGCGTGGCGCCATCCAGCTCGTTGGAGACCTCGCCCAGATCAACGCTTACGAAGGCATCGGCCAGCGTGTAGTCACCGGTTTTGCGCGTGTTTTGAGCATCGGCGTAGCTGCCCTTGACGTAGCGACCACCAACGCCGCCGCGAATGCCGTGCGTAAAGTCGTACTGCATCCAGAGCGATGCCGTCTGTTCGGGCGAGAGCACCGGGGTCTTGCCGGATTCGATATTGACGCCGTCCTGACTGATGCTGTCGCGATATTCAATATCGTTGTAGCTGTAGCCGGCGATCATGTTGAGCCGATCGGTGAGCGCTGCGTTGGCGGACAGCTCAACGCCGCGCGAGCGGATGTCGCCAGCGCTGATATAGGCCACCGGGCTGACGCTGGTGCGCTGCTGGACGTTTTGTTGGGTCAGGTCATAAAAGGCGAGCTGATAGAGATCGCGTGTCCCGGACGGCTGATACTTGATGCCGATTTCATGCTGCTGACTTTTCACCGGGTCGGGTACGGCGCCATCCACCGAGGAGTCCGCGCTGGGATTGAAAGCCTCGCTGTAGGCGTAGTAGGGCGCGATGCCTGAATCGAAGCGATACAGCAGCGACGCACTGCCCGAAAACGCCTTGTCGCTGCGGCTGTCGGTGGCGCCACCGAGATGGGAGTGATATTCGCGATCCAGAAAGTCCTGACGTCCGCCGAGCGTCAGGTGCCAGCGGTCCCAGCGCATCTGATCCTGCAGGTAGATCCCGCCCTGCTGCACTCTGCGGGTATCGTCCGTGACGCCAAAGGGCGTCCTGGTCAGCGCACTGCCGGAATAATCGGGGTTGAACGGATCCAGCGGCCTGACGCCGGTCTCCTGGGTTGTTGATGTAGAAGAAAATTTGACGTCATTTTTACGACGCTGAAAGTCAACGCCTGCCAGCAGCGTATGTTCTACCTCTCCCGTCATGAGCTCGTACTGCAGATTGTTGTCCGTCGAGAAGGCCTGCAGGTCTTCATCCGCGCCGGAGTAGTATCGCGCCAGTTCCGCACCGTTGCCCGTGAAACCAGCCTGATAGACCTGCTCCACTTCCACATCCATGTTGGTGTAGCGAGCGCGCGAGTTGAACGTCAGATTATCGCTAAAGCGGTGCTGCAGCTGATAGGAGAAGATGCGCTGGTTGCGCCTGAACACGTCGTTGGCCGGATCGGCATCCGACCAGGAAGAATCAACCGTGCCGCCAAAGCGCGCGCCGCTGACGCTCAGATCATAGGGCACCGCACCGTGATAGTCGCCGGCCGGGTCATGCTGCAGGTAGGCCTGCAGGGTGAGATCGGTGTCTTCGTCTGGATAGAGCGTCAGCTGCGGCATGAGCGCATAGCGCTCGCGTTTGGCAACATCGAACTGGGTATCGGAGCGACTTCCCAGCGCCGTGAAGCGATAGGCGCCCAGGCTCGGATCACTCAAGGGACCGGTCACGTCGATACCGGCCCCGTAGGTGTCGAAGCTGCCGCCATAAAGCCGGAAGAGCCCCTGCTGCTCCGGCTGCGGTTTTTTGGTGGTCAGCGACACCATGCCGCCCGGCATGGTTCGGCCATACAGTGCAGACGCCGGCCCCTTGAACACGTCGACGCGCTCCAGAAAGAACGGGTCGATCTGCATCGCCGAGTAGGCGCCGGGGTCCGACTGCAGCCGCAGCCCATCGAGGAAGGTGTTGTCCACATCACCACCGTGGAAGCCGCGCAGCGAGACCACGTCAGAACGTTTGGACGCACCCGCCAGCCCGGTAAAGGCACCCGGCGTATAGAGCAGCGCATCGTTGATATTGGTAATGCCCTGGTCGTCGAGCTGCTGGCGCGTCACCACGTTGATCGTGCGCGCGGTTTCGGCCAGCGGTGTGGCGGTTTTGGTGCCGGCATCGCTGGCCTGCGCCGTATACCCCTGTGTCGGACCGTCGACATCCGACAGATTCTCCCCGGTGATGACCATCGTATCCGGGGGCTGATCGCTTTTCTGCACGGGCCGGGCCAGCGCATCAGCTGTCCATCCGCTCACCACGACACCCGCAAGCAGCGGCGCGCGGGCCAGACATTTTACGGATCCCTTGAAGTACTTGATCGACAACATTGGAAAGACGGCTCCCCTGGCTCGAGAAAGATGCGCTGCGCCACAACGGTCATCCTGTGATCATTTTGCGGTTGTTGCGAAAAATAATAATTCTCATTATCACCCTTTGGCAATTGCCATCGCATGCGCCAGCGGCGTTATCGCGTCTTTCCTTTCTGCCCTCGTTGCTTTTGCTGAGCCTTGTTTTGAAATGAATTGTTAAACCGGTTCAGAAAATGCGGTTCGGCGCGTCTTCCTGACCGGCACCTCAAAATTAATGATTTTCATTCTCGTTTGAGCATGCCGGCACGGCCGCTGCGGCGATAACACCTTGCCGCTACCCACAGTCAGGAGGATACATCGTGCGTTACGACACGGAGTTTGCCACCGCCCTACCCTTGCGCCGTCACGAGCCAGTGCCGGAAAACCTGCTGACCCTGTTCGGCGATCACTCCCTGGAGGCCTATCGCCTGGGCATGCAGCGCTGCGTGTCGCTGGTGCACGGCTCCCTGACCCGGCACCAGAGGCCCTTCAGCGGCGTCGCACCGGGTGAACTGCAACCCGAGTTCGACGCCATCGATCTCGACCGACCGCTGGCGGATATTGATGCCGGGCTCGAGGAGATCCAGCGGCTCTATCTTGACCACGCGGTCCATTTTCACGCCCCGGGCTACGTTGCCCACCTCAACTGCCCGATCACACTGCCCTCGATTCTCGCCGAAGCGATTGCCGCACCGCTCAATACCGCGGTGGAGACCTGGGACCAGAGCGCCGGTGCCACGCTGATCGAGCAGAAGCTGATCGACTGGACGACGGCGCGCATTGGTCTCGGCGAGGGCGCCGACGGCGTTTTCACCAGCGGCGGTACCCAGTCGAACCTGATGGCGCTGATGATCGCCCGAGACGTCGCCTGCGCCGAGCTGCCCGGCCATGCCGGCAATCGCCATCATGGGTTACCTCCTGATGCTCGCAGGCTGCGCATTCTTGCTTCCGAGGTGAGCCACTTCAGCGTGCAGAAGGCCGCCGCACTGCTCGGGCTGGGTTACGACGCCGTGATTCCGGTGCCCTGCGACGCCAATAGACGCATGGATCTCAATGCGCTGCGCATGCACCTCAATGACTGCCGCCACGATGGACTGCTGCCCTTCGCCGTGGTCGCGACCGCGGGCACCACCGACTTTGGCAGTATCGATCCGATTGCCGGCATCGCCGCGCTGTGTCAGTCGCACGGGCTATGGCTGCATGTGGATGCCGCCTATGGCGGCGGCCTGCTACTGTCGCCGCGCTATCGCCACTGGCTGGCCGGGATCGAGCAGGCCAACTCGGTCAGCATCGATTACCACAAGACCTTCTTCCAGCCGGTCAGCTGCAGCGCCTGTCTGGTGCGCGACCGTCGCCAGCTGGGCCACGTCACCTATCATGCCGACTATCTCAATCCGCGCGATCAGGCCGACCAGGGCACGCCGGATCTGGTCAACAAGAGCCTGCAAACGACGCGCCGTTTCGATGCCCTCAAGCTGTGGCTGACCCTGCGCACCCTGGGGGCGGACACGCTGGGCGGCTATCTCGACGATGTCATCGCACTGACCCATCAGACCTGGCGCCTGCTGCACGAGCGCGACGGTATCAGCGTGTTGATGGCACCTGCACTCAGCACCCTGGTGTTTCGCTACTGCCCCACCGGGATCAGCGATGACGCGACCATCGAAGCCGCCAACCACCACATTCGTTACACCCTCTCCCGGCGCGGCGAAGGCGTGGTCGCCGGCACCCGGGTCGGCGGGCGCTTCTATCTCAAGTTTACCCTGCTCAATCCGCAGACGCGGCTCGAGGACCTGAGCCGACTGATCGGCCGGATCGCGGCCCACGGCGAGGCGTTCACCGCCGACCATGCTCGCGATACGGCCGCAACCGACTCCGACGACGGACACGACGCCGAGACACACCGCACGGATACGACGCCATTCGCGGCCGCCGACCGCGCCTGAGGGCGGCGGGTGCTGTCATTCACGCGCTTATCCAGTCACCAGGGCACTCTCCGTTATCAGGAGCACTCCCATCACCAGGAGCACGCTCATGCAGAGCCGCATTCACGATTTCATCGCCATCGGGCTGGGGCCGTTCAATCTCGGTCTGGCCTGCCTGACCGACCCCATCGACGATCTCGACGGGCTGTTTCTCGAGCGGCGTTCAAGCTTCAACTGGCACCCCGGGCTATTGCTGGAAGACGCCACGCTGCAGACGCCGTTCATGGCGGATCTGGTCACCCTGGCCGACCCTACCAGCCGCTTCAGTTTTCTCAACTATCTGAAAGCCCGGGGCCGGCTCTACAACTTCTATATTCGCGAGCACTTTTTCGTACTGCGCCACGAGTACAACCAGTACTGCCAGTGGGTCACCACCCGGCTCGAGACGCTGCGCTTTAATCACGACGTGGCGCGCGTCGACTACGACGCGGCGCAAGGCTGCTACCACGTCCACAGCCGCGACACGCTCAGCGGCGAGATGCGCTGCCATCGCGCCCGCCGACTGGTGCTCGGCACCGGCACCGAGCCAATGATTCCCGACTGCTGCAACGGCGATCGCGAGCGTCTGGTACACGCGGCCAACTACCTCGAGCACAAGGCCGCGCTGCAGGCGAAGCCCTCCATCACGCTTGTCGGCAGCGGTCAGAGTGCCGCGGAAATCTATCTCGATCTGCTCGAAGGCCTCGATGAGCACGGCTATACCCTCAACTGGGTGACCCGTTCGCCGCGCTTTTTCCCACTGGAGTACGGCAAGCTCACACTCGAGATGACCTCTCCGGACTACATCGACTACTTCCACGCCCTGCCTCAGTCGACTCGTGACCGTCTGATCCGCGAGCAGAAGGGGCTCTACAAGGGGATCAATCTCGATCTGATCAATGCCATCCATGACCGGCTCTACACCATGAGTCTCCATGGCCCGGTGAATACGCACCTGCTGACCTGCGCGGTCCTCGAGCAGTGCCGTTACGACACCGCGCGCCAGCGCTTCGAGCTGACCCTTGCCCATACCGAGCAGGCACAGCGCTTTAGCCACCGTACCGAGGGGCTGATCCTGGCCACCGGCTACGCCCCCCGCCTGCCGGACTTTCTGGCGCCGATCGAGCACCGTATCCAGCGTGACGCCGCCGGCCGCTATGTGGTCGGGCGCTACTACAACGTCAGCGCCCACGGCGATCTCTTCGTCCAGAACGCCGAGCTGCATACCCACGGGCTGGTCGCCCCGGATCTGGGCATGGCGTGCTATCGCAACGCCTGCATCATCCGCGAACTGACCGGGCGTGAGGTCTATCCGATCGAGCGCAGTGTCACGTTTCAGACGTTCGGTGTTCCGGACAACGCCGTATTCATTCCCGAACGTGTCAGCACCGAGCGACAGCCTGAATCCGCCGGCGCAGCGATATCCACAGACACAGAGAGCCTTCGATGAATTCGCTTTCCAATACACGGTTTCATGCCAGTCAGGCTGCAACGACTGCGATCGCCACTCGCCGCCCCCGGGCCCTTGATGAGCACTTTCGCCGCGACTGGCCCGGTATCGGCACGCTGTCCCTGCGCCCGCTCGATCCAGAACGTGATCTTGAGATTGTTCACGGCTGGGTCAGCCAGCCCCGCGCCCGCTTCTGGGGCATGACCAATGACAGCCGCGACCGGGTCGGCGCCTTTTATCGCGACCTGCAGGAGAGCACCGCCGCACAGGCCTGGCTGGGTCTCCATGACGGTTGGCCCGCCTTTCTGGTCGAGTGCTACGACCCACGTCACGACCCGGTCGGCGAACAATACGCGGTACAGCCGGGCGATCGCGGCATGCATTTTCTGACTGCCCCGCCGGACACGACCGGGACGCCGATCCATGGCTTCAGCCAGGCGGTTCTCAATACCATCGTCGCATTTTTGTTCAGTGACCCGGCCACGCGGCGCATCGTGGTCGAACCCGACGTCAACAATGCCCGGATTCATCCGCTCAACCGCCGCGCCGGCTTCATCTACGACCGTGAAATCCGGCTCGGCGAGAAGACTGCGCATCTGGCGTTTTGCACCCGGGCTGCGTTTGATGCAATCGATAGCCGCCCGCCCGTGACCGGCGATCCAACCTGCGCCCATCTCGAGCCGCAGCGCTGGGCGCGCGCCAACCGCGATCTGCTGGTCAAGGCGATCGCCGAGTTCGCCCACGAGCGGTTGCTGATGCCAACGCAGATGGGTGAGCCGGATGCCACGGGATGGGGCGCGTACCGTCTCGAGGCCTCATCGGTACAATATCGCTTCCGGGCTCGTCGGCTGGCGCTCGATCATTGGTGGATCGACAAGGCATCACTGGAGAAAACCTCGCTGGAGAAGACGGCACAGGAGGCGATCGGTGCTGTCACCGAGCTGAAGCCGCTGTCGGTCGCTGCCTTTTTACTCGAGTTCCGTGAGCATCTCGCGATCGATCCCGACAACCTGACGACCTATCTGGAAGAGATCGCCAGCACGCTCGCCGGCATGGCCTACAAGCTGGGCCGCGGCCTGCCGGATGCCGACACGCTGGCGCTGGCCGACTTTCAGACGCTGGAGGCGGCCATGAGCGAGGGCCATCCGTGCTTCGTGGCCAACAGCGGTCGTATCGGCTTCGACGTGGAGGACTATCACCACTATGCCCCGGAAGCCGGGGCACTGGTGCGCCCGCTGTGGCTGGCCGTGGCCCGGATTTGCACCGACTACAGCGCCATCGACGGGCTTGATATCGATACCCTGCTGCGCGAGGAGCTGGACGAGACCACCCGCACCCGTTTCGCCGCCCGGCTGTCAGCGCTGGCGCTTGTCCCCGCCGACTACTACTTCATGCCGGTGCATCCATGGCAGTGGCGCCACAAGCTCGCCATCACCTTCGCCGGTGAAGTCGCCCAGCAGCGCATCGTGCTGCTCGGCGAGGGTGACGACGACTACCGCCCGCAGCAGTCGATCCGTACCTGGTTCAACGCCGCGCGCCCGCAGCGTCGCTACATCAAGTTCGCGCTGTCGATTCTCAACATGGGCTTCATGCGCGGGCTCTCGCCTCATTACATGCATGGCACGCCGGCCATTAACGACTGGGTTCAAAAGGTGGTCAACGAAGACCCTGAACTGCAGGCACGGCGCTTTAGCGTATTGCGTGAAGTGGCCACGCTGGGCTATCACCACGCCGGGTTCGAGGCCGCCTGCGACAGGCACAGCCCGTATCAGAAAATGCTTGCCTGCCTGTGGCGCGAAAGTCCCTGCGCGCGCGCTCCCGCCCACCAGCGGCTGATGACCATGGCGGCGCTACTCCATCGCGACGCCAACGATCAGCCGTTGCTGCCGGCGCTGATCAATGCCTCCGGTCTCGACGCCACGGCATGGATCGACCGCTATCTCGCCGCCTACATGACGCCGTTGCTGCACTGTTTTTATGCCCATGACATGGTCTTCATGCCTCACGGCGAGAACCTGATTCTGGCGCTGGAAGGTCACGTGCCGGTGGGGGCGATCCTCAAGGACATCGGTGAGGAGACCGGTATTTTCGACAACGGCCAGGCGCTGCCCGAAGCGGCTCGTCGCATCGCCGTTGACGTGCCGGAGCCTCTCCGAATCCTGTCGATCTTCACCGACCTGTTCGACTGCTTTTTCCGCTTTCTGGCGCAGATTCTGGTCGAGACCGACACCCTTGAAGAGCGAACGTTCTGGGAACGGGTCGCCGCCTGCGTGGTCGACTATCAACGCCGCCACCCGGCGTTTGCGGAGAAATTCGCACGTTTTGACCTGTTCGCGCCGACGTTCACGCTCTCCTGTCTCAATCGGCTGCAGCTGCGTAACAACCGCCAGATGATCGATCTGGCCGACCCGGCCGGAAATCTGCAGTTCGCCGGCGAGCTGATCAACCCGATCGCCGGGCTGCGCCCGCCAGCCCTGGTGAAAAATGGCCTGACGACACATCAGGGCGTGACCGACACGGCAAACGTTACGGGCGAGCGCTGAGGCGCCGCCCGGGCAATCCGTTGCCACGATTCGTACCGAATGACCACTTGCGAGTGGTTGTTCGGCCACGACGATATTGATCGTCATTTTCGACACGATCGCGCCCTTGTCGACCGATCGCCTCCCGGCGGGTTACACGATGCATGCCACGACCATCGATTCACTCTACCGTCAATATCATCAGCCGTTGATGAGATTTCTTCAGCGCCAGCTGGCCTGTCAGGATCAGGCGGCAGACCTCTGTCACGAGGTCTACCTGCGGCTGATCAGATCCGACGACATCCCGTTGCTCGACAACCCTCGCGCTTATCTTTTTCGCATCGCGCGCAATCTGCTCACCGATCACCGCCGTCGCCATGCCCGGGACCTGATCGCCATCGATACCCTGGCACCACTGCTGGTCTGCCCCCGTGCCTGTCCCGAGGATGAGCTGTGTGGACAGCAGTGCGTTCAGCGCCTTGGCAAGGCGCTGTCAACGCTGCCTACACATCTGCGTCAGGCCCTGACCTGGCACCGGATAGAGGGGCTGACCCAGCGCGAGATCGGCGCGCGGCTGAACGTTTCCGAGCGCATGGCCGGACGCTATATCGCTCGGGCCGTGACGGCCTGCCAGACCGAACTCGAGACGCTCAATGCCTCCTTCGAATGATCCCGACGCCTGGCAAATTGCCGGGCCAGCAGCGTTCGTCGACGAATGACGCAAAAGGCGCGAGGACGCGACAGAAGCAGGTCGACACCACATTGCGTGAATGGCGCCTTGCAACCAAATGCGAAAAATTATTATTCTCTTTAACGCCAGATAGCCTCTACATTCAGGGATCCATCCCATGCCAGCAACGACGCCCTATCAGCTTTTTGACATGACGCTCACGCGCCGCGAGCAGATCTCACCGTCCATGGTGAACCTTACGTTTACGGCAAACGATCTGGATATGGCCACGACCTTTGCGCCGGATCAGAGAGTGAAGCTGTTCTTTCCGGCGTCGGACCAGGGCTGCGCTGACATGGCGGCCAGATTTGCGACCGAACAGGACTGGTACTCGGCCTATAAAAACATGGCACCCGAACAGCGCCCCTTCATGCGCACCTACACGATTCGTGCAGTACGCCCTGAAAAAAAAGAGCTGGATATCGAGTTTGTGCTGCATGGTGATACCGGTCCGGCCTCGCGCTGGGCGAGTCGGGCCCGTCCGGGAGATACCCTGTCGATCAATGCGCCCAGCATCCATTACACCGGCAAGGCCATCGGCTGCGAATGGCGCCCGCCCGCCAGTATCGAGCATCTTTTGCTGGTCGCTGATGAAACCGCCCTGCCGGCCGTTATGGGGATTATCGAAGAGCTCGACGCACGTTTTGCCAATGTGCCGAAACCCAGGGTGCAGGCACTTCTCGAGGTGCCGCTGAAAGCCGACTGTCGCTGTATCCCGCAGTGGATCGATGCCGTCTGGCTGCCCCGAGAAGAGACCCGGTGCTGTCATGGCGAGGGGCTTTCCCGGGCGGTGCGCACTCTTGCGCTGAAGCCGTCATCGTCCCCCTCTGCCACCAGTTCAGCGCTGGCTATCGATATCGATGAAGAGATTCTGTGGGACGTGTCTGCTCCTGAGTCGGACGACAGCTTTTATGCCTGGATCGCATCCGAATCCCGGGTATGTTTGAACATTCGCCGCTATCTGGTGGATGAACTGGCGGTGCCAAAACGACAGGTGTCTGCCATGGGCTACTGGCGTGAGGGCAAGGCGCATCCGTAATACATTCCGACCGGCGCCGTCAGGGATTTTGCGCCAACCCCACATGCTGATGCTATCGGGATTGATGTTGTCCTACGCCGGCTCTTCCGTGGTCGAGGGCTCTGTGCCAACACTGGTCGCGGTGGGCATGCTGTCCCCGGTATGGATTGCGCTATACACCACGTTTTCCAGGGCCATCAATGCCTGTGCTTATGTCATGGCACGACTGCTGGGTCACTACTCCCCCTACCGGGTACTGTTGATCTGCGAAGTCTACGACATGGTCATTACGCTGGTGGCGCTGCTCCTGCTTTATGAAGGGTCACTGTCAACACCGGTCGTGTTGATCACCTACGTTATATTGACGTCCGTTATCCCGGTCATCACCAGCATCGCCAATGGCACCTATGCCGGCGCCCTGTCGCTTGAATCGGACAGAACCGCCGTCAGTTTCAACGCGTTTTCCCTTAGCCTTTTGACCCTGGCCACACTGGTCATTGGCCGGCCGCTGGGAAGCCTGCTGATCGATTATTCCCTTTATGCCGTGCTGGTCATCAATCTGATCATGACACTGGCGTCGTTTCTTTTTCGCTGGGCAGCCATGAAGCGCGACACGCTTTTTGTGTCCAATCAAAATCGATATGACCCCGGAAGCAATCACGCTTCACGCCTCGATCTGATCGAAGGCATCCGATATTTTCGTGGCCGGATATTTTGCCTTTCGGCCAGCGCCCCCGTGACAACGCCGCTGATCTATCTCTCCATGGGACTGTTTCTCTACTACATGCCACCGTGGCTGGCAGCCGAGGCCGACAACAAGGGGGAAATCGTTGCCATGGTGGGGATTTTGGGAGGGCTGGGCTCGATGATCGGGCCGCTTTTGTTTTATGCCCTGAAACATCGCTTTCGCTATCGCCATCATGTGACGCTGGCCATGTTCGTTGTGACCGTCGACGAACTCATGATGCTGGGCATGGTGCGGATGTATGGCAATGATGTGTCGATGCCGGTGCTGTCCGTCTACATGATGCTGAATTTTTGTCTCTATCTCGCGGCCGCCTACTGCAATGTGGCCAATCTCTGTGCCCGACAGAAACGCTTTGCCGGCAAGCGATATCCCGACATGGTCGGCATTGCCTTTTCACTGGCCTCACTTTTTATGCTGGCAGGCACATGGTCAGGGTACCTTTTGGATGCCAGCAGCAACCCGACGTGGGCAATGTTGCTGGGCACCATGATTACCCTTTTGACCACGATGGGCCTGTTGCGCACAAAGGCCTCGTCACGCCCTGGCGTTAGTCCAAACAGGTAGCGCTGCCATTTCGAACGACTGAAAGCCGCTCAGGCATTGCCTCTGCGTGGGTCATGAATGGCCACCGCCCTGACCGCCGCGCGCCAGCAGACGTCGGGCGCGCTCGATGACCGGGGCATCGACCATCCGACCGTCCACGCGAAAGGCGCCGCCCTGTGTTTGCGCGCCTTCAAGCACCCTGCGCGCCCACTCGAGCTGTTCGGCGTCGGGCATGAACGCCTGAAGTACCGGAGCCAGCTGGCGAGGATGAATACAGAGCATGCCGCCAAAACCCATCTGGCGGGCGCGCAGCGCAGTGGTGTAAAGAGCATCGTCATCATCAAGCACGGGTGACACGCCGGCCATGGGCGGGGCCAGCCCGGCCAGCCTGGAGTGCAGCACCAGCTGATAGCGGGCCTGATCGAGTATCGCCTCGGCGCCGGGGGTGTCGCTTTCCAGATCCAGATCAAGCGCCAGATCCAGCGCGCCAAAGCTCAAGCGCTCCACGCCGTCCACGGCGGCAATCTCGTCGATCCACTCAAGGCCCGCGGCGCTTTCGATCAGCGGCCACAAAGGGCGGTCCAGCGCCGCGGCCTGCTTGAGCCGCGTGGCGGCCTCGGCCTTGGGCACCATGATGGCTGCCACACCCGGCAGCCGGGCGCAGAGATCCAGATCGGTGTCGAAGTGCTCGCTGTCGGGGGCGTTGATGCGAACGCACAGGGCGACATCCGGCGACTCTTCCACGAACTGCTCCAGGTATTCACGCGCCAGCACCTTGTCCTCAGGCGCCACGGCGTCCTCGAGATCCACGATGACCAGATCGGCCTCGCTGGCCAGCGCCTTGCCAATGCGATCAAACCGGGTCGCCGGCACAAACAGCGCCGTTCGCGCCGTCCTGATGCGCTCTGCCGCATCGATCGATGTCGTCGCCATTTACACCACTCCCTTCTCGCGCCAGCCCTTGATGGTTGTCTCGTCATGCCCCAGTGAGACCAGAATCTCCTCGGTATGTTCACCCAGTGCCGGTATGGCCCCCATGACGGTGTCGAAGGCCCGACCCTGGCCGGGCGGCAGCAGCGCCGGCAGCGGCCCGACGGGCGAGTCCACCTCGCGCCATCGGTTACGCGCGGCCAGCTGCGGGTGGGCCCAGACATCGGCCATCTCGTTGACGTGGGCGTTGGCGATGCCGGCCTGGTCGAGCCGCGCCACGATCTCATCGGCTGTCAAAGTCGAGAATACCTCGTCAATGACGCCATCCAGCGCCTGACGCGCCTCGCTGCGATCGGCATTGGTGGCAAAGCGCACGTCATCGATCAGCGCCGGGCGCTCAAGGACCCCGGTACAAAACGTCTGCCATTCCCGCTCGTTTTGCAGGCCCAGCATCACCGACTGACCGTCCCCGGCGGGAAAGGGGCCGTAAGGGTAGATGGTCGAATGCGAGGCGCCGGCGCGCGGCGGCGGCTCGGCCCCCTCGAAGGCGTAATAGAGCGGATAGCCCATCCACTCCACGGTGGCCTCGAGCATCGAGACATCGATATGGCTGCCCTGTCCGCTGCGACCGCGGGCCAAAAGCGCGGCGAGAATATTGCTGTAGGCGTACATGCCGGCGGCGATATCCGCCATCGACACGCCCGCCTTGACCGGCGTGTCCTTCGTGCCGGTCTGTGACAACAGCCCCGACTCGCTCTGGATCAGCAGGTCGTAGGCCTTTTTGTTGATATAGGGGCCGTCGCTGCCATAGCCCGAGATATCGCAGACAATCAAACGCGGGAAGCGCTCACGAAGCGCCTCGAACGACAGTCCCAGGCGTGCACTCGCCCCCGGGCCCAGGTTCTGGATCAGCACGTCGGCATCACTTAACAGCTCAAACAGAACGCCGGCGCCCTCGGCGGCCTTCACATCGAGTGTCAGGCTTTTCTTGGCGCGATTGGTCCAGACAAAGTGCGAGGCCAGCCCGCGGGTGCGACTGTCGTAGCCGCGGGCGAAATCGCCCGTGCCGGGGCGCTCGATCTTGATCACCTCCGCGCCCAGATCCGCCAGCTGGCGCGAGCAGAACGGCGCGGCGATGGCATGCTCCAGGCTGATGACCCGAATGCCTTCAAGCGGACCGGGGGTGGGAACATCGACGGCTTTCGTCATGGCGGACTCCTCGCTGTGGCTACCTTGAAGCCTGCCTGCTTTTGGCCGCAGGGAGAATTGGCCTTTGCCGGACCCTGCGTTAGGCTCAGGCGAACGCCATGCCGGCGCGTCCGGCCCTTCTCCGGCAGGAGCCCATGTCCCTTGATCTGACCGATCTGCGCCTTTTCGTACATGTGGCCGAGGCGCCGAGCCTTACCCAGGGTGCCCGCCACGCGTGTCTTTCCACGGCGGCGGCCAGCGCGCGCATCCAGCAGCTTGAGGCGCAGCTGGGCAAACGGCTTTTCTATCGAAGCTCGCGCGGCATGGCACTGACCGCGTCGGGTCAGCGCCTTTTGACCCACGCCCGGCGCGTGCTGCGCCAGCTTGATCATCTCACCCACGACATGGCCGGCGACGACGACCGCGCCGGCCATCTACGCATTCTGGCCAACACCACCGCCGTCACCGAACTGATGCCGGCCGTGCTGGGCGAGTTTCTGGCCACGCGACCACGGCTGACCATTGATCTGCGCGAGCGGCTCAACCACGAGGTGGTGCGCGGCGTGGAACAGGGCAGCGCCGACATGGGCATCGTGGCCGGCCCCATCGGCACCGCGGGTCTCGAGCGCTATCACTTCAGCACCGACCGGCTGGTGCTGATTACCGCCCCGGATCATCCGCTGGCGCAGCGCCAGAGTGTGGTGCTGGAAGATCTGGTGGAGGACTTCCACGTCGGGCTGCCGGATACCAGCAGCCTTATGCAGTTTCTGACCCGCCGGTTCGAGGGTGTCGGCGCCGAGCTGAAGCTGCGCGTTCAGGTATCAGGGTTTGAGGCGATCTGTCGGTTGGTGGCCGCAGGCGTCGGGGTCGGCGTGATTCCGGAATCCGCCGCGCTGCGCCATCGCCGGCTCATGACGCTGGCTCTGATCCATATCGATGCGCCCTGGGCGACGCGCGAGCGCAGCGTGGTGGTGCGCAACGCCGCCGAGCTGCCCGGCGGCGGCATGGCGCTGATCGAGGCGCTGATGGCGTTTGGTCGCACCGATCAGCCCCCGAAGGCATAAAAAAACCCCGCGACAGGCGCGGGGTTTTGAGACACCAGGGCGTCGCAGGGCTTACTTTTCAAGCCACTCGGTGTGGAACACGCCGTCGCGATCCAGACGCTTGTAGGTGTGGGCACCGAAAAAGTCACGCTGGGCCTGGACCAGGTTGGCCGGCAGCTTCTCGGCGCGGTAGCTGTCGTAGTAGGCCACGGCCGACGAGAAGGTCGGTACCGGAATGCCGTTTTGTACCGCATGGCTGATTACGTCACGCAGCGACTGCTGGTAGCGCTCGGCGATGTCGGAGAAGTACGGCGCCATGAACAAATTCGCCAGTGACGGCTGTTCCTGGTAGGCATCGGTGATCTTCTGCAGGAAACGGGCGCGGATGATGCAGCCGGCGCGGAAGAGCTTGGCGACAGAGCCGTAGTCGAGATTCCAGTCGTAGTAGTCGCTGGCCGAACGCATCTGGGCAAAGCCCTGGGCGTAGGAGGCGATCTTGCTGAAATAAAGCGCCTGGCGGACCTTTTCGATGAACTCGGCGCGGTCCCCCTCAAACGGCTTGTCGGCCGGGCCCTTGAGCACTTTCGAGGCTGCCACGCGCTCTTCCTTGAGAGAGGAGATAAAGCGGGCAAAGACGGACTCGGTGATCAGCGGCAGCGGCACGCCCAGATCCAGCGCGCTCTTGCTGGTCCACTTGCCGGTGCCCTTCTGGCCTGCCGAATCAAGAATCGTGTCGACCACGTACTCGCCGTTTTCGTCACGCTTTCTGAAGATGCGTGCGGTGATATCGATCAGATAGCTGTCGAGCTCGCCGTCGTTCCACTCGGTGAAGACATCGGCCAGCTCGTCGTTGGACAGCCCCAGGCCTTCCTTGAGGATGGCGTAGGCTTCGCTGATGAGCTGCATATCACCGTATTCGATGCCGTTGTGCACCATCTTGACGTAGTGACCGGCACCGTCGGGGCCAACATAGTTGACGCACGGCTCGCCGTCTTCGGCGCGCGCGGCGATCTTTTCAAGGATCGGGGCCACCATGTCATAGGCTTCGCGCTGGCCGCTGGGCATGATCGAGGGGCCCTTGAGGGCGCCCTCCTCGCCACCGGAAACGCCGGTACCGATGAAGTTCAGACCCGCCTCGGAAAGCTCGCGGTTACGGCGAATGGTATCCGGATAGTAGGTATTGCCCCCATCGATCAGGATATCGCCCTGGTCCAGATACGGCTTCAGGGACTCGATGGTCTTGTCCGTGGCTTCACCGGCGGCCACCATCAACAAAATGCGGCGCGGCTTTTCCAGCGAGGCCACAAACGTCTCGATCTCATAGAACGGGACCAGCTTGCTGTCGGGATTGTCAGCCAGCACTTCGTCGGTTTTCTCAGAGGAACGGTTATAGATCGACACCGTATAGCCGCGGCTTTCGATGTTGAGCGCCAGGTTGCGCCCCATTACTGCCATTCCCATGACACCAATCTGTTGTCTGGTCATTGCCTTTTACTACTCCAGCAGTCATTGAACTACGACACGTTAGCAGCGCTGCTACGCGTCCTGATGTCCCACATCGGGATAGACAGCATGCTGTCGCCTGACGAATGTGCCACGCCAACACGGTGACAGGCCAGTCTGGCAGAGCGCGCAGCGATTGTCCCCGCTCGAAGGCGCACAAACTACGCACGGATGATCATTTCGTCGCCATTGCCCTGTCAGAGGTGGTGAACATGGGCCACATGCGCCATGCTCAATCTACGCCCTGACATAAAAAAATCTAATAAATACACGCTAATAGCGAAACAGGCTCATGACAATAACCGAGCCAGCCCCTTGCGATGGGCCACCTCCCCGACCGGGAAAAGGCGTCATCGGCACACGGGCCGACACAGCAGGAGATGACGATGAGTCATGGCTGTATCGTTGAAAACTTCAGCAATCTGATTTCACTCAGCGACCACGAAAAACGCACGCTGGCCCATCTGGAAAAGGATGCCAGAGCGGTCAAGAGACACGAGAGTCTCTGGCATTTTCGCGAGCGCACGCAAACGCTCTACACGCTGCAGGCCGGCTGGGCCTATGCCTACAAAATTTCCCTGATGGGCGAGATGAAGGTGGTCGAGATCTTTACGCCCGGCGACATCATCGGGCTGCGCGATTTTACCTTCGGGCGCCATCTCACCGACGTGCGCATGATGACCGACGGGACCGTCTGCGCCTTTCCCTATCGCTGCATACTGGACGCCTGCCAGCAGTCACGCGCGCTCTCGGCGGCCTTTTTTGCCACCGCATCAAGAGATCAGGCGCTGATGACCGAGCGCGTGGCGAGTCTGATGCACTGCAGCGCGCGCATGAAGATTGCCCATTTCATCATCGAGATGTATCTGCGGCTGAAACACACCACCCCGGACATGGGCCTTCGCTTTGAATTCCCCATGAACCAGAAGCTCATGGCAAGCCTTCTGGGACTGACCAGTGTGCATGTCAGCCGCATGCTCGGCGAGCTGGCCCGGGAGGGGATGGTCAAAAAGCAGCGCCGCATGCTGGAAATTCTCGACTACGAGCGTCTCTACCGCGAAGCGCAGTTTGACGAGACTTACATTCAGCTCGATCTCAGCCACATGCTCGATGTCGATTCAAACAACAGTGAAGCGCCCATGGGCTGACTGCCCCGGGTGCCTGCCCCTACTGCATGGGCACCCGCTCGATCGCCATCTGCTGCGACTCGCCCTCAAGACGCCACTCGTCGTTGTCCCCCTGGATCAGGCGCGGACGGCTCTCCAGAAAATCGATCAGCGCCTGGTCCCCTGTCTCATTGTCCGGGCATGCCATGCGGGTTGAGGCGAGATTGCCGACGATTAGCCGGCCCTGTTCAACACGGGCCGGGCCAAACACTCGATTGCAGCCACCGCTGCCGCTGATGCGATGGCCGTCAAAGCTCAGCGTAGCCTGATCCAGGGCATCGCTTCCCGGTTGAGGCGCGTCCCCGTTCTGCGCCGCGTTGCCGGCGCATCCGGCAAGGCCTGCCATCAGCACTGCCGCTGCTATCGACCCTTTTCCAATGAGGCTCATATCGCTCTCCATGAGGCACAAGCGTGTGCCTGTTGTGTTGGCCGGGCGCCGGACAATCAGTGCGCCTCTTCCCAGTTGTCGCCGTGGCCGGCCTCGACGATCAGCGCCACATCGAGCTGCCCGGCGCTCTGCATGCGATCGACCACATCAATCTTGAACGCCTCGACCTGCTCGCGGCGCACCTCGAAGATCAGCTCATCGTGGACCTGCATGACCATTTTGGCGTCGAATTCACCCTTTTGAAGCCAGGCATCCACATCGATCATGGCGCGCTTGATGATATCGGCGGCCGTGCCCTGCATCGGGGCGTTGATGGCGGTACGCTCGGCGCCCTGTCGGCGGGCATGATTGCGCGAGTTGATCTCGGGCACGTACAGCCGCCGGCCAAAGACGGTTTCGACATAGCCGTTCTCGGCCGCCTCGGCGCGGATGCGCTCCATGTAGCGCGCCACGCCCGGATAGCGGTCGAAGTAGCGCTCGATCCAGGTTTTGGCCTCGCGCTGCTCGACCTTGAGCTGGCGGGCCAGCCCCCAGGCGCTCATGCCGTAGATCAGACCGAAGTTGATCGCCTTGGCGCTGCGACGCTGATCGCTGGTGACCCTGTCGATCGTGGTACCAAAAACCTCGGCGGCCGTGGCGGTATGGATGTCGCGGTCCTCGGCAAAGGCCGTGAGCAGGCTTTCATCGCCGGAAAGATGCGCCATGATGCGCAGCTCGATCTGCGAATAGTCCGCCGCGACCAGCTGATAGCCGGGCGTGGCGACAAAGGCGGTGCGGATGCGCCGGCCAATGTCGCTTCGAATCGGGATGTTTTGCAGGTTGGGGTCGCTGGAGGAGAGGCGCCCGGTGGCCGTGACCGCCTGGTGATAGCTGGTGTGAATGCGCCCGGTGGTGGCATTGATCAGCTGCGGCAGCTTGTCGGTATAGGTCGACTTGAGCTTGGAAAGCCCCCGATGTTCCATGATTACCTTGGGCAGCGGGTAGTCCAGCGCCAGCTCCTCGAGCACGGCCTCGGCGGTCGAGGGCGCGCCCTTGGGCGTTTTCTTGATAACCGGAATCTTCTGCTCTTCAAACAGAATCTCGCCGAGCTGCTTGGGCGAGCCCAGATTGAACTCGCGTCCGGCCAGTTCAAACGCCTCGCGCTCGAGCTCGGTAATGCGCTCGCCCAGCGTCCGGCTCTGCTCGCCCAGCACCCTCGTATCCACCGCCACCCCAGTGCGCTCCATGCGCGTAAGCACGGGCACCAGCGGCAGTTCGAGGCTGTCGATGACCTCGGCCAGTCTGCCCTCCTGCTCGAGCCTGGGCCGCAGGTGCGCGTGCAGGCGCAGGGTGACGTCGATGTCTTCGCAGGCGTATTCGACCGCCTGCTCAAGCGCCACCTGATTAAAGGTCAGCTGTTTGGCGCCCTTGCCGGCAATCTCTTCAAACGAGATGGTCCGGTGACCGAGATAAGCCTGCGCCAGCGAGTCCATGTCATGGCGCGTGGCGGTGGAGTTGAGCACGTAGGACTCGAGCATGGTGTCGAGCAGGGCGCCATTGACGCCAATGTCGTAGCGCGCCAGCACCTCGATGTCATATTTAAGATTCTGGCCGATCTTGGCAATCGAGGCGTCTTCCAGCAGTGGCTTGAGCGCGGCCAGCACGGCGTCTCGATCCAGCTGGTCCGGGGCATCGAGGTAGTCGTGCGCCACCGGCACATAGACGGCCTCGCCCGGCGTGATGCCCAGACCGATGCCGACAATCTCGGCGTCCATGTAGTTGAGACTGGTGGTTTCCAGATCGAAGCAGAAGGCTTTGGCCTGCGTCAGGCGCTCGATCCAGCGATCGAACGCGTCCTGTTCCAGCACGGCGCGGTAGTCGCGCTGCTCGCCGGCCATGGCGGAGGCCCCATCGCCGGACTCGCCGCCGTCCATATCCCCCTCGCCGGTGGGGACATCGGGAGACGCCTCGCCGACGCTGCCGCCGTCAAGCAGCTCGTTGAGCCAGTTCTTGAACTCGAGACGCTGATAGAGCGACAGCAGCGCTTCGCGATCCGGATGGGCAATGTCCAGCCCGTCCAGGCCGACCGGCAGCTCGCAGTCGGTGCGAATGGTGGCCAGATTGTACGATAAAAAGGCCTGCTCGCGGTTGTCCTCGAGCTTTTTGGCCATGGTTTTGGCGCCGCGAAACGACAGCGTTTTGATACGCTCGAGATCGCCATAGATGGTGTCGAGTCCGCCGCCCATGCCGGTCAAAAGCGCCAGCGCGGTTTTTTGCCCCACGCCCGGCACACCGGGAATGTTGTCGACGCTATCCCCCATCAGGGCCAGATAGTCGATGATCAGATGCGGCGGGATGCCGAACTTTCCCTCGACGCCGGCCACATCGAGCGTCTCGTTTTTCATGGTGTTGACCATGGTGATGTGCTCGTTGACCAGCTGCGCCATGTCCTTGTCGCCGGTCGAAATGATCGCATCGCGCCCGGCCTCGGTGGCCATGCGCGCCAGCGTGCCGATCACGTCATCGGCCTCGACACCTTCGATGCACAAAAGCGGCAGGCCGAGTGCGCGCACGCACTCGTGCAGCGGCGCGACCTGAGCGCGCAGCTCATCGGGCATGGGCGGGCGGTGGGCCTTGTACTGCTCGAACAGCTCGTCACGAAAGGTCTTGCCCTTCGCATCAAAGACCACCGCCATGGGGCTTTCGGGATACTGGCGGATCAGGCTTTTAAGCATCGACACCACGCCGCGCACGGCGCCGGTCGGCTCGCCGGTCGAGGTCGACAGGGGTGGCAGGGCGTGAAAGGCGCGGTACAGGTAGGCAGAACCGTCCACAAGGACGATCGGGGCAGCGGCCATGGAAGCTCCAGCTAACGACTCGAATATGGCGTCATGATACGCAAGCCATGCGTCGACGTCAGCGAAGAAAGCGCGCGCGGTACGCACCGGCATGGCTGCTATTTGCCGCTGCGGGATTTACACTGTGCAACATTCAAGCCCCACCCTCTGGAGATCATCATGACCACTGGACGGATGCTGCCGACCCTGGCGCTGACAGCGCTGCTGATGCCTGCCATGTTCGCTGCCACAGCGCTGGCCGAACCCGAAGGCGAGGTCACCACCCAGCGCGACGGCGATCGCGTCGTACGCGAATATCGCCTCGAGGGTCGCCTCTACGCCATCGAAATCGTCGAAGGCGACAAGCGTACTGTCCTGCTGGACACCGACGGCGACGGCAATTTCCGACGCCAGAGCGGTGAGGCCGATATCGAAGCGCCGTCATGGACCCGGGCGTCGACACGCTAGCGCACACTGCCGACCCGCCAGGCCGACAGGCAAAACATGGCGTTTCGGTGATAGACTCCGCGCGGCGCGGCGTCAGGCCATGCCCGGGGCGCCGTGCGATCCGGCATCCAGCGTTTGAGCACGTCATTGCCATGACCACGACCGGTCACGGCCCTTGTTACCCAGCACGATAAGCGCCTCCGCAGCGCGCCAGGAGCCACATGGCGGTTTTTACCCCTTTAAGCGATGAACAGGTCACCCAGTTTCTGGAACGCTACGACGTCGGCACCCTGGTGTCGGTCGAGGGCGTGGCAGGCGGTACCGAAAACAGCACGTTTTTTGTCACCACCGACCGGGAAGTGCTGGTACTGACCCTGTTCGAACAGGGCGAGCAGGAAGAGCTGCCCTTTTTCGTCGACCTGCTGGCCTGGCTGGATCAGCATCAGCTGCCGGTACCGGGACCGCTTTTCGATCGCAACGGCGTGGCCCTGCAGCGTCTGGCCGACCGCCCGGCCCTTTTGTTCCCGCGTCTGGCCGGCCGGCATCCGCAAGCGCCCGGGCCGGCGCAGTGCACCGCCATCGGCCGGGTACTGGGCCAGATGCATCGCATCTCGCAGGGCTTTCAGGGCAGCCGCCCCAACCCGCGCGATCTGCGCTGGGTGCACGCCGTCCATTCCCGGGTCATGAGCTATCTGGACCGCGACGACCAGAGCCTGCTGCGCGACCGGGTCGATGCGCTGGACTGCCGTCTCAGACATGTCGAGCTGCCCCAGGGCGCCCTGCACGGCGATCTCTTTCGCGACAATACCCTCTATGAAGGCGACCGCCTTTGCGGCGTGATCGATTTCTACAACGGCTGCACCGGCGATCTGCTCTTTGATCTGGCGATTGTCATCAACGACTGGTGCAGTGACGATCACGGCGCGCTGATTCCCGAACGCTATGACGCCATTATCGACGCCTACGCCCGCGAGCGCGCCTTTACCGACGAAGAGCGCCGGGTCTGGCCCACCATGCTGGAGCTGACGGCGCTGCGCTACTGGCTGTCGCGCCTTCTGGTGGTCTATGTCGACCCGCCCGCCCACGCTCTGACGCCCAAGGACCCGACCCAGTATCGCCGGATCCTGAAGGCGCGCATTGATCATCCGCCGGCACCGCTGCCACGCTCATGACGGATTTTGATGCCGGCCCTGGTCGGCATCACCGTCGAAACGTCCCGGCAGGTCCGGGCCCTTTCTGGCACTCAGGGTCTACACTGGCAGCAATTGCCCGGGCAATCTGCCACCGGGGCAACAAAGGCGCTAGAATGCGCGCCGGGCAGCACGGGCTGCCTTTTGTGTGTATGACGATCCTGTCTGACGAGTGTCACAGTGTCGTTCGCGGCCAATTCTGACCGGAGCCTGTCCATGACCAACGCTTCATCCGTATCCGACCAGACCCATGCCCAGTCTGAAGCCCGCCGTACCTACAATATCGATCAGTGGGGCAGCGGCTATTTTGACGTCAACGAGCAGGGGCTGGCCGTGGTGCGCCCCTTCGGGGATGCCGACAGTCAGGACGGTCCGGCCCTGCCCCTGAAGGGGCTGGTCGAGACGCTGCAGGGGGCCGGCTTGCGCCTGCCCATGCTGGTGCGTTTTACCGATATCCTGCATGACCGCGTCGAGCAGCTGTGCCAGGCCTTTGATCGCGCCATCGACGAGCTGGATTATCGAGGCCGCTACACGGCCGTGTACCCCATCAAGGTCAACCAGCAGCGCCGCGTGGTCGAAGAGCTTCTGGCCACCCCCGAGCGCGGTCGCGGCCGCGTGGGCCTTGAAGCCGGCAGCAAGCCGGAGCTTCTGGCCGTGCTGGCGCTCTCCTCGGAGACCACCTCGACCATCGTCTGCAACGGCTACAAGGACCGCGAGTACGTCCGCCTGGCACTGATGGGTGAAAAGCTCGGCCACCGCGTCTATCTGGTGGTGGAAAAACAGGCCGAGCTGGAGCTGATTCTGGAAGAGGGCGACAATCTCGGCGTCATGCCGCGCATTGGCGTGCGCGCGCGGCTCTCCTCGGTCGGCAAGGGCAACTGGGAAAGCACCGGCGGCGACAAGTCCAAATTCGGCCTGACCGCCCGTCAGATCCAGCACGTGGTCGATCACCTGCGCGCCCACGACCGGCTGGAATCGCTACAGCTGGTGCACTTTCATCTGGGCTCGCAGATCGCCAACATTCGCGACATTCAGCGCGGGTTGCGTGAATGCACCCAGTTCTACAAGAGCCTGCGCGATGTCGGTGCCCCGGTGTCCGTGGTGGACGTCGGCGGCGGCCTGGGCGTGGACTACGAAGGCACCCGTTCGCGCAGCTACTGCTCGACCAACTACTCGATGGCCGAGTACGCCAACAACGTGGTCGGCGCGTTTTCCCAGCTGTGTCAGAGCATGGACATTCCGCATCCGGACATCATCTCCGAGTCCGGTCGCGCCCTGACGGCCCATCATGCAGTGCTGATCACCAACGTGATCGACGAGGAGCGCCACGAAGTGGCCCTGCCCGAACGTGGCCAGCATGAAGGCGACACCCATCTGGACGTGCTATGGCAGACCTATGACTGGCTGGCCGAGCCCGCCGAACCGCGCCTGCTGGTCGAGTACTATCACGATTTGTATCAGGCCATGATCGACATTCAGGACCGCTTCGTGCTGGGCAGCGCCACCCTGGGCGTGCGCGCCGAGGGCGAGGCGCTCTACACCGCCGCCTGCAAGCGCCTGCGGGCCAAGCTCGACCGCCGCAACCGTGCCCATCGCGAAATCCTCGATGAGCTCGACGAGAAGCTCGCCGACAAGCTGTTCGTCAACTTCTCGCTGTTTCAGTCCCTGCCGGACGTGTGGGGGATCGATCAGATTTTCCCGGTACTGCCGCTGTCCAATCTGGACGCCCCCTCGACGCGTCGCGGCGTGATCCAGGACATCACCTGCGACAGCGACGGGCGCATCGAGCGCTATGTCGACGGCCAGGGGGTGGAAAGCACGCTGCCGCTGCCGGAGTGGAAAGCCGGTGAAGACCGTCTTCTGGGCCTTTTCCTGGTCGGCGCCTATCAGGAGATTCTGGGCGATCTGCACAACCTTTTTGGCGATACCGACTCCATCGATGTCAGCGTGGACGACAACGGCGCGTGGCAGCTGGGCACGCCGATCGTCGGCGACAGCGTCGCCAACGTACTGCGCTACGTGAACTTCGACCCTGACCGCCTCAAGAGCCGTTTCCAGCGCCAGCTGCTGCGCAGCGACGTCTCCGGCCGCGAGCGCGAGATGTTTCTCGAAGAGCTCGAAGCCGGCCTTGAAGGCTATACCTACCTGGAGTAATCAAACCTGAAGCAGTCTCGGGCGCTGCCTGATCATCCTGTCCACTGCCCGCGCCACGCCCGGGCAGTGGACCCGCCATCCACACCGCTGATCCCGCAAGGCCCCTGGCGCCGTTGATCGTTCCGGTGCCTGCGACCGCATGTGATGTCGAGCGCCGCAGGCACCGGCCGACATCGGTATCGGTAACCACCTGCAGATGGCGCGCCCCGCCTGACGACCGGCAGCACACGCACTGGCGCCCCTGACCGATCGGTATATCGTCTATCATTGTCTGTAATGCAATGAAAGGCATGCCCTCGCGCTGTCCTGCAAGAGCTACCACCATGTGAGGCATCGCGGCGGGCAGCCACACCGCGATGGTCACCCGTAAATCCATACCGGGTTATTGCGACGCCCAGACGCTGCTCGATACAGCCAACACAACGGGAACGGCACGTTCCCCATGGGGCCAGGATGGCACAATCGCTTTTTTCGCACACATCCTCAAGCGCTTCTCCCTGCAAGGCATGGAGCGTTCACATTCTTACCGCCAGTGGCGTGCTGTTCGCCACGATGGCCCTGCTGGCGCTGATCGACGAACGCCCCGTCGCCTGCCTGCTCTGGCTGGGCACGGCGATGATGATCGATAGCGTCGATGGCACCCTGGCGCGCAAGTACGATGTCAAGGCCACCCTGCCGCAAATAGACGGCGCCACTCTCGACATGGTCATCGACTACCTCACCTGGGCCTTTATCCCTGCACTGTTTATCTACTCCTTTATCGAGCTGCCGCCGTATCTCTCGCTGGTGTCGGTGTTCATCATCGTGCTGTCATCGATGTTCTGCTTTTGCAACGTCAACCTGAAAAGCCAGGACAACTACTTCGTCGGCTTCCCCGCCGCCTGGAACATCGCCGCCGCCTATTTCTATATCCTCGATCTGCCGCCTTTTGTCGTCTTTGCCGCCATTGTGGTGCTTGCTGCTCTGACCGTAACGCGGATGAAGTTTCTCCATCCGTTTCGAGTGCGCTTTCTGATGCCGCTGAACATCGCGGTCACCCTGGCCTGGTGTGTCTGCACCACCTTGCTGCTGCTGTCGAGCGCTGGGCATGCCACCTGGGCGCTGTGGGGGCTCGGCCTGACCTCGCTGTACTTTGCAGGTATGTGCCTGTGGCGCACGGCGCAGGAGTGGCTTGCCTCGCCACGGCGAAACGCTTCAGCATAAGGGTCGGCGCCGCGGCATCCAGGGCCGCGAGCGCGAGATATTTCTCGAAGAGCTCGAAGCCGGGCTTGAAGGCTATACCTGCCTGGAATAGCCGCCACACGCGACCCTTTATCGCCTCGCCCGGACCACGATCCGGGCGAGGCGTTTTTCCTTCCGGCCTTGCCTTGTCCGCTCCCTTCCCGCTTTTTTTGATGTCCTTCGCCTTCCCCCTTGAAGCAGGTGTCCCGATTGACGGTGGCCGGCGCTGGCGATTTGCGCCGCGTTCGGAGCAAAACACGACGCTGACCGTTCGATCCACGACACACCCTTCGTCTATTAATCAAAGGTCGAACGGCTTTTCCAAAAGCGGCGTGAGAGCCTACCGGGTTTGAGCAGGGGGGCGGCCATCGTGGCGCGCTCTGCTTGTCAGGGGCCGGGCTGTCAACAAGTGCCGACAACAAGGCAAACGGCCCGTCTTTCATCATCAGGGGAGAACACGCGTGAAGATAGGCGCACCAAGGGAGAGTGCTCGGGGTGAGGCGCGGGTCGCGCTGACCCCGGAGAGCGCGAAGCAGCTGCAAAAGCTGGGGCATGAGTGTCTGGTGGAAACCGGCGCGGGGGCCGGGGCAGGCTTTAACGATGACACCTATCGCGAGGCCGGCGTCACCGTGGTGGACAGCGCCGCCGCGCTCTGGCGTGACGCCGAGGTGGTCATCAAGGTTCGCGAACCCAATGACGAGGAAGCCGAACGCCTGCGTAACGGTCAGACCCTGATCGCGTTTTTTTGGCCGGCCCAGAACGAGGCGATGCTGGAAAAATGCCGCGCCACGGGTGCCACGGTCATCGCCATGGACATGGTGCCGCGTATCTCGCGAGCGCAGAAAATGGATGCCCTGTCGTCGATGGCCAACATCGCCGGCTATCGCGCGGTGATCGAGGCCGGCAACAACTTCGGGCGCTTTTTTACCGGCCAGGTCACCGCCGCCGGCAAGGTGCCGCCGGCGAAGGTGCTGGTGATCGGCGCAGGCGTGGCCGGCCTTGCCGCCATCGGCACCGCTACCAGTCTCGGTGCGGTCGTGCGCGCCTTTGACGTGCGCCCGGAAGTCTCCGAACAGATCGAATCCATGGGCGCCGAGTTCTTGTTTCTCGACTTCGACAACGCCCAGGACGGCTCGGAAAGCGGCGGCTACGCCTCGCCGTCGAGCCCCGAGTTTCGCGAAAAGCAGCTCGAATGCTTTCGCGAGCAGGCAAGTGATGTGGACATCGTCATTACCACCGCACTGATCCCCGGCCGGCCGGCACCCAAACTCTGGCTCGAGGACATGGTTGCCTTGATGAAGCCCGGCTCGGTGGTGATTGATCTGGCGGCCGAAAAAGGCGGCAACTGCGACCTGACCCGCGCCGACGAGCGCGTGGTCAGTGACAACGGCGTCGTGGTGGTCGGCTATACCGATTATCCCTCGCGCATGGCGACCCAGGCCTCGCTTTTGTACGCCACCAATATCCGTCACATGCTCACCGATTTAACGCCCGGCAAGGACGGCGTCGTCCAGCACAACATGGAAGACGACGTGATCCGCGGGGCGACGGTCACTCATCAAAGCGAGATCACCTTCCCGCCGCCGCCGCCCAAAACAAAGGCGATCGGTGCGGCCAAACCGAAGCCGAAGGAGAAGGCCCCCACCCCAGAGGAAAAACGCGCTTTAGAGACCGCCGAGTTCAAGTCGCAGACCAAACGCCAGATCACCCTGCTCGCCGTGGGCGGGGCGCTGATGCTGCTGTTGGGTCAGGTGGCGCCGGCCTCGTTCATGCAGCACTTCATTGTCTTTGTGCTGGCATGTTTTATCGGCTTTCAGGTGATCTGGAAGGTCAGCCACTCGCTGCATACGCCGCTGATGGCGGTCACCAATGCCATCTCGGGGATCATCATTCTGGGGGCGGTACTACAGATCGGCTCCGGCAGCGTGATCGTGAGCATTCTGGCGGCGATTTCGGTTTTGATCGCGACCATCAATATCGTGGGTGGCTTTCTGGTGACACGCCGGATGCTCGCCATGTTCCAAAAATCCTGAGCGGCCGGAAAATACCATGTTGAGTCAAGGGTTCGTATCCGCCGCGGCCATCGCGGCAAGTGTTCTGTTTATTCTGTCACTGGGGGGCCTGAGCAATCAGGAAAAAGCCAAGCGCGCCGTCTGGTACGGCATTATCGGCATGGCGGTGGCGGTCTTTTTCACCGCCTTCGGCCCCGGTATCGGCGGCTACTGGCTGATGATCCCGATGATCATCATCGGTGCCGTGATCGGCACCCGGCTGGCGCGCCGGGTCGAGATGACCGAGATGCCCCAGCTGGTGGCGGCACTGCACAGCTTCGTGGGCCTGGCGGCCGTGTTCGTGGCCTGGAGCGCCGATCTGGAACGTCGCCGGGTACTGGCCGAACGCGCCGCCGACGGCATGATGCAGGAGTTCTCCGCCTTTGCCGCGCTGGTGGCGACCAAGGCGCCGGACGAGCTGATGTTTCTGCAGGTCGAAGTGGTGCTGGGAATCTTTATCGGGGCGGTGACGTTTACCGGCTCCGTGATTGCCTTTGGCAAGCTGGCCGGCAAGGTGGACGGCAAGCCGCGCCAGCTGCCCGGCGGCCATCTGCTCAATGCCGGCGCGGCGGTGCTCTCGCTGGCGCTTGCCATTCTCTATCTCAGCGGCGCCGGTTTCTGGACGCTGCTGCTGCTGGCGCTTCTGGCCTTTTTCATCGGCTATCACCTGATCATGGGCATTGGCGGGGCCGACATGCCGGTGGTGGTGTCGATGCTCAACAGCTACTCCGGCTGGGCGGCGGCGGCCATCGGCTTTACGCTGTCCAATGACCTTTTGATCGTGACCGGCGCGCTGGTGGGCTCCTCCGGGGCGATTCTCTCCTACATCATGTGCAAGGCGATGAACCGTAACTTCGTCAACGTGATCCTCGGCGGCTTCGGCGGCACGCAGGGGCCGGCAGCAGAGATCGAGGGTGAGCAGATATCGATCGATGCCAATGGCGTGGCGAGCGCCCTCAACGACGCCGAAAGTGTGATCATTGTGCCGGGCTACGGCATGGCGGTGGCCCAGGCGCAGAGCGCAGTGAGCGATCTGGTGCGCAAGCTGCGTGATGCCGGCAAGGAGGTGCGCTTTGGCATCCACCCGGTCGCCGGTCGTCTGCCGGGGCACATGAACGTGCTGCTGGCAGAGGCCCGCGTGCCCTACGATATCGTGCTGGAGATGGACGAGATCAACGACGACTTCGCCACCACCGACGTGGTGATCGTCATCGGCTCCAACGACATCGTCAATCCGGCCGCTCAGGAAGACCCGAACAGCCCCATCGCCGGCATGCCGGTACTCAAGGTGTGGGAGGCCAAACAGGTCTTTATCTGCAAGCGCGGCCAGGGCACCGGCTACTCGGGGATCGAAAATCCGCTGTTTTTCAAGGACAACAGCCGGATGTACTACGGCGATGCGCGTGAGAGCATCAACGCACTGCTGCCGATGGTGGAGTAACGCCCCATCGACTGCCTCGTCAGGGCTGTCGCGCCTGTGGATCCTGCCCGGGCCGGCCCCGGATGACGCCTGAGCGCGGACAAACGGTCGCGATTCTGGAATAATCCGCGCCCATTACGACAACAGCACCCCGTCGAGCCCTCGACAGGGTGCTGTTTTTTATGGGTTGCAGCAGCGAGACAGACAATGGCTTTCCTTTCCCGACACGAGGGTGACGCTACCTCGCCCCGTGCCCCCGGCATGCTGGACGCACTTTTCCCCATCGTCGCCGTTATCATCATGCTGGCGCTGAGCGTGACGCTGTTTGGCGCCGACGCCTCCAGCGGCCCGACCCAGATCGCGCTGATCATGGGCGCCATGCTGGCCGCGGTCGTGGGGCTGAAAAACGGCCACCGATGGGCAGCCATCGAAGAAGGCATCAACCACGGCATTCACCTGTCACTGGGCGCGATTTTGATTCTGCTCTCGGTCGGGGCCATGATCGGCACCTGGACGCTGGGCGGTGTGGTGCCGACCATGATCCACTACGGCCTCGAGATTCTCTCGCCCCGCTACTTCTATGCCACCGCCTGTCTGTTGTGCGCGCTGGTGTCGGTCTCGGTAGGCAGCTCCTGGACGGTGGCCGGCACCATCGGCATCGGACTGATCGGCATTGCCAACGGGCTGGGGCTATCCACGGCGATCACCGCCGGTGCGATCATCTCCGGCGGCTACTTCGGCGACAAGATGTCGCCGCTGTCCGATACCACCAATCTGGCGCCAGCCTCGGCCGAGGCGGAGCTTTTTGCTCACATCCGCCACATGCTCTGGACCACCACGCCGAGTCTGATTCTGGCGCTGATTCTCTTTTTGCTGCTGGGTCTGGGCGGCCCTGATCAGGCGGCCACGCCCGAGCGCATCACCGACATCCAGCAGATCCTGAGCGATCACTTCACCATCAGCGCCTGGCTGTTGCTGCCGCTGCTGGCGCTGCTGGTGATGGCGTGGAAGCAGATGCCGGCGTTTCCGACCATTTTCATCGGCGCCCTGCTGGGCGTGGTGTTTGCGCTGATCTTTCAGCGCGAGGCGGTGGTGGGTCTGGCCGACACGCCCTCGCTGGGTTATGCCATGGCGCTTTTAAAGGGCAGCTGGATTGCGCTTTATGACGGCTACAGCGCCCACACCGGTAACGAGGCGATCGATGCGCTTTTAACCAACGGCGGCATGGCCAGCATGCTGACCACGGTCTGGCTGATTTTATCGGCCATGACCTTTGGCGGGGTCATCGAGCGGCTGGGGCTGCTGGAGCGCGCCGTCAGCGGGCTGCTGCGCGTGGCGCGCAGCACCTCATCACTGATTCTCTCGACGCTGGCCACCGGCCTTGCCACCAACGTGGTCACCGGCGATCAGTATCTCTCCGTGGTGCTGCCCGGGCGCATCTACAAGGCGGAGTTTCAGCGCCGTCGGCTCAAGCCGGTCAATCTGTCGCGGGCGCTGGAAGATTCCGGCACGATCACTTCACCGCTGATTCCGTGGAACAGCTGCGGCGCCTACATGGCGGCCACTCTGGGCGTGGCGACGCTGAGCTATGCGCCCTTTGCCTTTTTCAACCTGATCAATTTGGGCATTGCCATCCTCTACGCGCTGATCGGCTTTCGCGTCACGCGCATGAGCGACGATGAGGCGCCCGCTCGCGAGGACGCGCTGCCCACGCTCTCGGACGGCCAGATCATCGATGACCGCTACGAGCCTGCTTCCAGCCGCCCCTGAAGCTCTTTCGAGACACGCGTGCGACAACAACAACGCCGGCCCATGGGCCGGCGTTTTCGTTACACAATCGAGAGCGCTTACTCGTCGCGATCCACGGCCATGCCGGCCCAGACCTGGCGCACGGGCTGAATCTCGAGGAAGTTAATGTTGAGATGCGCCGGGAGCGTGGCCACGTAAAACATCTGCTCGGCGATGTCCTCGGCCGACATCGGCGTGGTGTTGCCATAAAGCTGATCAGAGGCGGCCTGATCACCCTTGGTGCGTACCAGGGTGAACTCGGTCTCGGCCATGCCGGGGGCGATGTCGGTGACGCGCACGCCGGTGCCGTGCAGGTCACAGCGCAGGTTGTAGCTGAACTGCTCGACAAACGCCTTGGTCGCCCCGTACACGTGGCTGCCCTTGTAGGGCCACTTGCCGGCGGTGGAGCCAATATTGATGATGCTGGCGCCCGCGCCGATCTCGATCAGGGTCGGCAGCAGCGCATGGGTCACGTTGACCAGGCCCTTCACGTTGGTATCAATCATGGTGTGCCAGTCCTCAAGCGCCACGTCCTGCGCCGGCTCCGGCGCCAGCGCAAGGCCGGCGTTATTGAGCAGCACATGGATCGAGGCGAACGCCTCGGGCAGCTCATCGACCGCCTTTTTCACCGCCGCTTCATCGCGCACGTCGAGCTCGACGACATGAACGGCCACGGTGTCGGAGAGCTCCCTTTCAAGCTCTTCAAGGCGCTCGCGGCGACGGCCGGTCAGCACCAGCGAGTAGCCGGCCTCGGCAAAGCGGCGGGCGGCGGCGCGGCCAAACCCGGATGTGGCACCGGTAATGAAAACGCTTTTCGTCACGTGCTCTCTCCTTCGCTTAATGATCAGTAATCCAGCATCGGCCATGGTCATGCCATCCGAACGGGCCATCACTTACGTGGTCTGTGCCTCGCCGGCCATCGCCGCACGGCGCGTCGCATAGCGCCGCGCCAGCATGGCACACACGAAAAGCTGGATCTGGTGAAACAGCATCAACGGCAGCAGCGCACTGCCGACCTGCCCGGGCGGAAACAACACGTTGGCCATGGGCACCCCGGAGGCCAGCGTCTTTTTGGAACCGCAAAAGACAATGGCGACCTCATCTTCCTGCGAAAAGCCCATCAGACGGCTGACGGTCCGGGTAATCAGCAGTACCACCGCCAGCAGCAAGCAGTCCACCACGACCATGGTGGCGATGCTGACACCGTCGACCTGCTGCCACAAACCGCCAACGATCGCCTCGCTGAAGGCCAGATAGACCACCATCAGAATCGAGCCGCGGTCGACAATGGCCAGCGGCGCCTTGTGCTCACGCACCCACTGCCCGATCCAGGGCTGCAGGAGCTGACCCAGCAAAAACGGCGCCAGCAGTTGCATGAGAATATTGCCGATCGCGCCCAGCGACGGTCCGGCACCGGCATCGGCGTTGACGCTGAGCACCAGCCCCAGAAGGATCGGCGTGATGAACATACCCAGAATGTTGGAGGCCGTCGCCGAGCAGATCGCAGCCGCCACGTTACCACCGCCGATCGAGGTAAAGGCGATCGAGGACTGCACGGTCGAGGGCAGCACGCACAGAAACAGCACCCCCGTATAGAGCGCCGGTGACAGCAGCGCCGGCGACAGCAGCCCGATGATCAGGCCCAGCACGGGAAACAGGGCAAAGGTGACCAGAAAGATCACCAGGTGCAGACGCCAGTGGGCCATGCCCTTCACGACGGTTTTGGGCGACAGCCGGGCGCCATGCAAAAAAAACAGCAGACCGATGGCAATGGTCGTGGCAATCGAAAACCACTCGGCGTAGCGACCTGACACGGGCAGCAGTGAGGCCAGCACGACGGTGCAGACAAGATAAAGAAGGAACTTGTCGATATTGAGACGGGCAATCAGGGACACGGCAGACTCGAAGCTCAAGCATTTGGGATTGTTGGATCAGCCGGGCCTTTGCCCCGGCCGAGTCTCGATCATACGCCAGCACTCCCGATTTGGCACGACCGGGCACGGCCCTGAACGCCGGACACGAAAAAAGCGCCCGCAGGCGCTTTTGTCCGGCGAAAGCCGCGCCGTCAGTGGCTCTCGCCGCGTCCGGTCTTGTGCTGAAGCTCGTCGATCATCTTCGAGGCGTCGGCCTTGTTGAGCGACTCGTCAAAATCGACGCCGGCTTCTTCGCACAGCGTGCGCAGATAGGAGGCCTGAGCCCCGGTCATGCTTTCGTCTCCGGTCGCCCAGTCGTTGGGATCCTTCTCCAGATTGCTGGCCTGATCGTTGTGGCTCGGGTCTTCCGTGCGATTGGTCATGCGGCTCTCTCCGTGAACGCCCTGTGGGATACTGGATAAAAATATAGACGATTGTGTGGCTGATGCACGCTGGCATACGCTACTTTGACCAATGGTGGATTGTATCTCCATCAACTCATGTTATGGCACCTGCGCTCGTCGAATGCTTGTATAAGAAACGATCGTTATTGCCATTGAAGGCGAACCGGTCTGCAGAACCCGAGTCATGTTTCAAGGAGTCGCACCATGGAAGGTATTGTCAGCAACTATCGTGATGTCGTACGCCAGGGTGGCTATACGCTGACGTCTGAACAGGCGCCGCCGCGTGATACGCCGCTGGAGTGCATCTACATCGACAACGACAGCCAGTCGATTCGCACCACCAACGCCCGCCTGGGTCTGGCCGACAGCCAGACGTGGTGCACCGAATGCGGCGTAACGGAAGCCCTGATCAGCGGATCGTCTTCCTTTATTTCCTCGGTGGCCTGGCGCGCCGGTGAGCCCGTCAAGTAATTCCCGACCGGCGCCCGCTTTCCACGGGCGCCGTTGTCGTGGCGCTCTGATTCTGCGGACATGATGTAATCACTGGATGAGCGTGCCGATCTCGGCCCATACTCCATGACACCTCATGTCCTGTGGAACATCGCCATGTCCGCATCTGCCTCTATCCCTGAAGACACCAGGCGACGCCACCGTCTGCCGGTAAGAGCATGGCACTGGTTCAATCTCTGGTGTTTGATTGTGTTGCTGCTCAGCGGCCTGCAGATCTTTAACGCCCACCCCGCCCTCTACTGGGGCAGCGTTTCCCATTTCGACACGCCCTGGCTTGAGATGTACGCCATGCGTGCCGGCGACGGCAGCATTGATGGCATCACCGCCCTGGGGCCCTGGCAGTTCACGACCACCGGCGTGCTGGGCTACTCCGATGAGAGCGTGCGCGGCTTTCCCGCCTGGGCGACCCTGCCGAGCTATCAGTTTCTGAGCATGGGCCGAGTGTGGCATTTCTTCTTTGCCTGGCTTTTTGCCATCAGCGGCGCACTGTTTGCCCTGTATGCCCTGTTCAGCGGCCACTTTCGACGCAACTTCTGGCTGGACACCCATGACTGGCGCGGGCTGGGGCAGGATCTTGTCAATCATTTGAAGTTTCGTTTTCACGCCCATGCAGGCAAATACAACAGCCTGCAGAAACTGAGCTATCTGAGCGTGGTGTTTGCAGCGCTGCCGCTAATGATCGTGACCGGCCTTTGCATGTCGCCGACCATCAACGCCGCCGCGCCCTGGCTGCTGGATCTGTTCGGCGGCCGCCAGAGTGCCCGCTCGATCCATTTCATTACGGCCTTTTCGCTGGTGCTCTTTGTCCTTGTGCACGTTGTCATGGTGGTGCTGTCGAACCCGTTTCGCCAGCTGCGCGCCATGGTGACCGGACGCGCGTCGCACCAGCCCGGGTCTTCCGAGTCGGAGTCATCGTCATGAGCCGCCGTCAGCCCTCAAGCCCCTCCCTGAGCCGTCGCACCCTGCTGCAGCGCTCCCTGCTGGGCGCCGCCGCGCTCGGGTTGACCGGCTGCGACCGGCTTTCCGAAAACGATGCCATCATCTCGCTTTTGAGCAGTGCCGAGACGCTCAATCTCAAGGCGCAGCGGCTGCTGGCCGGACGCGAGTCGCTGGCCATCGAGTATCCGGCCTCGATGATTTCGCCGGTCTTTCGGCCCAACGGCACGGTGGACCCGCAGACCACCCTCTACCGCCAGCATGCCGCCAACGATTTCGCCGACTGGCGCCTTACGGTGGGCGGGCTGGTACGCACGCCGCTGGAACTCTCGCTTGAAACGCTGCGCTCGATGCCCTCGCGCACCCAGATCACCCGTCATGACTGCGTGGAGGGCTGGAGCGCCATCGGCCAGTGGTCCGGTCCGGTGCTCGGCGACATTCTGGAGCAGGCCGGCGTGCACCCCTCGGCGCGCTATGTGGTCTTTCACTGCATGGATCAGCTCGACGGCGAGCACGACTATTACGAAAGCATCGATATGGTCGAGGCCTTTCATCCCCAGACACTGCTGGCCCACTCGCTCAACAATGAACCCCTGCCCGTGGGCAACGGCGCCCCACTGCGCTTGCGCGTGGAGCGACAGCTCGGCTACAAGATGGCCAAGTATCTCAAGGGCATTACCCTGGTCGAGCATTTCGACGATATTCAGGGGGGCAAGGGCGGCTACTGGGAGGATCGCGGCTATACCTGGTACGCGGGCATCTAGCCCGGCGCCTACGGCTTTGGTCGTGTATTACCGGACTCGATTTGACAAATCCTTATGCCAGGCTGAACTAAGAGACATTCGGGGCGAGAAGTTCAAGACATCCGCCCCGCTTTCCACCGACCCGGAGTTCTTTCATGAACCTGTATCACACGGCCCGTCCCACCCTGCTGGCCTCGGCCATTGCCCTGGCCTGTGCCTTCTCGGCCGGCTCTGCACTGGCCGCCGACAGCGCCGGTGACACGCCCGAACATCTGCGCGGCACCATCAGCGCCGTCAACGATCACGGCTTCAGCGTTGAATCTTCAAGCGATGGCAGTACCCACGAGGTCGTTCTGGGCGACGACACGCGCCTGGCCGGTGTCACGCCGTCAAGCCTTGATGAAATCAGGGAAGGCACCTTCATCGGCACCGCCAACGCGCCTGGTGAAGACGGCCAGCCCTCGAAGGCGCTGGAAGTGGTCGTCTTTCCCGAATCCATGAAAGGCACCGGTGAAGGTGACTATCCCTGGGACACGCCGCGCGGCCACGGCGATCAGCAAGCGACCCGAATGGGCGGCGCCGGTGGCAGTTCGAGCATGACCAATGGCACCGTCAGCCAGAGCAGCGACGGCAAAATGGGCGGTACCGATGGCGGCTCGACCATGACCAACGGCACCGTCAGCCAGAGCGATGGCGGCAAAATGGGCGGCGCCGGTGGCGGCTCGACCATGACCAATGGCACCGTCAGCCAGTCTGACAGTGGCGACCAGGACATGATGACGCTGACCGTCGATTACGGCGACGGCAAAAAGCAGATCATGGTGCCGCGCGACGTGCCGGTGGTGGCGGTTCAAAAGGCCACCATGGACGACATCAAAAAGGGCGAAGCGGTCTTTGTGGCCGGTGATCTGTCGGCCTCACCCGTGCAGGCGAAGGCCGTGATTGTCGGCCTCGATGGCACCATTCCACCGATGTAACCACCGCCGATGCCCGGTGCGGCCACCGGGCATCACGACGTCAATACGAAATGCATCACGCCGCTGCACAGCCTCTCGTCACCCGTTTTCAGCCTGCCGGCCGTGATCGGCAGCCTGAAACGCCGCTTGCCGGCACTGCCCGGATTGAAAAAGAGCCGTCGAGCGCCCGTGTCCTCTTCGACCCACTGCTGACGCGGCTTGTGGGAGTGCCCATGCAGTACGGCGTCACAGCCCGTGGCGGTATCGAAGTCTGCAATGTCATGCACCAGATGCAGCCGCCAGCCGTTGACCACAATATCGCGGTGCATCGGCAGCGCCTCACACCAGTCTTGTCGATCGATATTGCCGCGTACGGCCATCAGCGGCGCTATTTCAGCAAGTTGTTCAAGAATGGACGGATCACCGACATCCCCCAGATGCAGGATCAGCGCGCAGCCTTCAAGTGCTCTGAGCGCCTCATCGCGCAGCAGACCGTGCGTGTCGCTGATCACACCGATGGGCGTGTCGATGGCAAGGGTTGTTCGGTCACACAGCGACAGCGCCATGAAACTATCTCCCGACAGCAGAAAGGCCCCGTATGGAGCCTTTTGCATAGAACGTTTGCGCAGTTATCAGCGCGTGGAGCCTGCCGGCGTCCCGGCCTTTTGAAACTCCTCGTAGGTCACGTTGCCCTGCTCATCCACGTTGCAGCTGACGTTATAGATGGTCGTGCCGTGGCCCAGCATGTTGATGTGCAGCAAAAGCTCTTCACCCGGTTCATAGTCCCCGGCGTTTTGCTGTTCCATCAAAAGCTGCGAGCTTTCGAAGGTGTCCCCGTCCTTGCTGGCCATTGCAGCATCATGGCACTGATTGACCAGGTCCCGTTCTTCCTGCGGTACGTCGGCAGATTCCTCGACCGAGGCCTGCGCCATCTGGCCGACGCCGGTCATTGCCAGCGCCAGTGCGCCGGCACACCACATACCCTTGTGTACGTTCATGGTTCATCCCTGAAGATTGGCTTCACAACCAGTGTAGAAACTTCCGCGCCAACTTACCCGACTATTGTGTCAAAACGCTCGATCCTGCCTCCGCCTGCGCCCCCAGACACGGCGATGACGATTTGCCCTGCCGTTGGCGGGCTCGTATGGTGCACGGCGTTTCTCGCCGGCGCCGACCGTGTGCATCGATTTCGAAAATCATTTGTCGATCGGCGGCCATGTCAGCCCCGAGCATGTCGCCCAGCTCCCCGAGCTTTTCGGGCGCTGTGCACTGGCGCTGCTGATCGGGGCCGCCATACTCGTGGTACTGATCCGACCCATTCGCCATCTGCTCGGCAAGGGCGACCATGACGACGCCGGCCACGGCACTCAGGAGATTTCATAAATGACTGCTTCTTTCGACACGCCGGCACAGCGACTCCATGCCCTGCGACAGGTCATGGCCCAGCGCGGTATCGATGCCTGGCTGGTGCCCTCCTCCGACCCGCACCTGTCTGAATACCTGCCCGGCCACTGGCAGGGGCGCGAATGGCTCACCGGGTTTACCGGCTCGGTCGGTACGCTTCTGGTCACCGCGGATTTCGCCGGACTCTGGGTCGACAGCCGCTACTGGGTACAGGCCGACAAGGAACTCTCCGGCAGCGGCATCGAGATGATGAAGGTGGCCCAGGGCCAGCAGATTCTCGCCCCGATCGACTGGCTGGCCGTCAATCACCCCGGCCATGCCACGCTGGGACTCGATGGCGCGATTCTGCCACTGGCGGCGCACCGCGCCTTCAGAGCTCGCCTGGGCGAGCACGTCACGATTCAAACCGACCGGGACCTGCTCGAGGAGATATGGACCGATCGCCCGGCCCTGCCTCAGGCGCCGGTAACCATTCATGATGAAGCCTTTACCGACCGAAGCCGCCCGGATCGTCTGGACCGGTTGCGCCAGGCCATGACGGACGCCGATGCCGGTGCCCATCTGATCTCCACACTTGATGACATCGCCTGGCTTTTTAACCTGCGCGGCAGTGACGTGGACTATAACCCGGTCTTTCTGGCGCACGCGCTGGTGGATGCCCATCATGTCCGGCTTTTCATCGATCAGGACAAGGTGACGGCGTCGCTGCGCGAAGCGCTGGCCGACGACGGTGTGGTGCTGCATGACTACGCCGAGATCCGCGATCACCTGACCCGCCTGCCCGAGGCCACCCGGCTTTTGATCGACCCGGCCCGGGTCACGCTGTCGCTGATCGACGCCCTGCCCGACCACGTTGTGCTGATGGAAGCCTTTCAGCCCACCACGCTTGCCAAGGCGTGCAAAAGCGACGTCGAGATCGCGCATGTCCGGGCGGCCATGGCCCGCGACGGCGCCGCCCTGTGCCGCTTTTTGTGCTGGCTCGAGGCCACGCTGGCCGGTGGAGAACCGATCACCGAGCTGACCATCGACGCGCGCCTGAGCGCCGAGCGCACCCGGGAAAAGCACTTCATCTCGCGCAGCTTTCCCACCATTGCCGGCTTCAACGCCAACGGTGCTCTGCCGCACTACCGCGCCACCGAGGCGGCGCACTCAAGCATCGAGGGCCAGGGGCTTCTTTTGATCGACTCCGGTGCCCAGTATCTCGACGGCACCACCGACATCACCCGGGTCATTCCGGTGGGCGAGCCGACACCGGCCCAGAAGGCCGACTATACGCGCGTGCTCAAGGGCATGATGGCGCTGTCGCGCACTCGCTTCCCCGAAGGCATCGAAGCGCCCCGGCTGGACGCCATCGCCCGCGCCCCGCTGTGGGAGGCAGGTCTGGATTACGGCCACGGCACCGGCCACGGGGTGGGCTATTTCCTCAACGTGCACGAAGGCCCGCAGGTGATTTCCCGCGGCGCACAGCCCACGCCGCAGACCGCCATGCGCGAGGGCATGATCACCTCGATCGAACCGGGGCTTTATCGCACGGGCAAGTGGGGCATTCGCATCGAAAACCTGGTGGCCAATCGGGCGGTGGAAAGCGCTGACGCCGTTACCGAGGACACCTTTCTCGAATTCGAAACGCTCACCCTGTGCCCCATCGACACCCGCCTGATCGATGCGGCGCTGCTGCGCGATGACGAGATCCTTTGGCTCAACGACTATCACCGCACGGTCTTTGAGCGCCTGGCCCAGGGGCTGGATGAGGACACTCGCGACTGGCTGGCCAAAAAGACTCGGCCGCTGGCACGCTGAGGCGCTCGGGAAAGGAGAAAGGCAATAAAAAACGCCCCGGCCAGTGCCGGGGCGTTTTGATATCAAAGCCTGCCGCGCCTGGAAGGCTCAGCTGGTGGCCTGAAGCCTGAACGAGGCCATCAGGCGTCGCAGGGTTTCGGTCTGCTCCTCGAGCGAGGTGGCCGCGGCCGAGGTCTGCTCGACCATGGCGGCGTTGCGCTGTGTGACGTCGTCCATCTGGCTGATGGCCTGGTGAATCTGGTCGATGCCCGTGCTCTGCTCGTCCGAGCCGACCCTTATCTCGTCGGTGATGGCGGCAACGCGCTCGATGCCGTCCTGCAGCGTCTGCATGGCGCTGCCCGCCTGATCCACCTGCGTTACCCCGTCGCGTACCCGTTCGCCGGAGGTTTCGATCAGCGAGCGAATGTCGCCGGCGGCCGAGGCACTGCGCTGTGCCAGCGCGCGCACCTCGTTGGCGACCACGGCGAAGCCGCGACCGTGTTCGCCGGCCCGGGCAGCCTCGATCGAGGCGTTCAGCGCCAGCAAATTGGTGCGAAAGGCGATGCTGTCGATCATGGAAATGATCTCCGACATGCGATCGGAGTCCTGGTGAATGGCCTGCATGGTGGCCACCACGCCGTGAATGAGATCGCCGTTTTCCTTCGCCGTACGCGAGGCACTCAGCGCCATGTCGCCGGCTTCGCGCGTGTGCTCGGCGTTGCGACCGGCCGTGGTGTGAATCTGCTGGGTGCTGGCCGAGGTCTGCTCAAGCGATGCGGCCTGCTCCTCGGTGCGCTGCGACATGTCCATGTTGGCCGAGGCGATCTGGCCGGCGGCCGTGGCAATGGTTTCCGAGCCGTTGCGTACCTCGCTCACCATCCGGGTCAGCCCCTCTCCCATCTCATTGAGGGCGCGCGCAAGACGGGCGCACTCGTCGCGGCCCCGCACCGTCAATCGGCCGGTGAGATCGCCGTCCGCGACCTTCTGCGCCATGCCAACGGCGTCATGGATCGGCCGCACGATCGCCCGGGCAATCACGACGCCCAGCCCCAGGGCGATCAGCAGCCCGACACCGAGCGCGGCCAGCAGCAGCCACTTCTGCTGGCGCAGGTCGCTGATCTGAGTCTCCAGCTGGCGCTGGAGCCCATTAACCGCTACATCGCTCAACGTGAACTGGGCCTCGATGGTATCGGTCAGCGCCTGAAAGTAGCGCTGCGCCGGCGTATCCAGAGTCTGTGCCGAGAGGATCGCCTCATCGACCAGCGCAAGCCCCTGCGACAGTTGATCGGTAGCGGTCTGCAGCGGCGCCTGTAGCGACGCGTCAAGCGCAGGCTGAAGCGCCATCGTTCGGTTGAAGGCGTGCTCGAGCTCACGATGGCTGGCCAGCGCCTGCAGACGCAGCGCCTCGATGGTACTGCGCTCATTGATGGTGACCTCACCACGCGCCAGCAGACCGGCGCCCCGGCCGCGCAGCTGACCCAGCGCTTCCGTCAGTGCCGGCATCGCCACGAAACCGCCCTGCACCAGCTGATAAGTGTCGGCCTGTGACGTCAGACTCAGCCTGAAATCGTCCAGAAGATGGCGAGCGGCCGCCAGCATGTTGCCAAGCAGCGCCGTATGCGCCTCGAAACTCTGCGCCGCGTCGGGCAGCTCTCCTTCAAACAGGGCCCTGACATCGCGCCACTCGTTATCGATCGACTGCCAGACATCGACAGCATTGTCGCTGTCGGGCTGCGCGGTGATCAGCTCGGCGGTTCGAGCATAGGCCTGATCGGCGTCCGCTCTCAAGGCCTGACAGGGCGTCTCGGCCGAGGCATCGCCGTTGAGCAGGCGGGCACACATGCCGCGGTGCTGCTGTGTCAGGCCGATGGTCGTTAAAATGGCGCGCTCCGGCGCCAGCCCCTGCAGCCGGGCGAGCCGATTGTTCAGCGAGTCATCGATGGACTGGATGAACAACACGGTGGGAATGGCCGTCATCAACAGGGCCAGCAGGCCCAGCGTCATGAATTTCTGGCGTAGCGTCAGCCTTGAGAGTAGCGAATCCATCGACAGGGTCCTGTTCAGGGCGTCTTCGATAAGCGCCACGTTTGATTTTAACCATCACTGTATTAACTATCGTCAATGTTCAAGGCTTCTTGAGACTCACAGGAAAGCGTCAAAAATCAAAGGATGTCGTGTCGATACCCCCGCCCCAGGGCATGGCGGCGCAGGGTCATGACGCAAAACGCCCCGGCCATGGCCGGGGCGTTTTGTTTTACGAAAGAAGCAGACCGACAATCAGCTCAGATCGTCAGTGGACTCCGGCAGGTCGGTGATGGCCCCGAGGGAGGCCGAGCTGACCGTGCGGGCGTACTTGGCCAGCACCCCGCGGGTATAGCGCGGCTTCGGGCGCTGCCAGGCGTCACGCCGACGTGTCATTTCCGCGTCATCGATGTGCAGGGTCATGACATCGTTTTCGGCGTCGATGGTGATCTGATCGCCGTCTTCAACCAGCGCGATCGGCCCGCCGTTAAAGGCTTCCGGCGTGATATGGCCGACCACGAAACCGTGGCTGCCGCCGGAGAAACGTCCGTCGGTGATCAGCGCCACCGCATCGCCCAGACCGCGCCCCATGATGGCCGACGTCGGCGTGAGCATCTCGCGCATGCCCGGGCCGCCGCGCGGGCCTTCGTAGCGAATGACCAGCACGTCACCGGCGACCACGGTCAGGTCATTGATGCGCGCCTGCGCTTCCTCTTCGGAGTTGAACACGCGCGCCTTACCGGTAAAGCGGGTGCCCTCCTTGCCGGTGATCTTGGCGACCGAGCCTTCCGGGGCCAGATTGCCGTAAAGCACGCGCAGGTGGCTGGAGGCCTTCACCGGGTTGTCCAGCGGCTTGATGATATTCTGATCACTCGGATAGGGAGCGACGTCGGCCAGGTTCTCGGCCAGCGTCTGGCCGGTCACGGTCAGGCAGTCGCCGTGCAGAAGACCGGCATCCAGCAGGGTCTTCATCAGCGGCTGAATGCCGCCGATGGCGACCAGCTCGCTCATCATGTAGTGGCCGCTGGGGCGCAGGTCCGCCACCACCGGCACGCGCTTGCCGATCTCGGTGAAGTCATCAAGATTGAGCTCAACGCCGATGGTGTTGGCAATCGCGATCAGGTGTAGCACCGCATTGGTCGAGCCGCCGAGCGCGATGACCACGGTTATCGCGTTTTCAAACGCCTTGCGGGTCATGATGTCGGAGGGCTTGATGTCGAGCTCGAGCAGCTTGAGCACGGCAGCGCCCGCTTCACGGCTGTCGTCCTGCTTGGTCTGGGAGACGGCATTTTGTGCCGAGGAATTCGGCAGGCTCATACCGAGCGCCTCAATGGCCGAGGCCATGGTGTTGGCCGTGTACATGCCGCCGCACGAGCCCGGCCCCGGAATCGCGGTCTCTTCGATGCGCTTGACGTCGATGAGATCCATGTTGCCCTGGGAGTGGGCGCCCATGGCTTCAAAGACCGAGACGATATCGGTATGGCCTTCGCCCGGCAGAATGGTGCCGCCGTAAACGAAGATGCCGGGGCGGTCCAGACGGGCCAGACCCATCATGCAGCCGGGCATGTTCTTGTCGCAGCCGCCGATGGCAACCACGCCGTCAAAACCTTCACAGCCGGCCACGGTCTCGATGGAGTCGGCGATGACCTCGCGCGAGATCATCGAGTACTTCATGCCCTCGGTGCCGTTGGCGATGCCGTCACTGATGGTGATGGTGTTGAACACCACACCCTTGCCGCCGGCGTCGTCGGCGCCGTCACTGGCGGCGTCCGCCAGCACGTTGATGTGGCTGTTGCAGGGGGTGACGCGACTCCAGGTCGAGGCGATACCGACCTGGGGTTTGGTGAAGTCCTCGTCACTGAAGCCCACAGCGCGCAGCATGGCGCGACTGGCCGCCTTGCCGGGGCCGTCGACCACAGCAGACGAGTGACGACGGGTATGGGCGCGGTCATTGGCAAGCGGTGCTGTCGAGGGGCTATCCGGCCGGTCTTCCTGGCTCATGATCTGATCACTTTTAATGGTAATGAATACGAACAGGTGCCGGGGCGGGTCGCAGGAGGCCTGCTTCCGGCACCAACGAAAGCGCTGGCGATATCGGACCGGCATGGCGGCATATGACGCGTTTTGAGCGCGTATCGATACGACCAGGCGCGAGTCGCCCCGACACTCCCGGATCCTCGGGAGCGGGCGACACGCACTGCGCGGATAGCGCGACCGGGTGTCAGGCCCGGCACAGGGTATCGAGTATACGCCCAGCGTGGTTCAGCGTGAAATCAGCTGCGCCCCGTGATCTCGAAATGCCCGTCAAGGGACAGGGCCAGCCGCGCGCCCTCGGGCAGCGCCCCCACCCCTTCCGGCGTGCCGGTCAGGATCACATCGCCGGGCTCGAGCGTAAACGAGCGCGACATTTCGACGATCAGCTCGACTGCCTTGAACAGCATCATGGCGGTGTGCCCGGTCTGGCGACGCTCGCCGTCGATGGTCAGGCTAAAGTGCAGATCGTCCAGATTCATCGTTTTGGCGTCAAAGGGCACGAACTCACTCAGCGGACAGGCGCCGTCAAAGCCCTTGGCCCGCTCCCAGGGGTAGCCCTTGTCCTTGAGCCGTGACTGGACATCACGCAGGGTCAGATCCAGCGCCAGACCCACGCCGGCAATGGCCGCAAGCACCTCTTCCGGACGGGCGCGGCACAGTCGATGCTGGATCAAAAGTGCCACCTCGGTTTCAAAATGCACCTCGCCCAGATGACGCGGCACCCGGATGCGCTCGCGCATGGGGGTCGCGCTGGAGGCCGGCTTGATAAACAAAAGTGGTGTGGTGGGCACCTCGTTGTCGAGCTCTCGAGCGTGAGCGGCGTAGTTGCGCCCCACACAGACAATCTTGCCCAGTGGCTCGGCAAACGGGGGTCCATCAATAAAACCGGGCTGGAAGGCCATGGCCTGTTCCTTTTGAAGATCCATGCGTTGTTGTTGATACACCACAAGCTTTATCACACCCGCAAAAAAGCGGCAAAGCGCGATGGCGCTCGACCGCTTGTCTTTCGTATCAACCCCTTGTGTCTCGCAGGGGTACGCCGTGGGCGCACGGCGACGATACGGCCTGCGCCGGACAGGCTTACAGGGTCAGGTCACGCCAGCGCCCGTCCGGCGTATGCGCCAGAAAGTCAGGGCGCTGCCCCCTGGCCGCGAACGGGGTGTTCAGAGCGTTGTCACGCCGGTTATAGACGAAAAAGATATTGCTGCGCGCATCCGGTGACATGTTGGCATTGGAGCCGTGGAGCGTATTGCAGTCAAACAGCAAAAGCCCGCCGGCGCGCCCCTTGGGCGCCTCGATGCCGTGTTCGGCCACCAGCTCGGCCAGCGCCTCACGACCCGGCACGCCCGCTTCCTGCTTTTTAAGCGAGCTTTTGTAGTTGTCTTCCGGCGTCTCGCCGATACAGGGCACGAACTTCTCGTGCGAGCCCGGGATCAGCATGAGCGGGCCGTTGAATTCGTGATTGTCGGTGAGCACGATCGAGGCGCTGATGGCGTTCATGCGCGGCATGCCGTCCTCGGCGTGCCAGGTCTCGAAATCGGAGTGCCAGTCAAAGCCCTTGCCTTCGAAACCGGGCTTGTAGTTGATGCGCCCCTGCATGACGTAGACATCCTCGCCGATCAGCTGCTCGACGCTTTTGACCAGCTTTGGCGACTGCGCCAGCTCGCCAAACTTCGCCGAGAGAAAGTGCATGGCAAAGATTGAGCGGATATCGTTGCTGCTCGGCTCGGTGATGGTGAAATCCCGGTCGCGGTAATCATCGCGCTCGAGCAGGGCCTCAAGTTCATGCTGATATTCGGCAAGCTCGGCGTCATCGAGAAAATTCGGGATGAACACAAACCCCTTTTGTCGAAACGTCTCGCGCTGCTCGCGGGTCAGTGGCCCGTCTTCCGGCCCGCGCAGTACGGCCTCCTGACGCGGCAGCCAGGTGCGCTCGGGCGGCGTTGACAACCGCGTAGGGTAGGGGTCTTCCATCAGGGTGTTGTGATTTTGTGCGTGTACGGCGGACATGCTTTCCTCCTTGATTGATACAAAACGACGGCTTCCTGCCTGACGTCACCCCTGGCGGGGCATGCTGGGTATCCGGCGCGGGTCGCGCCTGCCGATACATGACTTCGGTCTCGGGACGTCGACAGATCATGACCATCGCCTGACCCTTTCAGGGACACTCGAGCGCGCATCCATTATTTGACACGCCGCTCAAGGCGCCACCACGTGAACATGACACCCCCCGGCCTTCCATAACCCAGGTTACTCCGGTTCCGGCGTGGCGCGCTCCAGGCCTCGATGCGCGCATCGATCATGTTCCCGGACCCCGTCCGGATGTTATCAATGTCGCTGCCGTGATCCTGACCGTGCGCCGCCGGCGCCACCGACCTTCCGACACGACACCGAATTCATGAGCACGCACATGCCATATCCAGACTTCTCACGCCGAGCGACCCGCCAGGGGGCGCTGGGTCTGCTGTTGATCCTGCTGATGAGCCCCTGCCTGCCCGGCGGCGTTGAGCAGGCCCAGGCCCGACAGCTGCTCCAGCCCGAGCACGGCACGGCCAGCGAGCTGCGCGCCAAGCGCAAGCGCGAACAGGCGCGCGCCCGGCAAATGGGGCTCTCCGAAACCGAGATGAAAAAGGCGGCCGCTCAGGGCCGCTCGCTGGTGCCGCAGGGCATCGCACCGGGTGTGGATAACTTCAACTACAAGAAGTATGCCTTCAACGGCGAGATCGACCAGCCCGGCGAACTGGCCATGGCCCGTGCCATGGACACCGTCACCGACCAGCTCGGCCGGCCCTATCTTTGGGGCGGCACGACCCCGCAGGCAGGCTTTGACTGCAGCGGCCTGATCTATTATGCCTTCAGGGATCTGCTCTCCGGTGAGCTGCCGCGCACTGCCAACGGCATGTACCACTGGTCCGAGGCTGCCCCGGTGACCACCGATGCCCTCAAGCGCGGCGATCTGGTCTTTTTCCGCATCAAGGCCGCCAGCGCCGCCGACCACGTTGGCGTCTATCTGGGCGATGGCAAGTTCATTCAGGCCCCGCGTACCGGCGAGAACATCCGCATCAGCTCGCTCGAGGGCGCCTACTGGCAGCGCCACTATCTGGGCGCGCGCCGCCTTTTGACCGGCGAGACCGTACGCCAGCTTGCCTCGCGCTAGGCCGTTCGTACCGTAATAAGGATGACCTTCCAAACCCGCCGTTGAGACCGCCATCGCGCCACACGCTCGAGTCGTGCCGCTGGCAGCACGCTCTCCTTTCTGCTCGACCCCGATCGCGACACCGCCGGGCCTTCCCGGCCGGGGCGTCCTCGAAAGCCACCCGGACAGTGTTGTTTTGATGAGCAAGCGTTTATTGTGTTTCAAAACGAAACCTGGTGGCGAAGTGACGTTTCGATCCTTTGTGGCTGCTGCCCGATGACTTCCCGGACACAGGCGTCCGGCGCCATCGAGGGGACCGCATTCGTCATGCTGCCACGCCTTCCTTGAGCAACATGATGTTTTCAAAAATTCTGTTCTGGGTAATTCGTGTACTGACACTGCTGTTGATCGTGGCAAGCCTGCTCCCCGAGCTTCCCAGTGGCCAGTGGTTTATCAAACTCTGGGAATTTCCACGACTACAGCTGACCCTGGCGATAGCCGTGACGCTGTTGCTGCTGGTGTTGCATGCCTGGCTCAAAAGGCCGCGACAGGCGCATGCCGTGTGGCTGGTATTGCTGCTCGCCACCGGAGGGTGGCAAGCGTTTCATATCCTGCCGTTCACCCCCGTCTGGCCAAAGGAAGTGCCCACGGCCGATGCCCGGACCCTTGAGGATCAGTCCACGTTTAAAGTCATGACCGCCAACGTCGACTACACGAATGACCGCTATGCCGAGGCCGTGGATCTGATCCGGCGTGAGGACCCTGACCTATTGCTGTTGATCGAGGTCGATGATGAGTGGAAGCAGGGTCTGGAACCGTTGAACGACGACTATGAGTATCGTATCGGTGAGGTGCGTGGCGAGGGGCTGGGCATCATGCTCTTGTCACGCTTCCCCCTGCAGGAACAGGAAGTGGCGCACCTTGTCTCCGAACGTCGCCCGTCCATCCTTGCCACGCTGGATATTCCGGACCTGGGGCTTGTGCGCTACACGGGGATTCATCCGGTTCCCCCGGGGCTGAAGGATCGTGTTGCACACAATGATGAGACCACCGAGCGCCGCGACAGCCGGGTTCGCGACGCCGAAGTCATGCTCGTTGCCCGCCGCGTCCAGCAGGATCCGGACAACCGCTGGATCGTTACCGGCGACTTCAACGATGTCGCCTGGTCCGATACCACTCAGTTGTTCAGCGAGCTGAGCGACCTCAAGGACCCACGTCGCGGCCGGGGGTTGCTGAGCACTTATCACGCTGCGTATCCCTTTTGGCGCTACCCGATCGATCACATGTTTGTCTCTGACGGCTTTCAGCTTGTCGACCTGGACCGGGTAAAGCTTGAAGGCTCGGATCACTTCGCCATTACGACGACATTGACGGCCGCGAGAAAGGACCATATGGCGCCCGAGGCGTCAGAGCAGGCGCACCAGAAGGCCGATGAGTTGATCGAGGAAGGCGCCGAAGATGCCAGCGAGCATGGCGTAAGCAACTAAACCCTCGAGATGAGCAGGCCATCCCGGCATCAATGCGGATGGCTTTTTGACGTCACGCGCTTTTCCCGTCCCCCTTTATCAGCTGCTGAACCGATAACGCCAGCCCTTGAGACCGGCGCCTCCAGCGGAGCTGCCGTCGGGCCGCCCTTTTTGTATCCGACTGCAAAACCTTAACCCCGGACAGTATTGCCCGACCCTTTCCCGACTATGCTCAAGCGCTGGCCTGTCATTTCTTTTCCGGCATGGAACGCCCGTGACAGGCATTACAAGGAGCCTGCATGGAACGCCCTTTCCTCGAGCGTCTCGACGATGCGCTGGTGTCTCATGACACGTGCGCCGAGCGGGTCAGCGAGCTGGCCACCCCCCTTGATCGACTGATTGCCCTCGGCCCGCTCCCTCGGCCCGGTTCAAACGAGACGCTCCTGCGCTGGCGTTCGCTGTATCGCGTGGCCGGCTGTGATCTGGCGCTGGTCAAGCTCTATGAAGGCCACACGGACGCGCTGGCCATCATGGCAGAGCTTGGCGTCTCACCGCCCGCCCCGGCACACGCACGCTGGGCGATGTGGGCCGCCGAGCCGCCGCAGGCCCGGGTTCATGTCAGCGACGCCCGCGACAGCGATGACCGGACCGGGCAGATCACTCTCAACGGCACCAAGGCCTGGTGTTCGGGCGCCCCCATCGTAACTCACGCCCTGATGACCGTCTGGCAGGACGACCAGCAGCGTCTCGCCGCCGTGGCGCTGGACCAGCCGGGTGTTACCGTCACCGACCGCGGCTGGCAGGCTGTCGGCATGCAGGCCACCGCCAGCGTCGAGATCGATTTCGATAACGCGCGTGCCACGCTGGTCGGCCCGCCCAATGCCTATCTGGACCGCCCCGGCTTCTGGCAGGGCGGTGCCGGCATCGCCGCCTGCTGGCTGGGCGGGGCGCACGCGCTGGCAGACACGCTGCAAGCAAAGGCTGCCACCCGCCAGGACGATACGTTCATGATGGCGCATCTGGGCCATGTCGACGTCGCCCTGCATGCCGGCCTGACCGGACTGCGATGCGCCGCGGCCGCCATTGATGCCGCGCCGAACGAAGACCATCAGGCCCTGACCCTGCGCACCCGCGCGCTGATCGAACACAGCGTCGAGCAGATCGTCACGCACTGCGGCCGGGCGCTGGGCGCCGCGCCCTTCTGTCGCGACCGCCGTTTCGCCCGCATGATGGCCGATCTCCCCGTGTATCTGCGCCAGAGTCACGCCGAGCGCGATCTTCAGGCCCTTGGCCGGCTTGGCCTTGATAGTGACCTCGGGTGGTCGTTATGAGCACGGATGATCGACGCATCGAGGGCGGCGGCACGCCCGAATCGGCCTGGCAGGCGTGGGGCGGGCTCGAAGCAATGGCGTATATAACGCATGACGCCCTGGTGGCCTCCCACCAACGCCCCGTCATCGTGGCCCCGCATCCTGATGATGAAACGCTGGGCTTTGCCGGGCTCATGCTCAAGCTTGCCGCAGCAGGCCACACCCTGCACCTGATCGCCGTCACCGACGGCACGGCCAGTCATGGTGACTCGATGTACTGGACGCCCGAGCGGCTGGCGCAGCAGCGCCCGCGGGAGAGTCTCGAGGCGCTGTCGCGACTGGGCTGTGAACAACAGACCACCGTGGAACGCCTCGGGCTGCCGGACACCCGGGTGGCCGATCATGAAGCGGCGCTGAGTGATCACCTCACCGCGCAGCTCACCTCAAGTCACGTGGTGCTGACCACCTGGCGCGGTGACGGCCATCCCGACCACGAGGCCACCGGCCGCGCCTGCGCGCGGGCCTGCGAGCTCACGGGCGCCCGCCTGATCGAAATTCCGATCTGGACCTGGCACTGGGCCGCGCCGGGAGATGAGCGCGTGCCCTGGCATCGCGCCCGGCGCCTGCGGCTTGACGACGACATGCTGGCCGCCAAACGGGCCGCCATCCAGGCCCACGTGAGCCAGCTGACGATCGACCCGGCCACCAACCGGGCACCGATTCTGCCCGATCATGTGCTGGCCCGTTTGATGCGCCCTTGTGAGGTATTTCTTGTCCCCGAGCCGCGCGACGGCGCTCACCACTGACCGGAGGCGATGCCCATGACCCGTCTGGATGCTCAAGCCTTTGAACGGCTGCACGCGCAACATCCTGATCCATGGCACTACCACACCCGCTGGTATGAAAAGCGAAAGCGCGACCTGACGATGGCAATGCTGACCCGTGAGCGCTATCGGCGCGTCTTTGAGCCGGGCTGCTCCATCGGCGTACTCAGCGCAGCGCTTGCAAAACGCTGCGACGCCCTGTGGGTGCAGGACGTCAGCGACAGCGCCGTGGCACATGCCTGCGAGGCGCTTGAGGGTCTGTCACACGTCAGTATTACCTGTGGCGCCGTTCCCGAGCAGTGGCCGGAGGGCCGTTTCGATCTGATCGTGATCAGCGAGATGGGCTACTACCTGCGCCCCGAGGCACTAAAGACGCTGTGCGCGCGCATCGATGCCTCGCTGAGTGATGACGGTGAGCTGCTGGCCTGTCACTGGCGCCATCCCATTGACGGCAGTGATCTGGACGCTCAGAGCGTTCACGAGACGCTGGCCGAGCGCCTGGGGTATCCGGTGCACGGCCACTACGAAGACTGCGACACCCTGATCGATCTCTGGCAGCGCACGCCGTCACCGGTGGCCGCTCGTCAGGCATTCGGCAATGACGACAGGAGATGATATGGCACGCATTGGCGTAGTAGTGCCGGCCCACAACGAAGAGCAGCACCTGCCGGAATGTCTGCGCGCGCTGCGTGGCGCCGCCGACCATGCGCGCGGTCTTGGCCATGAGGTTACGCTGGTGGTGGTGCTCGACAGCTGTCAGGATCGCTCGGCTGCCATTGCCGCCGATCATGGCGTCATCCCGGTGAGCGTGACCGCTCGCAACGTGGGCGTGGCCCGCCATGCCGGCGTGCTGGCCCTGCCGCCCGGCATCGACTGGCTGGCCTTTACCGATGCCGACACCTGCGTGCCCGACACCTGGCTGACGGCCCTGTACGGTTTTGGCACCGAGGCGGTATGCGGCGGGGTCCATCTGAGTCAGTGGCAGGGGCTGTCACCGATGCTGCGCACGCGCTATCTGGCGCACCAGCGCCGCAACGTCGGGCGACAGCACATTCACGGCGCGAACATGGGCATCAGCATGGCCGCCTACCAGCGCCTGGGCGGCTTTCGACCGCTGCGCTGTCACGAGGATGTGGATCTGATCGAGCGGCATCTGGCCGCGCACGGCAGCCTCACCTGGGCGCCGGCGCTTCGCGTCATGACCAGCGCCCGATGTCAGGCCCGGGCACCCGAAGGGCTGGGCGCGCTGCTGTACGCGCTGGAATACGCCCGAAATGACACCCGGTCACTGCCCGCCCAGGACGTCGGCTGACCACCGGTGTCGTGATTCAGCTACCGCGACCCTGCTCGTTGTGCGCTTCGCTGTCCTGCTCCACCGGCGCACCGTCGGCGGTGGGGCCCATGCGGGCCCTGGCCGCCGCCATCGCCTGGCGTAGCGCCTGCTGACTATCGTCGCTGTCGCTGCCGGCAATGGCCGTGCGCCAGTGATCGATCGCGCCCTGATAGTCGCCCGCGCGGAAATCGGTAAAGCCCAGAAGCCCGTGCACCGTGGGCTGGCGCGGGTCGGCTTTCAGCACTTCATCGGCAAGCGCCTGAATGTCCTCGTTCATCTCGCGGTCGTTTTCGACAAAGCGAATCTGGGCCAGCTCGGAGACCAGCGACGGCTCGCGCCCTTTCAGCGCGATCAGCCGGGTCAGGGCGTGATCGGCCTTGTCATACTGCCGACTGTCGCGATAGAGCGGATAGAGTGACGCCCACACGTTGGGATTGTCCGGCTGGCGCTGCGCCTCCTGCTCAAAGCGCGCGATAAACTGCTGCGGCTCGCCGCCGTCCTGCTCGACCTGCACACGGGCCTGATAGAGCGTCAGATCATCCACGCTCCCCTCGCGGTGGTAGGCGTACAGCGAGCCAAAGCCCACCACCACTACCACGACAGCGGTGAGCCACACCCCGCTGTAGGCTGACTTCAGCCCGCGCGGCGCCCGGCCTTCGGTGTCGGCGAGCAGATCGCGCTCAAGCTCCAGGCGTCGCGCCTCGAACCGCGCCTGGTCGATCTCGCCGCGGGCGAGCTCCTCCTCCAGGCCTGCCAGCCGGTCACGAAAGATGGTGACGTTGTCGCGGGCATCGTCATCGCGCGTCTCCAGCGCCGCCTGGGCCTCACGCAGAGGCCGACTTCGCCACAGCGGCAGCAGCAAAAACCCCACCGCCACACTCAGCAGCAGGGCAAGGCCTACCCATAACGCCGTCATTGATGGCTCCTGTCCTGATCGTCATTGCCCTGATGGCGCGACAGCAGCGTGTCGAGCCGCTGTTGCTCGTCATCATCAAGCGCCTCGGCGCGCTCATCGCGGCGTGAGCGAATCACCGCCGCGATGGCGGCCAGCCCGAGCAGCACGCCCACGCCAGGCCCGGCCCAGAGCGCGACGGTGCGCCACTCAAGGCGCGGGCGATAGAGCACGTAGTCGCCAAAGCGCTCGACCATGGCCTGGCGGATGTCGTCGTCGCTGTCGCCACGCCTTAACGCGCGCGCCACGTGTGTGCGCATGTCACCGGCAATCGGCGAGCCGGAATCGCCGATCGCCTGGTTTTCACACTTGGGACAGCGCAGCGTGGCGATCAGCTCGCTGTAGCGCGCCTGCAGGGCCGGGTCGTCAAAGCGGTGCAGATCATCGGCACTGGCAACAAAGGCCAGCAGCACCAGCGCTGCGGCCATCAGCGCCGTGACAAGCCCTTTCGGAATTACTGCCATCGCTTGATCTCCGGCAGAATCACGTCATCGACGTCCTCGGGCGTGATATAGCCCGTGTGGTGATAGCGGATATTGCCGCGGGCATCGACAATAAACGACTCGGGCGCGCCATAGACGCCCAGATCAAAGCCAAGCGAGCCTTCCGGGTCAAAGATATTGAGCGCAAACGGGTTGCCAAACTCCTCCAGAAACCCCTGCCCCTTGTCGCGGGTGTCCTTGTAGTCCACCCCGACCAGATGCACGCCGCGCTCGGCCAGCGTCAAAAGCTGCGGCATTTCGCGCTTGCAGGTCGGGCACCACTCGCCCCAGACGTTGACCAGCGTCACCTGCCCTTCAAGCAGCGAGGCGTCCACCGTGCGCTCGTCGTTTTCCAGCGTGGTCAGCGAAAACGCTGGAAAGGGTTTTTCCAGCAGCGCCGAATCGCGATGAGACGGGTCGCGCCCCAGCCCCTGCCAGAGCAGAAAAGCCAGCACCACGAAAATCAGAAGCGGCACGAACAGCCAGTAGCGTTTTTTCATGCTCGAGCCTCCATGGTACGGCGGGTTCGGCTGCGGTGACGGTAGCGCTTGTCGCACACGGCCAGAATGCCGCCTGCCGCCATCAACAGCGCCCCCAGCCACAGCCAGCGCACGAAGGGCTTGACCTGGATGCGCATCGCCCAGGACTCGCCGTCATCGAGCGCCTCGCCCATCGCCACGTACAGATCGCGGGTCAGGCCGTTGTCCAGCGCGGTTTCGGTCATTGCCTGACGCCGGGTGGTAAAAAAGCGCTTCTCCGGATGCAGCAGCGTCACCAGCCGGTCCCCCTGGGTGACCCGAATGGTGGCGCGGTCGCTTAAATAGTTGGGCCCGCGCGTCTCGTTGAGCTGGGTCATGGTGAAGCTGTAGCCGCCCACCTCGACCGAACGGCCGGGACTCATGCGCACGTTGTCGGCATGATCGTAGTTCGACACCATGGTCACACCAACGATGGTCACCGCCATGCCGATATGGCCCAGCACCATGCCGTAGTGGCTGCGCGAGAGTTTCCCCGGCCCGCGCAGACCGAAGCGGCGCAGCAGGATCAGCGGCTCGCGCGCCAGCGGCACCACGATCCACGCCGCCACCAGAAGCCCCAGACTGACCGGCAGCGACCAGGCACCGTCATAAAGCCAGGGAATCATCAGCGCCACCGCAAGCGACACGGCTGCACTCAGCCACAGCCGATTGATCAGCTCGCGCGCCGTCATCTGCTTCCAGCGCGTTACCGGCCCTGCCCCCATGAAAAGCCCCAGCGCGACAGTGAGCGGCACGATCAAAGCGTTGAAATAGGGCGGGCCGACCGAAATCTTGCCCATGTTCAGGCTGTCGAGAATCAGCGGATAGAGCGTGCCCAGCAGCACGGTGACTGTCATCACCAGCAGCACGATGTTGTTGAACAGGAGCATCGCATCACGCGACAGCCAGCCAAAGCCGAGCGGGCTTTTGACCCGCGGCGCGCGAAAGGCATACAGGGTCAGCGAAGCGCCCACCGTCAGGCCCAGCAGCACCAGAATAAAGGTGCCGCGGGAGGGGTCGTTGGCAAAGGCGTGCACCGAGGTCAACACGCCCGAGCGCACCAGGAAGGTGCCCAGCAGCGACAGCGAGAAGGTGACAATCGCCAGCAGCACCGTCCAGCTTTTGAAGCCGCCGCGCTTTTCGGTCACCGCCAGCGAGTGCATCAGCGCCGTGCCGGCAAGCCAGGGCATCAGTGAGGCGTTTTCGACCGGGTCCCAGAACCACCAGCCGCCCCAGCCCAGCTCGTAGTAGGCCCACCAGCTGCCCAGCGCAATGCCCACACTCAAAAACGCCCAGGCAAGATTGGTCCAGGGGCGCGCCCAGCGCGTCCAGGCCGCATCCAGCCGCCCGCCCATCAACGCGGCGAGCGCAAAGGCAAAGGCCACCGAAAAGCCGACATAGCCCATGTAGAGCATCGGCGGATGCACGATCAGCCCCGGGTCCTGCAGCAGCGGGTTAAGGTCGGCGCCCTCCATGGGCGGGACCGGCAGGATGCGCTCAAACGGGCTCGAGGTGGCCAGAATAAACAGCAGAAAGCCCGCGTTGATCATGCCCAGCACCGAGAGCACGCGGGCGAGCATGTCGCGCGGCAGATTGCGCGAAAAGACGCTGACCGCCAGCCCCCAGAACGCCATCATCATCGACCACAGCAGCACCGAGCCCTCATGGCCGCCCCAGACCGCACTCAGGCGGTAATACCAGGGCAGCTGTGAATTGGCGTTGCCCGCGATGTAGTCCACGCTGAAATCATTGAACAAAAAGCCCAGCGCCAGACAGACGAAGGCCACCAGCAGAAACAGCGCCTGGCCCCAGGCCATGGGGCCGGCATAGCTCATCCACAGCGGCCGGCGGGTCAGGCTGCCGGCCAGCGGCACGATCGCCTGCACCAGCGCCATGGCCAGCGCCAGCATCATGGCGTAGAGCCCGATTTCGGGGAGAATTTCAATCAGCATGACGCGCGGACCCTAAATGCGTTCATCGTTGCCGCCGGCGACCGCGCCACTGGAGGGCATCGCCTTGCGGGCCTCGGCGGCCTTGAGCGCGCCATCCACCTCCGGCGGCATGTAGTTTTCATCGTGCTTGGCCAGTACTTCGCTGGCCTCGAGCCAGCCGCGCTCGTTGAGCGTGCCGACAATGACCACGCCCTGCCCTTCACGGAAGAGATCCGGCAGGATGCCGCGATAGTGCACCGGCACATCCTCTTCGAAGTCGGTCACGGTGAAGGTCACATCCAGCGTCTGCTGATCGCGCTGGACGCTGTCGTCACGCACCACCCCACCGGCGCGCAGCGAGCGCCCCTGAGGCGCCTCACCGGCACTGATCTGGGTCGGAGAGTAGAAAAGATTCATGTTGGCGCGCAGCGAATAGAGCGTCAGACCGATGGCCACGCCGGCCAGCGCCACCAGCGCCAGGATAATGATCAGCCGCTGTCGACGATGCGCCTTCATGGTGTCTCCTCGCCGGTGGCGGCAACAGACGGGCCCGGGCGGCGCGCCTCGCGACGCTCAAGGGCGGCCACATGCCGCAGCAGTTTGCGCTGCTCCATGACGCTGACCAGCGCAAACGCCACCAGCGCGCCGAGCACCACGATAAAGGCCGGCCAGACGTAGGCGGCGTAGCCGTTCATCGCCCAGAAATCGGCCAGGCTATCAAAGGCCATTACGCTCTCCTTGCGCCAGCGCACGCACCCAGCGGGCACCTGGCTGGCGTCTGATGATCTCGTTGCGGGTGCGGGCAATCGTGACGGCGGCAAAGATCAGGTAAAAACCGATCACCATGAGCAAAAGCGGCAGCCACATGCTCGCCGGCATGGCCGGCTTTTCGGTGAGGCTGAAGGTGGCGCCCTGATGCAGGGTGTTCCACCACACCACCGAATACTTGATGATCGGCAGGTTGATCACCCCCACCAGGGTGAGAATGGCGGCCGCCCGCGCGCCGCCATCGCGGCTGGCAAAGGCGCCGCGCAGGGCCATGATGCCCAGATAGATAAACAGCAGCAGCAGCATCGAGGTCAGCCGCGCGTCCCATACCCACCAGGTGCCCCAGGTCGGCACGCCCCAGATCGCCCCGGAAAACAGCGCACTGAAGGTCATCGCCGCGCCAAAGGGGGCAGCGGCGCCGGCGGCCATGTCGGCCAGCTTGATGCGCCAGACCAGAAAGATCACGCTGCAAAGCGCCATCATCGCAAAGCACGACTGGGCCAGAATGGCCGCCGGCACGTGCACGTAGAGAATGCGAAAGCTGTCGCCCTGCTGGTAATCGGCCGGCGCAAAGGCCAGCCCCCAGAGGCTGCCGGCGGCGACGAGGATCGCACCGACCCCCCAGAGAAACGGCAGCCAGCGCCCGCTCATGGTGTAAAACCATTTGGGGGAGCCGAGTTTATGAATGATGGGCCACATGATTATCGGTCAGCGTTGTTCAGGTCGGTATCGGGAAGGGATCAGCCATCCAGCGAGAGTTTCAGGGCCGCGGCCGCCGCCCAGGGCGCGGCCAGCAGGGACAGGGCGAGCATGGCGCCCATCAGTGCCAGCCAGGGCGCAATCACCGCGCCTTCCACGGCCAGTCGCACCGTGCCGGCACCAAAGATCAGCACCGGCGTGTACAGCGGCAAAATCAGAAGCGACAGCAGCACGCCACCGCGTCGAAGCCCCACGGTCAGGGCGGCACCGATGGCGCCGATCAGGCTCAGCGTGGCCGAGCCCACAAGCAGCGTGAGCATCAAAGCGCCCATGCTGTGGCCCGGCAGCGAGAGCATGACGGCCAGCAGCGGTGAGACCAGCGCCAGCGGCAGACCGGTGGTCAGCCAGTGCGCCACGATCTTGGCCAGCACCAGCACCCCGGCCGACTGCGGCGCCAGCAACAGCTGCTCGAGCGTGCCGTCATCAAAGTCGTCGCGAAACAGGCCATCAAGTGAAAGCAGCACCGCCAGAAGCGCTGCCACCCACAAAAGCCCCGGTGCAATCTCGGCCAGAAGCGTGCTGTCGGGCGAAAGCCCCAGCGGGAATAGCGTGACCACCAGCGCAAAGAAGATCAGCGGATTGGCCAGCTCGCTGCGCCGGCGAAAGCGCAGTCGGCAGTCGCGATAAAGCGTGGCCGAAAACCCCTGCCAGAGCCCCGGCAGGCTTGCCGCACTGTCATCAAAGGCAGGGCGCTCAGCACTCAATGTGCACGCCTCCCTGACCATCAAAACGCAAATGCTTAAGAACCTCTGAAGAAGGGGAAAGTTCCCCGCTGTCATGGTGCGAGGTCACCACGACGCTGCCGCCCTTCTGACAGTGCCCTGTCATCCAGCGCTCCAGCTGGCGCACGCCGTCACGGTCGATGGCGGTGAAGGGCTCGTCGAGAATCCAGAGCTTCTGATGGCCCAGCGCAAGCCTGGCCAGCGCCACCCGGCGCTGCTGACCGGCAGAAAGGCTCTCCACCGGCGTTTCCTCAAAGCCTGCCAGCCCCACCGCTTCCAGCGCCTCGAAACAGGCGGTGCGGCGAACGCGCGCGCTATTGCCTGCCGCACTCATGGCCTGATACCAGTCCAGATTCTCCAGCGGCGACAGGGCTTTCTTGATGCCCGGGCGATGCCCGATATAAAGCATCGAGGCCATGAAGGCCTCGCGACAGCGCCCGATCGGTTCGCCCTGCCAGGCAATCGTGCCGGTATAGTCCGCCATCTGACCGGACAGAATACGCAGCAGCGTGGTCTTGCCCGACCCGTTGGGCCCTTCGACGCGCCACAGCTCGCCCGGACCGATATGCCAGTCAAGATCGCTGAAAAGCCAGCGCTCATCGCGCTCGCAGCCAAGCTTTCGGGTGTCGAGTTGCAAGACGGGGCCTGCACGGTAGTCACGACCGCGCGCGCAGTGTCAGGCTGGCGCACGGTGCATGGAGGGGGTAAGGAATTTGCGGCGCAGTCTACGCCATTTTACTGCCGGCATCGACCCGAAAGGACGCAAATCAGGTCGCGCTCATATCCATCGAGGCCCCGCCGGAGCGGGCCATGCGTCGGCGACGGCGCAGCCAGGCCAGCATCAGCGCCCCGACCAGCACGGCCTCGGCCAGATCGCCCCAGTAGTACATCCACATCGCCGCCTGCTGAAGCTCCTCGACCCCGGCCCCCGTTCCGCGCGGAAAGCCAAACGCATACAACAGCTTGCCAAGCGTGGCGTGCGCCGCCATGGCGGCGACCAGTACCGCCATGCGCGTGCGCCAGCCGGGCCGATGCGGCGCCGGGTCGGGCCCGGCGATCGCCCAAGTAAAGAGCGTGCCCGAGATCACAAAATGCAGATGCAAAACGTTGGAAATCCAGGGGCTGTGCAGGCTGTGGGCATACAGCGAGGTCATGTAGAGCAGGTACATGCCGCCGATATCCAGTATCGCCGCCGTGATCGGATGGGTCAGCACACGAACCGGCCACGTGCCAAGAAAGCGCACCAGCCCCCGCGCGCTGCCGGGCGGCAGATTGCGCAGCAAAAGCGACATGGGCGCGGCAAAGACCAGCCCGAGCGGGGCAAACATGCCCAGCAGCAGATGCGCCACCATATGCATGCGCACGTCCTGATGGGCGGCGTGCATGAGCTCGGGCGCAAACGCCACGGCGAGGGTGGCGCAGCCGGCGGTGAACAAAAGCGTGCGCCACCAGGGCCAGGGCTTTTGCCGGCGCGTGCGCCACACGCCAAAGAGATAAGCCAGCCACAAAAGCGCGATCAAAAAAAACGCGACCGCGGCGGTCGCGCCCATGGCCATGGAGCCATGCAGGGTTGAATGAGACGTCACGGGCACGCCCCTGCCGGATCAGTGCTGGCTGGTGGCCTGCCCCTGCCGAGCGCGCTGCAGCAGTTTCCAGCCGATTGCCAGCATGATCAGGCCCGCGCCGATCCAGGCGATGTCATACAGCCAGACATGCTCGACGTAGCGCACCTGATGCAGCCCCAGAAGCTTGTGATCGACGATGCCGTCAAAGGTCTGAAACCCGCCCATGCCCAGCAGAAAGCCGGGGCCACGATAGCCCGGGGCCTGGGCAGTGCGCCCGTGCAGCTCGATCATCATGAACGCGCCCACGATAAAGAGCACCAGCTCCATGGTATGCAAAATGCCGTCAGAGGCGAGTGCCAGCGCCGTGGAACCGGTATCGATGAAGTGGTGCCAGGCCAGCAGCTGGTGGAAGATGATCTCGTCGATGGCCGCCATGAAGCCGATCCCCAACAAAACGGCGGCGATCATGGTACGGCGGACATCCTGTACAACGGGGGGCTGTACGGCCATGGTGTTCTCCCGGGCAGGCTCTGATTCAGGCAATGGGGTATCGTGGTCTCAAGCCTGGCGCATGACGACGGATCCGACATCATGACCGGGACAAAAATTTCACTCCCCTGTCGATCGGAGCCGGTTCATGCCCTCTCCTGCAAGGCGCTGGTGGCATCCCCTTCTGCGCTGGACATGGCGTAGTCTCGCCGCACTGTTTGTCGTTCTGGCCACCCTGTGGGGGACGCTGGCACTGTGGTATCAGCTGCCCGGGCCCGTCGCGCTGGTGGTCACGGTCATGACCGGCTGGGCGCTGCTCGGGCTGGCTGCAGTGCTTGCCACGCTGGGCGTGTTCGATGCCCGACGCCGGCCGCGGGCCATCCCGTGGGCCTGGCTTGCGGCCTCAATGGTTCTGCTCCTCTGGTGGCAGACCATCACCCCACACGGTGATCTGGACTGGGCCGATGACATGGCGCACCTGCCGCGCGCCGAGATCGAGGGCGACCGGGTCACGATCGACAACGTGCGCCACTTCGACTGGCAGACCCGGGAGCGCTATACCCAGCGCTGGGAGACACGCACCTACGACCTCTCCGAACTTGAATCCACGGACCTGCTCGTCTCCTACTGGATGGGGCCGGCGATTGCCCACACCCTGGTCAGCTTTGGCTTCAGGGATGGTCGACAGCTGGTGTTTTCCGTCGAGATTCGCCGTCAGCGCGGTGAAGCCTTTTCCGCCATCGGCGGCTTTTTCAAACAGTTCGAACTGGCGCTGATCGCCGCCGACGAGCACGACATCGTGCGCACCCGCTCCAACGTGCGCGAAGAAGAGGTCTATCTCTACCGGGTCGCCCTGCCCGAGGCCGCCGCTCGCCAGCTTTTTCTGGCCTATCTCGATGAGGCGGATGCGCTGCGCGACACGCCGGCCTTTTACAACACGCTGACCAGCAACTGCACCACCCTGGTCTTTGACATGGTCAAGCGCATCATTCCGGGGCTGCCCGGCGACTACCGCCTGCTGCTATCAGGCTATCTGCCCGACTATCTGTTCGATCTTGACGCGCTGGACACCTCACGCTCGCTTTTAGAACTAAAGTCGCGCGGTCATATCAATTCCCGCGCCCGGGCGGCCGATAACGGGGGGCACGCACTGCCCGACTTCTCCGCTGCGATTCGACAGGGCGTGCCGGCGCCGGACGGTCATCTGATCGATACCGGTACGCCAAACGAGTGAGATCAAACCCGGCCAATCATCAAAGACATGAAATGGACGATTCACGGGCCTGAGCTTGAAGTATGAAAAGGCAATTTCATGCTAGGGAGTGCGCGCGTTATCAAATAACATGAGTCTATAAATTACAGAGGTGTTTCATGAGGCCCACAGAGCTCAATGTCCGCTGTTTCCACTGTGGCAGCCGACGCATTACCGTTCGATCCGGCCATATGCGCCCGGTCGAGGATCCCGTGCACTGCCGGGACTGTGACACCTATCTGGGGCGGCGCAGCGATCTCGCCTTTGAGCGTCGCCGCTTGATTGTCGGGGCCGCCAACGACCCGTTTGATCTGGATCAGGATGCCGTGGCGCTTCACACGCCGGTATCGCTCAGAGTCATCGACAACAGCGAGATACCGGCACCCGCCGCATCGCTGACTGCCAGCGCCACGGCGGAATAGCTTCAGGCTGTCTCACCATGGGCATCGCGCCGTTTCGGGCTCGATGCCGCCTGGCGTCAATGTTCAGTATCATCCAGGCCATGCCCGCCCTGTCGGGATGTTATCAGGCGCCGGTTTGCGTTAAGGTCACAGGCCTCAAACGTACCTTCCAAGGCGCCGTGCCCGCTCGCCCATGACTCGTCTGCGCTGCTCGCTTCCGGCCTGGCTGGCCCTGGCCGCCATGCTGGTCATCTTTCTGGCCCCGGTGCTGTCTCAGACACTGGCGCTGGCCCATGAGCGTGAGCGCGCCGGATCCGGTCTCCCCGCACACGAGCAAACGGCCGACAGGCATGCCGGCCACGTCATGGCCGAGCTCACAGCGCATGACAGCCATCAGGCCACCACCAGCCAATATACCCAGACCCATCCGGCCGGCCATGTCGATCTCGCCCAGTGTGGCTACTGCTCGCTTTTGACGCACACCCCGCTGATGCTCGAGGCGGCCCTGACGCTGCCGCCCGCCCGGGCCGGCCCGGGCAGCTCTCCCGCGCCTGCCCGTCTTGAAGGGCATGCCCGAGCGCCTCATTTCCCCAACGCCCGCTCACGCGCACCACCCCTGTCCGTCTGATACCCGGTTCGACCCCGCTTTGCCCCGTTCCGGCCCGTGCCGGGAAGGCGCGAACCAGACAGATGCCATGAGATCGTCGCTCATGGCCGTGACAGGTGATTGCATGACACACGACACCTCTCCCCCGGGTCGCAGACCCTGGGGCTGGGCCTTCATTGCCCGGCTGCATTTCTATATCGGCCTGCTGGTCGGCCCGTTTCTTTTGGTGGTCGCGCTCAGCGGCATTGTCTATGCCCTGACCCCGCAGATCGAGCGCGCGCTTTATCACGAGCAGTTTTATACGCAAAGCGACGGCGGCACGCCGCGGCCGCTGGCCGATCAGATCCGTGCCGCCCAGCAGTCGCTGGGGCGCGATGAGGCGCCCATGGCAGTACGCCCGGCGCCGGCGCCGGGCGAGACCACCCGGGTCATGTTCTCCGACCCGAGCGTGGGTCAGTGGGAGCATCTGGCACTGTTTGTCGACCCGGTCACCGCCGAGGTCCGCGGCGCCCTGCCGGTCTATGGCACCAGCGGCATAACCGCCTTTCGCATCACCATCGACAAGTTTCACCGCAGCCTGCTGCTGGGGGAGCCGGGGCGCGTTTACAGCGAGCTGGCCGCCTCCTGGCTCTGGATTGCCGCCCTTGGCGGACTGGCGCTGTGGTTCAAGCGCCGGCGCAGCCCCCTGCGTGACGGCGCCGGCCGGCGCGCCAGTCGCTGGCACAATCGACTGGGGCCCTGGGCGCTGATCGGCTTTGTGTTCTTTTCCGCCACGGGGCTGACCTGGTCGAATTACGCCGGAGGCAATATTGGCGAGCTGCGCCACAGGTTCGGCTGGCAGACGCCAACGGTCTCGACCCACCTGGACGGCGTTACGCCCGCCGAGCAGGGCCCGCACGCTGCCCATGCCGATCACGCCGGCCACGACATGGCGATGATGGACCACGCCCCGGACCCGGCGCTTTATGACCGGGTACTGAACGCGGCGCGCGCGGAAGGCCTTGAAGCCGGCAAGATCGAGATCACGCCGGCGGCCGGCCCGGGCAGTGCCTGGAAGGTGCGCGAAATCGGCCGTGAATGGCCCACCGAAGTCGATGAAGCCGCCATCGACCCGACCACTCTGGCCGTGATCGATCGCACCCGCTTCGAGACCTTTCCACTGGCCGCCAAACTGACCCGCTGGGGCGTCGACCTGCACATGGGCGTGCTGTTTGGCGTGATCAACCAGCTGGTGCTGGTGGTGTTTGCCAGTGCGCTGGTGGCGATGCTGGTACTGGGCTATGCCATGTGGTGGCGCCGACGCCCGACCCGTGCCAGCGCCGCCGTTACGCCGGTCACGCTGATTCAGGCCCTGGTCCGGGCACCTCGCCCGGCGGCGCTGGCCGTGGTGGTCGCCGCTGTCCTGCTGGGACTGGCGCTACCGGTACTGGGGGCCAGCCTGGTGGTGCTGATGGTGATCGATGGCGCCGTGGCGCTGGCCCAGCGTCGACAGCGCGCGCTGGCCACCGGGTGATCAGGCGTCAGGTTGAGGCCGTGTCAGCGATGGCCGCAAGCAGGGCATCGCCGCGCTGCGCGAAGCCATCGCGGGCGTGCAGCGCCCGGTCACGCGCGTCGTCGCTGCCGAGCTGACCGGCGTTGGCCGCCACGTTGAGCAGCACGCCGTGCAGCGCGGCGTGGATCAGGCGAGCCCCGGCCACAGCGTCGCTGACAAACTGCGATTCGATGTGCTCACCGGCCTGCTGCGCCAGCGCCAGCGCCGCGTCACACAGCTGCGCGGTCTTCAACGGTACTTCCACGGCCGTTTCGGCGGCGGCGTGAATGGCCGTCCTGCGGCCCGCATCGCTTTCATCGCGGCCGACAGCTTCCATGAACGCCTCGAAGGCCGCCATGTCTTCCGCGGCCAGCGGGGCCAGCCGCTGCTTGAGTGATTCACCCTCCTCGATCAGCGCCTTGCGCGGGGCACTGGCGTCATGCTGTTGGCTCAGATTCAGCCCCTTGAGCACCAGCGCCAGTCCCAGATCGGCACTGACCACGGCGGTGGCGCCACAGCCGGGCATCGGCTCGCGGGCCACGGTGTCACGAAAATCGCTCAGTCGGTGCTGCCAGAGCGGCGTTGTATTGTCCGTCATGGTGTCTGCATCCCTGTTTTGGCCATCAACGACATGTCATGCCTGTCGGGTCAGACACAGCATAGTCGTTCGGACACCAGTCGTTCGGACACCATCGCCGGCGTGCCTGTGGCAGGCCCGGCGCTACACAATGCTTTCAAGCGCGGCGGTCAGCGCCTGGCGATCCGTCGGCCGCACGCAGCGCGCCCTTTCCTGACCGTCTTTTAAAAAAATCAGCGTTGGCCAGAGCTTGACCTGATACGACCGCCCCAGCCGCCGGCCCTTGCCATCCTCGACACGCACATGGCGCACGCCGGGCGCCTGATCGATCACCTCGGTGATCAACGGCTGCGCGGCCTGACAGTAGCCACACCAGGGCGTGCCGAACTCCACGACGACCGGCCCCGCGCCTTCATCAAGGTCATCGCGCTCGGGAACAACGCTATCGGGCATGGTCATGGGATATCTCCTGATTCGATGGCAGCCCCCTCGCTGGGACTGCCTTGTGCAGTGCCTGCCATGTTCAATGACAGCCGTGTCAGCCGGGGCGATGTCAGCGGGCGCTGCGCGCTTTTTTCACCAGCGACACCAGTCCCAGAATCACGCCCCCGAGCACCAGCCCCACCAGCATGTTGATCAGCGTGGGCGTGATCGGCTGTAAAATGACGCCAACGCCCGGGATGTCGCCTTCGGCCAGCGTCAGCGCCTGAATAGCGTGATGCAGCACCGGTATGCCGTGGGTCAGGATACCGCCACCGACCATGAACATCGCCGCCGTACCGGCAATGGATAAAAACTTCATCAGCCACGGCGCGGTCGTCAGGATGCCACGCCCCAGCGACTGTGCGATGGAGGCGCTGCGACGGCTGAGATAAAGCCCCACGTCGTCGAGCTTGACGATCGCCGCCACCAGCCCGTAAACGCCCAGCGTCATGGCCAGAGCGATAATCGAGAGCACCACCGCCTGCTGCATCAAGGCTTCATCGGCCACGGTACCCAGCGTAATGGCGATAATTTCGGCCGACAAAATGAAATCGGTGCGCACCGCGCCCTTGATGCGCTTTTGCTCAAAGGCCTTTTGCTCCTCGGCGGAGCGTTCGGCGGTTCCGGTGTCCTTTTTGGCCGCCTGCGGGTGGCGCCACTTGTGCCAGGCGTGTGCCAGCTTTTCCACGCCTTCATAGCTTAGATAGGCGCCGCCCAGCATCAACAGCGGCGTGACAAGCCAGGGCGCAAAGGCACTGATCAAAAGCGCCGCCGGCACCAGTATCAGCTTGTTGCGCAGCGAGCCCTTGCAGACCGCCCACACCACCGGCAGCTCCCGGTCGGCACGCACGCCGGTGACCTGCTGCGCGTTCAGCGCCAGGTCATCGCCCAGCACACCGGTGGTTTTTTTGGCCGCCACTTTCGTCATGACGGAGACGTCATCCATCAGTGCAGCAATATCGTCAAGCAGGGTCAGCAGACTACCGGCGGCCACGGGGCATCCTTATTGAACTCATCGAAAGTGATGGCCGACAGCTTAAAGCAGACCCCGTCCTCCAACATGATCAAAGGATTATGGCAGGCGTCAGGACACCCCCCATTCACGCCCCTTGAGCATCAGATGCCAGTAAATGGCCGGCATGGCACAGGCCTTGAGCTGCCAGGCAAGTGCCGTGGCACGCCTACCGTCGTTGAGCCAGCCCGGCAGGGTCGGCATGAGCTCGCCGCCATAGCCGAACTCGGCAAGCACCACCCGCCCATGCGAGACCGTCAGCGGGCAGGCCCCATAGCCCTGATAGCGCGCGGACAGCGCCTCGCCTTTCAGATACGCCACGACGTTGTCGGCAACGATCGGCGCCTGTACCCGCACGGCCGCTGCGGTCTTGGCATTGGGCGTGGCGCTGACGTCACCGGCGCCAAAGATGGCCGGGTAGTGCTGATGCTGCAGGGTATTGGGGTGCAGATCGAGCCAGCCGGCATCGTTGGCCAGCCGGCTGTTGCGTATCAGTGCGGGCGCGCGCTGCGGCGGCACGACGTGCAGCATATCGAAGGGCTCGACATGCTCGCGCTGGCAGCCGTCGGCGCCGTGAATCAGAAAGTGGGGCCGTTGCCCGGGGCCGTCCACGGCCATTAGCTGCTGATGAAACTCAAGGCCGATGCCATAGCGCTCGACATGCTCCATCAGGGCCGGAATATAGGCCCCCACGCCGAACAGCGCCCCGCCGGCGTTGTGAAACTGCACGTTGATATCCTGAAGCGCCCCGCGCCGGCGCCAGTGATCGCAGGCCAGATACATCGCCTTTTGCGGCGCGCCGGCACACTTGATCGGCATGGCCGGCTGGGTAAAGAGTGCCCGCCCCCGGCGCAGATTCTGGATCAGTGACCAGGTATAGGGCGCCAGATCAAAGCGGTAATTGGAGGTGACGCCATGCGCGCCCAGTGCCCCGGAGAGCCCATCGATGGCGCCCCAGTCAAGCTCGAGCCCCGGCGCCACCACCAGCGCCCGGTAGCACAGCGTGCGACCGTCACTCAGGCGAACGACACCTCTGTCCGGATCGATGGTAGTGGCCGCCTGTGCGTAGTGGGCCACCCCCGCAGGCAGCACCGCCGTCATCGGCCGTCGCGTTCTGTCGGCGTCGAAGACCCCGCCGCCGACCAGCGTCCAGCCCGGCTGATAGTAGTGACTCTCGGCCGGTTCGATGATGGCCACATCAAGACGTGTATCGCGTCGGCGAAGCCCCCGGGCGATGGCGATGCCGGCCGCGCCGCCACCGATCACGACCACGTCATGATGTTCCTGTCGAGCCTCTGCGGTCCGGCCTGTCATGATCACTCCCTGCGCTGTCGAATACGGGACGCTATAGGTCGATGCCGCCTCCGGTCAGGACACCGACCTTCGTCGAGCCGTCATTCTTGCATGAGAGATCGTTTATTCACTGTTTTTTGATGTAACGCCGAGCCGGCGGCTCTCCGCGCACAGCTGCCTGACCAGCGCCGTTGCCGGCAGCGCCCGCGACAGCGCCGCCCCCTGCCCCGCCCAGCACACGTCAAACGTCTTGTCGCCCGCCTCGGTAGCGGCTGCGGCCAGCGCCTTGCCGGCCAGATAGGTCCGTGGGTAATCGGGAACATCCGTTGAGGTGATCTCGCAGGTATGGCCGTTAACCAGCGCTCGCGCCGGTCGCCCGGAAATGACCGGGGTCACCACCGTCTCAAGCGAATGCGCCCCGCCAAGCCAGGCGCGGTGGGTGTCACTGGCCGCGGACTCCGGGCAGGCGATAAAGGCCGTACCCAGCTGCACGCCGTGGGCGCCGGCCGCCAGCATGGCATCAATGCCGGCCCCATCCATGATCCCGCCGGCGGCGATCACGAAGATCGACGTGTGCTGCGCCAGCAGACGCACCAGCGGCACCACGCCCAGCAGGGCGTCGCCCTGGTCGGGATCGAACACGCCGCGGTGGCCGCCCGCCTCGCTGCCCTGTGCAATGATCACATCGATACCGGCCGCCTCGATGGCGCGTCCCTCGGCAAGCGTAGTGGCCGTGGCCAGCAGCGTGATGCCGCACTGTTTCAGCGCCTCGATCACCGGCTGCGGCGGCAGCCCGAAATGAAAGCTCACCACCGCCGGGCGCTGCTCGCACAACAGCGCCTGCATGGCCGGATCGTCATTGAAGCTTTGATAGATCGTCTCCAGCTGCTCGGGCGGCTCTGCATTGAAACGGGCAAACAGCGGCGCCAGCCCTGCCAGCCAGTTCGCCTCGCGCTCGGCATCGATGGTCGGCGTGCGGTGACAGAACACGTTGACGTTGAAGGGCCGGTCCGTCAGCGACCGGGTCCGCTCGATCATCGAGCGCGCCGCATCGACCGTGGCCGCGCCAATGGCGATCGAACCCAGCGCACCGGCGTTGCTGACCGCTGCGGCAAGTTCCGGCGTGGAAACCCCCGCCATGGGGGCCTGAATCAGCACCAGGGCAACGGGTAGAACGGTCGTCATGGGGCCTCCCGGGAGATATCGGTTATGGTGTATCGATCGTGGGGATATCGTGTCAGCCCTGAGCCGGCGCCGCCGAACGCGCCGTCAGCGTGGTGCCCATCGAGGCCATGATCACGGTACCGATCGCCAGCCACTGCAGGGGGGTCAGCTGCTGACCCAGAAAGAGCAGTCCCGATAGCGCCCCGATGGCCGGTTCCAGACTCATCAGCGTGCCGAACATGTGGGTCGGCATGCGCGACAGGGCAAACATTTCCAGCGTATAGGGCAGCGCCGTCGAGAGTACCGCGATCGTCAGACCGATGGGCAGCACCGCCAGCGAGAAGACCGCCGTGCCGGCCTCGACCAGCCCGATCGGCGCCATGACGACAGCGGCGATGGTGATCCCCAGCGCCGCGCTCTGGGTGCCGTTCCCGCTGCCGGCCCGCCGCCCGAACAGAATGTAGAGCGCCCAGCATACCCCGGCCCCCAGCGCGCACAGCGCCCCGCGCGGGTCAATGCCGTGCTCGAGGCTGGTGTCCGGCCACAAAAGAATCGCCAGCCCCGCGATGGCCAGCGCAATCCAGGTGAGATCACGCCGGCGTCGCGAGGTGAACACCGCCACCGCCAGCGGCCCGGTAAACTCGAGCGCCACCGCAATGCCCAGCGGCACGGTGACCAGCGCCTGATAGAGCAGAAAATTCATCATCCCCATCGCCACGCCGTAAACGGCAATCGCCTTGAAGGCCTTGCGCGTCACCGGCCACCGCCAGGGGCGGACGATGGCCAGCATCAGTGCGGAGGCCAGCAGCAGGCGAATGGAGGTGGCACCGGAGGCGCCGATCACGGGAAAGAGCTGCTGAGCCAGGGAGGCGCCGCTCTGGATCGAGCACATGGCCACCAGCAGCAGGGCCACCGGCAGCAGGCGTTGAAAGACGAGCGCACGCGCAGACGACATGGGCATTCATTCCGAAACGATCATTGAAAGACGACCCATGATAGCCGCCGGATCCGAGGCATGGGCGCGGCAACTCGAAGAGTTCCCGACTCCCGAGGCCTAACAGGGCGCAACCACCTCGTCGTGGATCACGAACCCGCGCCTTTGGTAGTTCTCAAGCGCTGCCGGGTGATCCAGCGAGCAGGTGTGCAGCCAGACCCGCTCGGTGCCCGGCCAGTGCCAGGCCTGCTCGATGGCATGACTCAAAAGCCCCGCCCCGAAGCCCATGCCGATGAATGCCTCAACCAGCCCGAAATAGAGAATCTCGACGTTGACGCCATCCGGGCGATAGAGCTCGTAGTAGCCGGCGATCGCGCCGTGGTAGTACGCCACGAAGGTGCGATGGGCATCGCTTTCAATCATCGAGCGCCACGCGCCCTGATCGCCCTCAAGCTTCTCATCCCACTGCCACGCCGCCCCGACCAGCTGATACAAAAAGCGATTGAGCGCAAACTGGGGGATCTCGCACTCGGTGACCGTGAGCGTCTCCGGCAGCGCCCGGGCGCGATGTTCCCCCGGGTCACGCATCTCCAGATACCAGATGGTCTGCTCAGCCATGAGAGGCGCTCTGTCGAATGAACTCGGGCTGACAGCCCACCTCGAAATTGACCGAGGCGGCGATGAAACACTTTTTGTGGGCATGATCGTGCAGCTCGCGGGCGCGTGATTCACTGCTGTCACTATCAAGGGTAATGCGCGGGCGCAAAGTCACCCGGGTAAAGCGCCCCAGGGCGGCATCCATCTCGCCTTCGGCGTGATCCTCGTAGGCCAGCACCACCACGCCGGCCTCGGCGCATAGATGCAGATACCAGAGCTTGTGACAGGCCGAGAGCGAACCGACCAGCAGCTCTTCCGGATTCCAGCGATCCTTATCGCCCAGAAAGGCCGGATCGGCGGAGCCCGCAATGGGCGCCTTGCCGGGGGCGCGCAGCTCGTGCTCGCGGCCGTAGTCCCGATAGCCGGTCGTGCCGGTGTCGCCACCGCCCTGCCAGAGTACCGTCACCTGATACTGATGCTGCTGTCCTGCCATGTCGTCGACCCTGCGTTCATGAGTGCGCGCTTATCATCGCCATTTTGAGTGGCCGCGTCGATCATGGGCAGTACGTCAGCTCTTGCGGGCCTGTCGGCGCGCCACGTCCCGATAGCGCTTGATTCGCCGACCCAGCGCGTCGGGCTTTTCGGCGAACAGCCGCTGCCCCAGCCAGAGCGCCTCGCTTTGAAGCCTCAGACGGCGCTCGGCAATCAGGGCCAGCACCACCCTGGAAGTGTCGTCGCCCTGTGCGGCCGCTTCCGGGTCGCCGAGCACCTGCGCCAGCACGGCCAGATCGTGCTCCTCGCCCAGAAGATCCGCCAGCCGATGAGCCTCGCGGGCGCGCGCCTCCATGGGGACCTTCCAGACGTTAACGAGCAGCTCACAGTGATGACGGTGATACTTCACCTGTTTGCGCCACTCGTGAAAGGCCGCCTCATCGCTTTCGCCGTCGGCCTGCGCCATGGCCTCACGGGCGCGCCGGCAGGTGTCAACCAGCCCACGGCGCAGCGGTTTGAAGCCTTCGATGGCCGGCGTCCAGTCATTGACCGCCTCACGGGCCCTTTCAAGTTCGCCATCCAGCCATGTCATGTCCGGCAGGGCGGTGGCCTCAAGCGCCCGGCGGTGACGCCCGAGCAGCATCTGCCGCGTCGGGGTGAACCGACGCCGGTCCAGTCGGCCCTTGTGAGCCGCCATCAGCGCATCGAAGGTGTCGATCAGCACCTGCTCATCGCGCGGGCCGCTGACCGCCCGGGCCAGATCGCGAAAGCGCTGGTTCTCCCGAGCGTAGTGTTTGCCCAGCGCCGGTCGCGCCAGACGCAAAACGGCCCGCACCCGCTTGCAGCGCTGGCGCAGCTTGTGAATACCTTCCACCGTATCGCGCCGGGCAATATCGCGGCGTGCCCGGTCGATCTGCTCGGCGGCAATGCGCGCAAGCCCCTTCGAGGTGTTTTCAGACATCGCAAGGCGATAACCCATGACCTCTTCCTCCAGCATGACAGACCCTTCATGCAGTGTAGTGCGCGCCGCCCGCGACTCCCGGTGCGTTGTGACCATTGCGCCGGCTTTGCCACGAAGGTCGAAGCGGTGATGGCCCGCAATGCAGCTCCGGGGTGATGTCCCGACCCACCTTGCGTGGATACGCATTACACTCGGGAGCTGTCATGACTTGTCTTCAGGTGCCGCCATGTTCGACAGAAAGATCCCCTTCCCGGCCTTCGCCCTGCTGTTCATGGTGGCCGGCGCCACGGATGCGCTGATCTATCTGCACAGCCGTGACCTGCTGGCGGTCTACATGACCGGCAACAGTTCGCATATCGGGCGTCATATCGGGGAAGCAAGCTGGGCCGGCATTGCGCCGCTGGCCGCCGTCATCGCGGCCTTTTTTACCGCGACCACGCTGGGCGCCTGGATTGCCCTTCGGGTGGGGCGCTGGCGCCCCACGGTGATTTTACTGTTGACGGCGACCCTGATGAGCGCCTCGATGCCCTTTGCCCACAGCGACGACTATCCCTTCACCACCGTGCTTTTTATCGCCGCGGCCATGGGCGTGCTCAACCAGGTCAGTGCCAACGAATCGGGCGTGACGTTTCTGACCGGCATGCTGGTCAAGACCGGTCGCGCGCTGGCCGAAGGCAATTTCAGGGCCGGGCTGGACGGCGTGGTGCGCTGGTGCGCGCTGGTCTCGGGCGCAGCACTTGCCATGCCGCTTGACACCCATCTGGGGCCACACGCGCTGCTGACCATTGCCGCCATGCTGGCACTTGGCGCCGTGTTTACGGCGTGGAACGCGCAGGTAAGCCGGCGCCGGGCAATGCAGGCGTTGTGATATCAGCAGCAAACAGCGTTCGCTCGTTTGTCGCCACCGGGAGACGAGACCATTGGACGCCAACGGGGCGAGCCGCGCCGCACTAGAGTCAAAAGGTCCCCCCTGGAGGGCTCTGACATGACCTACGCCTACAAACCTGCTTCGCAGGACGCGCTGGATGCCACCTCAGCGGCTGAAACCGATCAAAGCTTCATTATCTATGACGAAGAAACCCTTGATCAGGAAGGCATCTACGCCTCGGAGAATGAAGCACAACGCCGCTGTGAAGCGCTCAACCGTTCGGCGAGCGACAACCCCGCCCTGAGTGATGTCCACCCCGATCAGACAATGTAGAAACATCGCTTTAGCAACGCACCCGGCTCAGGCCGGGTATTGTCGTCGAAGACGCAGCCATGACGACACGTGATCGTTGAAGGGTTCGCTGATCCGGGGACGACCGTCTCCTATCAAAGCGCCACAATCGAGACAAACCGCCCCTGATCGTCAAAGGTGACCCGGTAGGTGCCACGCACGCCGTCACGTGTGATGACGTGGTGCAAAACGCGCGAGGGCAGCAACACGCTGCGCCCATCGAGCGTGCGGGTGCGGATGCTGTCGGCGGCGCCGGCGTAGTGGGCGTGGCACTGCTCGGCGCTCAGGTTGAGGGTGATATCGATGCTGGGCAAGGCAGCCTCCCGGGAAGCGAAAGGGTCGTTCAAGGCCTTGAGCATAACGCCGGATCGATGCGGCGGCGACAGCCCTGCCCCTATCGACAGGTGCGCCAACAGGGTAACGTGCCTGCCTTCATTGAAAAACCGGGCCATGTGACCGGTTTTTTAATGCCTGTCATCAACGACAGTCGCCTATGAGCCCGGTCGCGAGATGCGGTCAAAGACGCCGCCGTTGGCAAAGTGCGTCTGCTGGGCTTCACGCCAGCCGCCGAACACCTCGTTGATATTGTAGAGATCCATGGTCGGGAACTGCTCAAGAAGTTTCGGGTCCACGCCGTCGGTATTGGTCGGGCGATAGTAGTGCTGCGCGACCAGCTGCTGCGCCTGCGGTGAGTAGAGATGCTCCAGATAGGCGTGGGCGGCCTTCTCGGCCGCCGGGCCCTTTTTCTTCACGTTGTCCTCAACGATGGCGACCGGCGGCTGGGTCACGATGCTCACTGACGGCGCGATGATCTCGTAATCCCCCTGCCCCAGCTCGTTGACCGCCAGCAGCGCCTCGTTTTCCCACGCCAGCAGCACATCGCCAAGACCGCGCTGAACAAACGTATTGGTCGCAGCGCGGGCGCCGGTATCCAGCACCGGCACGTGCTGATAGAGCGTTTTTACGTACTGCTCGGCGGCCTTCTGCGCTTTCGCCACGTCTTCTTTGGCCGCCGGGTCATGCAGCCGGCTCAGATCGCCCAGCTCTCGCTTGAGCGCCCAGGTCCATGCGGCCAGATAGTTCCAGCGCGCCCCGCCGGAGGTCTTTGGGTTGGGCGAGATGACCTCGACGCCGTGGCGGGTCAGATCCTCCCAGTCATGGATGTTTTTCGGATTGCCCTTGCGCACCAGAAAGACGATCGAGGAAGTATAGGGCGTGCTGTCATCGGCAAAGGCCTGCTGCCAGTCCGCGGGCAGGAGTTTGCCCTTCTCGGCGATGGCATCGATGTCGGCGGCCAGCGCCAGGGTGACGATATCGGCGGGGTTGCCCTCGATCACCGAGCGCGCCTGGCGCCCGGAGCCACCGTGGCTTTGCTGAATGCTGACCTGATCACCCGACTGCGTCTCATACCACTGGCTGAACGCCTGGTTGTAGTCGCTGTAGAGCTCGCGGGTCGGGTCATAGGAGACGTTAAGCAGACTGACCTTCTCGGCTTGGGCGGCCATTGAGCCGGACAGCGCTACCGTGGCCAGCGCCAGCGTCAGCTCCCGACGACGTGAAACAGAAAAATGAGGATGCATGGCGGGTTCCCTTGTCACGCTTGAGGATAGTGTTGGCTCAAGCGTACCGGGCGCTTTAATTACTTAAAAATATATAATATCGGATTGCTTATCACCTTTTGAGATATGAAACCCCGGGTAACCGATACCGCGCCGGGCCTCGTGGTCAGCAGACCTCCCTGTTTTGCCGATACCGCTCAGGCGCGGGTCAGGGCCGTGTGCACGGCATCACGGCTCAGCTCGGGCGAGCAGCATTCCAGAAAGCGGTAGGCGAAATTGCGCAGCAGATGCCCTCGGCGCAGGGCGATCAGGGTGGTATTGCGGGGAAAGAGGTTGTCCTGATCCAGCATCGCCAGTCCCGCATCACGCACCGGGTCGAAGGCCACCGAGGCGATGATGCCGATGCCCAGATCCAGCTCGACGTAGGTCTTGATCACGTCGGCATCGAGCGCCGACATCACCACATCCGGTGTCACCCCGGCGGCAGCAAAGGCCTGATCGATGCGCGAGCGCCCGGTAAAGCCTTCGTGGTAGGTCACGATCGGATAGCGTGCAATCTCTGCAAGGCTCAGGGTGGCCACCTGGCGCAGCGGGTGATTTTCGGGCACCACAATACCGTGCTGCCACTGATGAAAGGGAAAGGTCACCAGCTCCTGATGCGCCTCGCCCAGGGCTTCGGTGGCCATGCCGATATCCACCTTGCCGGCACGCAGCAGTGAGACGATCTCGCCGGGGCCGCACTGCTGAAGCTCCAGATGCACGCGGGGGAAGTCGCGGCGAAAGCGCGCGATGATTCCAGGCAGCACATAGCGGGCCTGGGTATGGGTGGTGGCAATGCGCAGGCGACCCTGATCCTCATGCACCCACTGCTGGGCCAGACGCTTTAGATTTTCACTGTCGAGCAGAATGCGCTCGATGGTGTCAAACAGCGTGGTCCCGGCGGGCGTCAGCCCCAGCAGGCGTTTGCCACGACGCTCGAACAGCACCACCCCCAGCTCGTCTTCCAGATCGCGAATGTGCTTGCTGGCGCCGGACTGGGAGGTAAAGAGGGCATTGGCGGCGTCGGTCAGATTGAACTGACGCCGCACCACTTCTCGCACGATACGCAACTGTTGAAAATTCACGGCGACCTCATGTCATGACGCTATCAAAACGTCATCCAATATAACCTTTGGGCCTTTAGAGGCTAAATCAGCATTACTGATAAGGTTATGACAGGGGTGAGATCAGGCCGACACTCTCAGGGAGGCGCAGGGCGTTTGTGCCGCAGCGCCTGCCTCATCCTCGAGCTCCACGGTGGAGGCCATGCGGCGTACGGCGTTGACCATGTCATCGGTGCAGGCGCTGATCCGCACAAGCGCCTCCCCGGCATTGCCGGCCATGCCCACGCCCTTGTCCACGCTTTCCCGACAGGTGTGCATGCTGGTACTGGCATTGCGGGAGAGCTGCTGCAGGGTGTCGATCGTCCCGGAGATATCGCTGGTGGCATCGGCCGTTCGACGGGCCAGCTGACGCACTTCATGCGCGACGACCGAGAAACCACGCCCGTGCTCCCCGGCGCGCGCCGCTTCGATGGCCGCGTTCAGGGACAGCATGTTGGTCTGGGAGGCGATGGCGTGGATGGTCTCGACAATCGCGGTGATGCTGGCCGCCTTCTCGGTTAGATCATTGAGCAATCCGGCGGTGGCCTCGACCCGGTCGGCAATGCTTCGAATCTCGCGCACGGTCTCGTCGATGATGCGGCTGCCCTCACCGGCCGTTGTTTCCGTATCGGCCGAGATGCGACAGGCCATACGCAGGCTCTCGGTCTCCCGGTCGACCCGCTCGGTGATGTTGCTGGCAAACTTGATGACCTTGTAGAGCTGACCGTCGTCATCAAAGATCGGGTTATAGGTGGCCTCAAGCCACAGGGTGCGCCCCTGGCGATCAAAGCGCTTGAACTGCCCGGACATGAACTCTCCGGCGTTGAGCTGCGACCAGAACGCCCGGTATTCGGGGCTTTCCGCCAGCGCCCTGCCGCAAAAGATCCGGTGATGTTCGCCTTCGATCTCGGCAAGCGTATAGCCCACCGTGTCCAGAAAATTCTGGTTGGCGGTGAGGATATGGCCATCCGGTGTGAACTCGATAACCGCCATCGAGCGGTCGATGGCCGCCAGTCGGCTGCCCATCTCCTGCTCCTGACGAACCTGCATCGTGATGTCGGTGGCGATCTTGATCACGCGCACCACCTGGCCGCGACGGTTGCGAATCGGATTGTAGGTCGCCTCCAGCCACAGGGGGGTGCCATCACGGCGCAGCCGCTTGCAGCGCCCGCTGTTGAACTCACCCTCACGCAGCCGTGACCAGAAGGCCGCATACTCGTCACTTTCCACGTAGGCCTGCGGGCACAGCAGGCTATGGTGCTGGCCAATCAGTGTCTCGGCGCTGTAGCCGGTCGCCTCAAAAAAGGCCGGGTTGGCGCACACAATATTGCCCTGCGGGTCAAACTCGATCACGGCCATGGCGCGATGAATGGCGTCTACCAGCGGTTCACGCTGACGAGGGGGTCTGGTTCCAAACATGGGGTTACTCCTGCCATGGCAGTGCCGCCGATACTGTCGGATGTCTGCGGTTCAGATGGGGTCTGAGACCAGCATCGGCATATCAAACGCATTCCTTGAGGTTTTACCGATATTGATCTACCCAACCCGACGATGCCTGTCTGACCGTTAGCGCGTCTCAGCCACGTCTCATCAGGTGCTCCACGCCAGATGACTTATGCACCGGCCCCGATCACCCGTGGCCCCCACATCGCCAGCGCCACCAGCGTGACCAGCAGCACCGGCGGCGTAATCACAAGCCCCACTTTCATGTACTGCCCCCAGCCGATGCGATGGCCCTTGCCGGCCAGTACATGCAGCCACAATAGCGTGGCCAGACTGCCGATCGGGGTGAACTTGGGCCCCAGGTCGTTGCCGATGACGCTGGCATAGGCCATCAGCTGCCGGGTGAGTTCCGGGACCCGGGCCTGATCGATCGCCAGTGCCCCGATCAGGGTCGAGGGCAGGTTGTTGACGATGGAGGCAAGTATTGCCAGCGCGATGCCGGTGCCCAGCGTGGCGACAAACGAGCCCTGGGCGGCAAGCCAGGTCAGCGCGCCAGCGGCGATCTCGGTCAGGCCCGCGTTACCCAGCCCGTACACCACCAGATACATGCCGACCGAGAACAGCACGATCTGCCAGGGGGCGTTTTTGACCACCTCGCTCAGCGAAATGACCGGTTTGCCGCGAACGCCCCAGCGCCCGGCAATCGCCATCAGCACCAGTGCCGCCGCCCCCATGATGAAGGCAAAGGGAATGTGCCAGCGGGCCGTCAAAAAAAGCGCGATCAAAAGCACCGCCAGCAGTGGAAAGGCAGCACGAAAGACGCGACTGTCCACGATCGCACTGGCCGGTGCTTCCAGCTTTTGGCGGTCGTAATGACGCGGCACCTCGCGACGGTAATAGAACCACAGCACCAAAAGCGTGGCCGCCAGCGAGACCAGATTGACCGGCACCATTACCCGGGCGTATTCAGCAAAGCCGATATCGAAATAGTTGGCGGTGACGATATTGACCAGATTCGAGGTCACCAGCGGCAGGCTGGTGGTATCGGCCACAAAGCCGGTGGCGATGATAAAGGCCAGTGCCGCACTGGCGCTGAACTCAAGGCGCACCAGAATCGCCAGCACGATCGGCGTGAGCAGCAGTGCGGCGCCGTCATTGGCAAAGAGCGCGGCAATCACCGCGCCCAGCATCACGATCAGCATGAAAAGCCACGGCCCGCGCCCGTTGCCCCAGCGGGCGATATGCAGCGCCGCCCAGTTGAAAAAGCCCGCCTCATCGAGAATCAGCGAAATGATGATCAGCGCCACGAAGGTAAAGGTGGCGTCCCACACGATCTGCCAGACGGTAGCGACATCGCCCCACCCCACCACGCCGGTGGCGAGCGCCACCGCTGCACCGCCCAGCGCGCTCCAGCCGATGCCCAGCCCGCGCGGCTGCCAGATCACCAGTACCAGAGTGATCACGAAAATGGTCAGTGCCAGCATGCAGGAACCTGTTCAGTGAGTGCGCTGATTGACGCGCCGGGAAACGTCTTCGGCGCTCTCGACACGTTCGGAATAACGATCGGTCAGATAGGCCGCCCGGCCACGCGTCAGCCAGGTGAACTTCACCAGCTCCTCGCAGACATCAACGATGCGGTTATAAAGCGGTGAGGCAAGCATGCGCCCCGCCTCGTCAAACTCGTTGAAGGCCTTTGGCACCGAGGACTGATTGGGGATGGTCAGCATGCGCATCCAGCGCCCCAACAGACGCATCTGATTGACGGCGTTAAAGCTCTGGCTGCCGCCGGAAACTTCCATTACCGCCAGCGTCTTGCCCTGGGTCGGGCGCACGCCGCCCAGTGACAGCGGAATCCAGTCAATCTGGGTTTTCATGATGCCGGTCATCGCCCCGTGGCGCTCGGGGCTGACCCACACCATGCCCTCCGACCACTGGGCCAGTTCACGCAGCTCGGCGACCTTTGGGTGATCGGCCTCGGCGTCATCGGGCAGCGGCAGCCCCGAGGGGTTGAAGGTTTTCACCTCACAGCCAAACCAGCGCAGGAGCCTGCCGACCTCTTCGGCCACCAGCCGGGAGTAGGAACGCTCGCGCAGCGAGCCGTACAGCACCAGCATGCGCGGCGCATGGCGTGGGTCATCGGGATGGATTAGCGCCTCGACATCAATAGGCTGGAGCTGATCCGTGTCGATAGGGGGCAACGTGTCACTCATGCCCGGCCTCCTTGAAGCGCACCACTTCCCCATCTGCCCTGGTGAACTCGGTCAACGGGTTTTCCAGCAGCGCCAGCACCTCTTCGGAGGGCCGGCACAGGCGCGCGCCATGATCGGTGACCACGATCGGGCGGTTGATCAGGATCGGATGCGCCATCATGGCGTCAATCAGCGGCTCATCGCCGAGCGTTTCATCTTCGAGTCCCAGTTCGGCGCAAAACGGCTCCTTGCGACGAAGCAGCTCGCGGGGCGCGATGGCCATTGACGCCAGCAGCTCGACCAGCCGCGCCCGCGTGGGCGGGGTCTTCAGATACTCGATGACTTCAGGCGTCTCGCCGGACTGGCGCAGCATCTCCAGCACGTTGCGCGAAGTGCCGCAGTCAGGGTTGTGATAGATCACGCACGTCATGGCACGTCCTTCTCGTCAGAACAGCATTCGGGTTGAAGGGCTTCCAGCAGCGGCGCACAGAGCTCGGGACGACCGGCGCAGCAGTCACGCACCAGAAAGGCCAGCGTCGCCTGCATTCGATCCAGACTGGCCCGGTAGATGATCGAGCGGCTCTGACGCTGTGAGACCACAAGGCCTGCCCGCGACAGCACGCTCAGATGCGCCGACAGCGTGTTGTGCGGCACGTCCAGATGACGCGCCAGCTCGCCGGCCGCCAGCCCCTCGGGCTCGTGCTGTACCAGCAGGCGAAAGGCGTCCAGCCGGGTGTTCTGCGCCAGCGCAGAGAAGATGTCGATCGCAGTTGTATTGTCCATATGTCCAAACTTATGGACATATGGACAATCCGTCAAGCGTGACGCGTCGCTGCGGCACAGCATCGGGCGTATGATGCTGTTCTTTATCGGAAGGTCGAGGCAACGATGGACAAGCGCGAACACAGTGCCGGGCTTCTGGCCGCTCTGGGCTGTTTTTCGATGTGGGGCGTGATGCCGATCTATTTTCATCTGATCGGGCCGAGCGTGTCTCCATGGGAGATCCTGACCCAGCGCATGGTGTGGGCCGCGGTGCTGTTGACCCTGTTTGTCCTGATCACACGTCGTCATGAGAGGGTGATGGCCATTGTGCGACAGCCTCGACTGCTGCTGGCGCTCACGGCCTCGGCGCTTTTGATCAGCTGTAACTGGGGCCTGTTCATCTGGGCGGTATCGAGCCATCACGTACTGCAGGCAAGCCTGGGCTACTACATCAATCCGCTGCTCAACGTGGTGCTGGGGCTGGTCTTTTTCCGCGAGCGGCTGCGCCCGCTGCAGATGGTCGCGGTGCTTCTGGCTGCCGCCGGCGTGATGATCATGGTGGTGGGTTTCGGGCGGGTGCCCTGGGTATCGCTGATGCTTGCCGGCACCTTTGGTATTTACGGACTGATTCGAAAGCGCATCGCCGTGGACAGCATTACCGGGCTTTATATCGAAACCATGCTGCTGCTGCCGTTTGCCCTGCTGTGGCTGGGCGGGCTGTATTTTCAGCAGCAGGCGGTCTTTTTACAGGGCAGCGTGCGCACCGACGTACTGTTGATCGGCTGTGGACTGATCACGGTGCTGCCGCTGGTGCTCTTTACCATGGGCGCGCGGCGGCTCAAGCTCGGCACGCTGGGGCTGATGCAGTATCTCACCCCCACCCTGCACCTGCTCACCGGCGTATTCCTTTTCGGTGAACCCTTCAACCAGGCAAGCCTTGTCACCTTTGGCTGCATCTGGGCCGGTCTGGTGCTCTACACGGTGGATACCCTTCGGGCGCAGCGCCAGGTGAGCAGCGCGTGAGGCCGGCCATGAAGGCTGCCCGTGAACGATGGTGTGTAAAACCACAAGCGCCGGCAAAAAAAGCCCGCAGCCGTTGAGCTGCGGGCTTCGTCGTGCTGGGTAGCACGGTGTCAGTCGGAGGCGTTCTGGATGGCCTGGCCGCCGTCGGAGATGTCCTCGCCCGCGCCATGCATGGTGTTACATCCGCCGAGTACTCCGGCAGACAGCAGCATTATCACAACCAAAAGCGTCATGCGTTTCATGGTATTACCTTCCCGTGTGATCGGCCGCCCGGCGGCACGCATCAAGGACTTTAGCACCCTCTCTACACAAACCGCTACGGCGTCAGTGCCGGCAAATGTGCCGGTGTGACGCCAGGCACAGACGCTGCTCGATGAGCTGACAAAGGGTCAGCGTCTGCCAGCTTTCATCGGCACTGGCCAGCCCGTGGTTGCGCCCGTCCATGACGCTGGCGACCATCGCGCGGGCCTGATGCGTCAGGGCATCCCCGGACGTGCTGACCGGTGACATCGAAGGCCCGACCGCATCAGAAAGCTCCATGTCATGACAGCGATTGAGCAGATCCACGTGCACACGGCCCGACGCGCCGCGAGCGTCGATGGCGCGCAGACGGCTGTCCGGCAGCCGCCCGGCATGCAGAGTGATCGGGTAGCCGGCACTGCCCTGCACTCGCACCGTGACGTGATCGGCGCCGTCACCTGCGGTGCGGCCACGATCATCCAGTCCCCCTTCGACCTCCAGCAGGGCCTCGGGAGCAAGGCCCATGACGTGCTGCATGATGTCCAGATCATGAATCATCAGATCCGTCACCAGGGAGTCTCTCGACAGCCGGGCGCTGTCCGGATTCTGCCGCGTGAGGGTGACGTCTTCCCAGGTGTGGGCGCGCAGCACGTCGGCCGTGGCCACAAGCGCCGGATTGAAGCGCTCGACATGGGCACAGAAAAGGCCGGTGCCGCGCGAGCGGGCCAGCCGGCTCAGCGCCAGACACTCCTGTGGCCGCACGGTCATGGGCTTTTCGACCAGACAGGGCAGACCACAGTGGATGAGATCGCGCGCCACGCCGAAGTGTGTCTGCGTCGGGCCGGCCACCACGGCCATGTCGGCCCGACACGCCCACGCAAGAAAGGCCTGATAATTCCGGGTATAGCGGCCCTGCAGCCGCGCCGGCAGGTCGCATTCATCCGCCGGCCGGGGGTCATGAATAACGCTGACCTCCACGCCTGCCAGGCCGTCAAAGGTGCGCACGTGCCGGGCGCCCATCCTGCCGGCGCCGGCCACGGCCACCTGAAGGGGACGCGACAATCTAGCGGTCATGACCGGCCTCTCTCACGGCCTGACAGACCTGCTCAATATGCTGGGTTTCGAGATAAGGGTGCATCGGCAGGCTGAAGGTGCCGGCGGCCACGCGATCGGTTCGGGGCAGACCGTCATGCAACACCGACCGATAGGCCGGATGGCGGTGCAGCGCCGGCGAGTAGTAGCAGCGCACCGGCACGCCCTGCTCGCGAAGGCGGGCCACGAAGGCGTCCCGACGCGTGGCCAGATCACTATTGTCCTCTTCGGTATCGCCGGGCAGGCAGACCGTGTACTGCGCCCAGGCCGAGTGACAGCCTGTCGACAGCGTCGGTGTAACAAGCAATGCCCCAAGCCCCTTTTGATAGGCACAGGCGATACGCTCGCGACGCTCGAGCTCGTCATCGAAAATGGTGAGTCTGGCCAGCAGCACTGCCGCCTGCAGCGCATCAAGACGCGAGCACATGCCGATCTCGTCATGGCGGGTGTGATCGCTACTGATGCCGTGATTGCGCAGCGAGCGCAGCCGATCGGCCAGGGACGTATCGTGCACGAACAGGGCGCCACCATCGCCGTAGCAGCCCAGCGGCTTGGAGGGATAAAAGGAGGTGATCGTGATGTCGGCCAGCGACCCGACCGGACGGCCGTGATGATCACCGCCAAAACTCTGGGCGGCGTCGGCAACGAGATGAAGATCAAAACGCGCCGCGATGGCACCAAGGCGGTCGTAATCGGCCGGCCGACCAAACAGGTCCACGGCGATCACGGCTCGCACGCGGGCGCTGGTGTCCGCTGCCAGCCAGTGTTCAAGGCGTTCGGCGTCCAGATTGAAGGTGCGCGGGTCGATATCGATGAACACCGGCTCGGCGCCGATTCGAACGATGGCCTCGACCGTGGCGGCAAAGGTGTAGGCCGGACAGAGCACCCGATCACCGGCACCGATATTCAGCACCCGCAGTGCCAGCACCAAGGCATCGCTACCGCTGGCGCAGCTTACGCATTGGGCCACGCCGGCACGCTCGGCCAGCTGCGCCTCCAGCGCCTCGACCTTTGGCCCGTTGATAAAGGCAGCCGAGGACAGCACGCCTTCCATTTCAGACCTGATGCGGTGCTCGATGCGGCGGTATTGCGCGCTCAGATCCACGAAGGATGTGCCGGAGATATTAATGAGGCCCCCTTTTGTTATCGAGTTATTTAATGGCCGCCTTTTATATCGCATCGCGTCTTAAACAGGTTGAACGCATTGTCCTGTTTTTGTAGCGCAAAACCGCCGTATTTTATTAATTTTTAATTGGAAACAGTTTTAAAAATTCATCCTGTTTAAAAAGGTTATCCAGACAGGGATACCGGCGGATTCGCCGTGGCGGCAATGGCCCTGTCAGAGGGTGAAACACTATCTCCGGCATTGTGATATTCGATAAGTTGCACGCCACGACTGTCCTATAGTGGCTGAATCGACAGTGAGAGCGGTCTGTTGAACGAGCCGGCCGTTTTCCGATCCAGGAGAGAGCGATATGAGTGCATCAAGAGATCCCGTCTGGCTGATTACCGGCTGCTCGACCGGCTTTGGCCGTGAACTGGCCCGTTTGGTGATCGATCGGGGCTGGAAGGCAGTCGTGACCGCCCGTGATCGGGCGCGCGTGGCTGACCTGGCCCGGGGCGCCGAGGAGCGCGTGCTGGCACTGGGACTGGATGTCACCAAAAGCGAGCAGCTTCGCGAGGTGGTCAAAAGCGCCGAGCAGCACTTCGGTCGTATCGATGTGCTGGTCAACAACGCCGGCTACGGCTATCAGTCCTCCATCGAGGAGGCCGATGATGCCCAGGTGCGCGCCCAGTTTGATGCCAACGTCTTCGGCCTGTTCGAGATGACACGCCTGGTGCTGCCGGGCATGCGTGAGCGCCGACACGGCCACATCATCAACATCAGCTCCGTGGCAGGCTTCATCGGCTTTCCGGGCTCGGCCTACTACGCCGCGACCAAGCATGCCGTTGAAGGCTTTTCCACGGCGCTGGCCGCCGAGGTCGAGCCGCTGGGACTGAAGGTAACCAGTGTCTCCCCCGGGCCCTTTCGCACCGACTGGGCCGGGCGCTCGCTGCAGCAGACCCCCACCGAGCTTGATGACTACCGTGACACGGTCGGTGCGCGCATGTCGGGGACTGCCGAAGGCAGCGGCCACCAGCCCGGTGACCCGGTACGTGCCGCCCGAGCAATGATCGACATTTTTGAACACCCAAAACCCCCGCAGCATCTGGTGCTCGGCGCCTGGGGGGTGGATCAGGTCAGTGCGCATCTGCGCGAGACGCTCGACGAGATCGAGCAGTGGCGACAGACCAGCGTCGACACCGACTACCCGGCCGATGAGAAGTGACACTGATCCGTCATTGATCAGCAGGAATAAAGGGGCGCCATCACGATGGCGCCTTTTGTGTCACGTTACGTTCTGCAACGAAGAGAGCCCGGTCATCTGCAGCGAAGGCGCTTCTCCGCGCGGCGGCGGCGCGTGATGCTCCTGCACCGGACCGGACTCCTGAATGTCGATCTCGACATCGCTGAAGGCCGTGGTGAGCATCAAAAGCAACAGTCCCAGCAGATAGACCAGCGGGGACACCACAACGGAGGCTGCCATCGCCAGGATGCCGGCCACCGTGCGCCCGCGTGTCATGATCACGATGGCAAGGCAAAAGGCGACCAGATTGAGCGGCCAGCCGACCAGCAGCCCGGAGCCTGCCCGAGGCAGTAAAAAGGCCCCCCAGGCCACTGCCAGCACGACCCATACCAGCGTCACCGGCGCCGGCCGTGGGGCTTTTAACGTGTTCACGGTATTGATCTCACTCATTGAGTCACTCCCTGTCGCGCCATCCTTGATCCCGCGCTTTTTGTACCCATCAACGCATAAAGCCCGGCGACGGCCGGGCTTATCGATGGCGTCATGCAGTGTGACACACGCAGCGCTCAGGAGTTGCGCATGATGCGCTCGGCTTCGCGCCTGGCGTCTTCGTCGCTCAGGCCCTTTTGCTCCTTGAGCAGGCCGGCGATGCGCTGCACCTCACCTCGTTCATACGCCGAAAGATCGTTGGCGACGATGCCCCATTTCTCCTTGAGCTCTCCGGCGATCCTGTCCCATTTGGCACTCTGGGTACTTTCAGACACGGTAGATTATTTCCTTTCATGATGATGTCCATGCAGCCACATTCAGTCGCCGCACGGTTGATGGACCTTCAATGCGTTGCCTGACGCATCAAGGTGGCGCGCATTCAAAAACACACGCCTGACATCATCCATCACCTGGGTTATCCGGCGCGCCTGGCGCTGTACGCAGCACAGCGATGTGCACCACTCATGAAAGAAAAGCGTGGTCGTGATCGGTGTCGCGCTGTTCGATACAGTGCGCCTGACGCTCGATCTGGACCGTGACATGATCAATATCAAAGCGACGCTTGAGATAGTCCCTGATGACCAGAATGGCCCGGTCCTGATCCACACCATCATGTGGTACGGCATGCAGGGTCACCATTGACCGTTCCGGGGTCAGGGACCAGACATGCACGTGATGGACACCCTGGATATCGGCCAGCGCGTGCGGGATATCATGTACCAGCTGCTCGCTGTCGATATGGGCCGGCGCCCCTTCAAGCAGAATATGTGCCGACTGCGCGGTAATCTTCCAGGCACTGCGGGCGATCAGCGCCGCCGCCAGCAGCGACAGCAGCGGGTCGATCGGCATCCAGCCGGTCACCATGATCACCACCGCTGCCGTAATGGCCGCCACCGACCCCAGCAGATCGCCCAGCACGTGCAGCAGCGCGCCACGAATGTTGATATTGCCCCGATCGCCGCTGTGCAAAAGCCAGAACACCCCGATATTGACCACAAGCCCGACGATGGCCACACCCAGCATGCCGGTGCCGGCAATCTCGGGTGGCGCCCAGAGCCGGCGCACGGCTTCAAACAGGATCCAGGCAACGATGACGAGCAGCGCCAGACCGTTGACGAACGCCGCCAGCACCTGCACGCGCTGATAGCCATAGGTCTTGCGCGCGTTGGCCGGTCGGTGCGTCAGCCGGGCGGCCACCCAGGCCAGCGCCAGCGAGGCACTGTCGGTCAGCATATGGCCGGCGTCCGCCAGCAGCGCCAGCGACCCCGTCAGCACACCGCCGACCACTTCAAGGATCATGAAACCGCCGGTCAGCACCATGGCCCATAAAAGGCGCCGCTCGTTGTCCGTACCGTGATGGTGGTGGCCATGATCGTGATGATGACCATGATGGTGGCCGTGATTGTCACCATGACCGTGCCTGTGGTGGTCATGATGATCGTGATGTGCTCGGTCCTGCGTCATGAGCTTTCCTCGTTACTTCTGCTGTTCGTCAGAAGATGATGACAACATCATCATGGTGTCAGGATGGCATACTCGTGTCCTCTGGAGGGCCGTATCGCGGCCCGGGGCCTGCGTACTCGGCCGTCATGACATTGTCTTCCCTTAAAACCTCTCTTTTTAAAGTCTCTTTTTTAGAGCTTCATACTTTTTTCAGGACATGCATCATGCCAACAAACACAAAAGGCCCGATGGGCGAGCGACTGCACCGGCAGGCCGACCGCCTGGGCAACCTTCTGGTCAGCACCTTTCACTTTATGGCGCTTTTTGCCATTGGCGGCGTCATTGCCTGGGCGGCCCTGGGCGCCTTTCTCGAGATGATTGCCGATGGTCAGGCAGGCATCGATGACGTGCTGCTGCTGTTTATCTATCTCGAGCTGGGGGCAATGGTCGGCATCTATTTCAAGACCAACCACATGCCGGTGCGTTTTCTGATCTATGTGGCCATCACGGCGCTGACGCGCATGATGATCGGCGACATTCAGCATCATCATCGCCCGGATATGGGCATCATCTATATTGCAGGTTCCATTTTGCTGCTGGCCCTGTCGATTCTGGTGGTCCGTTACGGCTCTCATCGGTTTCCTTCGGGTCATCAACGCAATGTTTCTCCGACCCAGTCCGGCGAGCGCGACGACCGGGTCGAAGAGCAGTAGGCGGAAAACAAGGAGCCGGGCCTGGAAAGGTCGGGGACTTGTCACAGCGACCGGACACCGCGCGTCAGCGGCGCGAGGGATGACGATATCAGCCGCCGTGCACGGGGCTGGTAGCCGCGGGCGCTGCGATGCGCTCGCCCAGCCATTCGACCAGCATGTGCGGCACCGTCAGACAGGCCAGCCCGATAAAGACCGTCTTGATCAGCGCCCCCGCCACATGGTCATGGCTCATCCAGAGATAGCCTGCCCCGGCCCCGATCCAGGTCAGCACCACAACCGGCGCGGCGACCCTGATCATCTGTCGACGATGGGTCAGACCGTGCTCATGTCTGATGGCCGTGAGATGCAGCGGACTGTGAAAACAGCAGAAATAGCAGACAAAGTAGACCAGCGGATTGAGCACGAGCGCCCCCAGCAGCAAAAGACCGGTGGCCACCACAAACATGGCGCCGTCACGGCGGGCATTGATGAGCACCACACCCAGCGCCAGCGCCATCACCGGGCGCGCCGCCTCGATAAAGGGTGCGGGGTCGGATATGGCAAGCGTACGCACGATGTCGGCCACCTCGCCGGGACGCCAGACAAACGGCAGCGCAATCACCAGCGCCCCCCAGCACAGGCGATGCATCAATGTCTGCCGGCCGCGCCAGTCGGTGCCAAAGTGCGCCGCCGACAGGGCCAGAAATACGATCAGCGCCCAGCCCGGCTGGTGATACCAGCACCACAGCAGCGTCATCGACATCAATGCATAGCCCAGCATGAAAAGCCCCAGGCAAAGGCGCGGATGCCGTACATCGGGCAGGTAGTGGCGGATCAGCCGGGCCCCGGTCAGATGATCGAAAGCGCCATGGGGCAGCCCCAGCAATGCCACGCCAGCGGTCAATAGCGTCAGCGACAAAACGCCGGTGGCGTCACCCTGCTGCGACAACAGGGCCAGCGCGATCGCGCCGCCCATCAGCCAGACAAGCCGTTCTCGAACGGTGTCGCCCTGAGCCGGGCGATCCCGGGGTATTGATGTCATGAGCTCATGCCCCCTGCTCCCGTGGACAGCACCACCGGCCGGACCTGCCACATGACAGGCCGGGCGGCAGTATCAGCGCGCCCGACGAGCCGCGCCGAGTGCGACCGCGCCGAAGCCGACCTTGGCTGTCACGTCCAGCACCAGATAGAGCCAGCTTTCAACGGTGACCGAAATCACGCTGATACCGGAGCTGCCCACCAGCCAGACAACGGGATAGCACACCCACAGCGCGGTCAGCATGCCGGCCAGCTTCGAATAGGCCGACATCTCCGTGCCCTGTTCGGCGCAACGACGCAGCGGCCCCCAGACAATGCCCAGTACGACCAGAAAGGCGGCCATGCTGATCAGCCACCAGTAGTAGTTGTAGGGTGCCGTGGAGAGATTGCCCACCAGACCGGTTACGATCATGTAGATGTCGGCCGCCACCAGCGCCGCCAGCAGCGTTGCGATGCGGTTGAGCGTGGTGCCGGCAAACAGGGCAAGACTGATCAGCAAAATGGGGGTCGTGATGACCCAGTCGGTATAGCGGGCGAAATAGACCGTTCGACCGTTGAAGAAGAGATCGCCCTGCCCCAGCGACATGGCGAAATAGTTGGCAAAGGCCACAAACACGATGGTCATGGCCGCCACGCTATGACGCTTTTGCGCCTCGGGCAGGCCGCGACTGATCACCCAGAACATGACGCCACCCAACAGCATCGCGATCCAGCCGATCGTAAAGGAAAGTTGCACACCAGATGACATACCGGACACTCCATTGTCTTTTGAAGGGATGTCATCGCCGGGGCCAGGGGCACATGCCAGGGCGCCGAAAGGTGTCCGGGCGGGCATATCTGAAACCAGGCTGAAGACATCATTCAGGTTAGATGAAGTTACCTATTGCATCCAATGTAAATTCATGGGTGATTTGAAAAGCATCCGCGGCGTTTGATTAATTCAAGCGGCACGGCGCCACCGAATCCGCCAGGCTTTGGGGGACTCTTTCGTGGCAGCCTGGATCACCGGCTCTGTTACCATGTCCCTGCGACACCCTTTATGCCTATCGGAGACAACGGCATGATCAGCCAGCTAAGCGACCTGTGGTCCTGGGTCACCGACAATGCAACCGTTGTCAGCGGACTGGCCAGTGTCGGCCACGTGCTGATCTGGGGCATCGCCATGCAGGTGGCCGTCAGCACGGCTCGTGCCCTGCGCCGCCCTTCCATCCTGATCAAGCACGGCAAGGCCCGCCGGGTCGAAGGCCCCTGTCTGGTCAGCAACATGGGACAGGGCGTCGTGTTTGTGGAATCCATCTTTGCGCGCCTTGAGACCGATCAGCGCACGCTGGTCTGTGACATTACCGAGCTGGCAGACGAGGACACCCGACAGCAGCAACCCTCCTCCGATGAATCAACCACCGACCAGGGCAGCACTGCCAAAGGCGGCGGTGAAGAGGAAGGCGAGCTGGTGACCCGCATGGGGCCCCTCAACTCGATGCAGTACATGGAGGCGAGTCGTTTTGATCGCATCATTGCCCATGCCGCACGGCAATACGGTCTGACGCTTGATAGCGACTACACCTTCAAGGACAGCGACGAGACGCTCAAGACCATCGAGATCAATCTGATCGTCATTCAGGCCACGGAGAAACGCCCGATCGGCGCCCGGCGGCGATTCAGTCTTGTTCGTGGCAATGACAACCAGCTGATGCTCGCTCCAAAGCGGGACAATACCCGCCTGCTGCGCTCCCGGCGTCAGCGTCGAGAGCTCGAACGCTGGCGGGAAAACATCGTCATCAAGGGCCTGTAACGACAGCAGACATCGTGTGCCCTTCTGTACTGCATCCCGGGGCGCTACTTCGCCCTGTTGCTCGACGGTGCCGATCAAAAAAACCGACGCTTCTTTTAATAGAAAAGCGTAAGGAATCGATCAGAAATCGCAGCGTATAGTACAGCGTTTAAAAAGCGCCCTGTCGTTAATTAATACGGTTCAAAAAGACACATTTAATTATATTAAAACACCTTATAATTTTTGCTGTTTCCTGCCTTTCTGCCCACGCTCAATACAGTCGCCCGTAAAATACCAGAGCCTTCATGGCATCCGAGAAGGTTGGCTCATGGGCCCTCAGGGTCCTGATCATCAGGTCTTTTACGGAGCTTCTCGAAGTGTTTTGTGAGCCCTCTTCGCGTCACTGTATTGAATTATTTGTGGTTTAAATATCCATGCAGGGAGGTATTCATGTTTCATCACTCTTCAAAGCTTCAGTATCCCGTTCGCGTCGACACGCCTGACCCGCAGTTTGCCATGCTGCTTCAGCAGGCGATCGGGGGCATCGAAGGGGAAATCCGTGTCGCCATGCAGTATTTCTTTCAGGCCATGGGTGCCCGGGGCGATGACCGCATTCGTGATCTTTTGATGTCCACGGCGACCGAGGAACTTTCCCATATCGAGATGCTGGGCCATGCCGTGGCGCTGAACCTGGAAGGCGCGCCCGTCTCCTATCAGGAGGCGTCAGCGAAGGACCCGATCATCAACGCGATTCTGGGCGGTGCCAACCCGCGCCATCTGCTCTCATCGGGCCTGTCGGCAATGCCGGTCAACGCCAACGGCGTGCCCTTTGACATGAGCCATGTCTATGCCACCGGCAATATTGCTGCCGATATGCAGGCCAACGTGGCCGCCGAGGCCGGCGGCCGCGTGTTGGCCAGCCGGCTTTACAACTGGACCGAGGACAAGGGCATGAAGGACTTTCTGTCGTTTCTGATTGCCCGCGACACCTATCACCAGCAGCAGTGGCTGGCCGTGATCGAGGATCTGGGCGGTCTGCAGGCGAGCCTGCCGATCCCCAATAGTACGCCGGAAGAACACGAGGCCACCGAGCATTCGTACTATTTCCTCAACACGCTGCTCGACAAGGAAGCCCCTCAGGGGCGCTGGAGCGAAGGCCCTTCGCTGGACGGTCGCAGCAATTTCACCTTCAAGCAGCAGCCCGAACCGTTGGGGCAGGTGCCGAGTCTGGGCAAGGCCAGACCCGGTTCGGGCGCCCAGAAGGAACAGCTCTGACAGCGTTACCCCCGGCATGACCGCCTCGTGGCAGCCATGCCTTCACGCGTTGTGTCACGTTTTCTGTCGGCCAGCGCTGGCAGGGACAGGGAGATCGAAACATGGCAACGGATGCAAGAGCTCACTTTATGGACTGGCTGCGCGATGCGCATGCCATGGAGCAGCAGGCAGAAACCATGCTCACGGCACAGGCCAAACGCATTGAGCACTACCCCGAACTTCATGCCCGCATCGAACAGCATATCGAGGAGACCCGGGGCCAAGCCGCCCTTTTAGAGGAGTGCATCGAGCGGCTGGATGGCAGCACCTCCAGCTTCAAGGACATGGGCGGCAAGATGGCCGCCATGGCTCAGGGCATGGGGGGCATGTTCACCAGCGATGAAGTGGTCAAGGGCGGCTCGGCCAGCTACGCCTTCGAGCATTTCGAGATCGCCAACTATCGCGCACTGATGGGCGCGGCCGACTATCTGGGCGAGCCGGAGGTTCGGGCCTCCCTTGAACGTATTCTCAAGGAGGAAGAGGCCATGGCGAAATGGCTGGAAGAGCATCTTCCCACGATAACGACCACCTTTCTTGAGCGCTCTGAAAACGACGATACCACCGCCAAACGCTGATACCGTTCGTTCCACTCACCTGTTCAGGCCCGATACGCCAGCGATCGGGCCTTTTTGCGTCTGCCCGTGCCGGCAACCAATGAATCATTTTCCTCAATATCGATCTGCCATTGGCATTCCCGGTTATCCTCACCCATGATCGCAGCCAGAACGGTCGCATCCGTTTCAGACCATGACATCACCTGCCGGGAGCCCTTGTATGACGTTGATGACCCTTGTCTATCTTGTTGCCGGCCTGGTGCTTCTGGTGGGTGGGGCCGAGGTGCTGGTTCGCGGCGCCTCGAAGCTGGCCGCCCTGTTTGGTATTCCGCCGCTGGTGATCGGTCTGACGGTCGTGGCCTTTGGCACCAGCGCCCCTGAAACCGCCGTCAGCGTCCAGTCGGCGTTCAGCGGCAGCGGTGATCTGGCACTGGGCAACGTGGTGGGCAGCAATATTGCCAACGTCCTGCTGATTCTGGGGCTGACGGCGCTGGTCGCCCCGCTGATGGTCTCGCGCCAGCTCATTCGCCTGGATGTGCCGCTGATGATCGGCGCCGGCCTGCTGGTCTGGGCGCTGGGGGCCAATGGCGTTCTGAGCCGGCTCGATGGCGCACTGCTCTTTGCCTGCATTGTGGGCTATACGGTGTTCATGGTGATCAGCAGCATGCGCGAGAGCAAAAGACAAGCGCAGGCCGCCGCCGCGGAGCACCCCGAGGCCGAGCCTGCCCCATCGAGTAATCCGATGGCCTGGGTGATTCATCTGATCATGATTGTGGCCGGCCTGGTGCTGCTGGTGGCCGGCTCCCACTTTCTGGTGGAGGGCGCCACCTCGCTTGCCCGTGCGCTGGGGCTGTCGGATCTGGTCATCGGGCTGACCGTCGTGGCCGTTGGCACCTCTCTGCCAGAGCTTGCCACCTCGATCATGGCGGCCGCCCGGGGCGAGCGCGACATCGCCGTGGGCAACATCGTCGGCAGCTGTCTTTTCAACCTGCTGTGCGTGCTGGGTCTGGCCGCGCTGGTGGCCCCCAGCGGCATCCCGGTGCCGGATAACGCGCTGGTCTTTGACTTCCCCGTCATGATTGCCGTGTCGCTGGCCTGTCTGCCGATTTTCTTTACCGGCTACTGTATCGAGCGCTGGGAGGGGCTGCTGTTTTTCATCTATTACGTGGCCTACACCAGCTATCTGGTGCTCTATTCGACCCATCAGGACAGCGCCACGCTTTTGGGTGACGCCGTTTTGATGTATGCCCTGCCCCTGACCGCGGTTACGCTGGTGGTGCTGGGGGCCAGAGCCTGGCGGACGCAGCGAGTCTGAGATACCCCGGTTAGAGCAAGCCACGCCCGGTCAACATGACAGGGCGTGGCCGTTGCGCCGAAGGCACTGCCGAAGAAGTCACGCCTTTTCTCGACCGATTTTGATCACAAAACGACCATAACGTTATTACCTGTTCAAACAGATCCCGACAATGCCCTGAAGCCGGACTGTTGATCCTGAAACACATCGAATAATTCATCTACCAGCGCATGTTTTATCCCATACGCTCTGCCCGATGGCTCGATGTGCTGACGCCTTCTTTCTTCCCGATTCGTAAAGTACTGAAGTCCTTTTCCCATAAATCGACCATTGAAAACGACGCTGAAAAGCGCCGATCAACTGTCATATAAAAGCGCCTGCCCGGCCCTGTCGGCATCAATGCTTGCACAGTGTCAGATTGCTGATTTCAGAAATGCATTGTCTGAATGACTAAAAAAGAGCCCGGAACCGTCACGCCACCGTCCGACAACAACATGCGTTATTTATACGACACACAGGCGGCAGGTTATATTGTCTGCTGAAGTATTTCAGACACTGTTTGTCGTAAAAACGGGCTTCAAAGCGATAGTCATTACTGACAGCATCCCGGAAGGCACGACTGACGCAGAGCTCAGCCTCGGCACGCAGAGCGACCTGTTTCCAGCTCTGTCGCCGAGCCGGTCGAGCACTTTTGAGGGCACCAACGGGCAGGTGGCTCATGTTTTCATTTATCAACAAAATGAATGTCTACTCTTGCCTGACTCAGGAAGAAAAGGCGGCCATACAGGATTGTGTCGACAGCAAGTATCACGTTTGTCGGGGGCAGACGCTGGCAAGCCCGGGTGACACATCAGACACCATCAACATCGTCACCGAGGGGTGGGCCTGTCGCTTCAAGAGTGCCCATGACGGCATGGATCAGGTCATTGCCTTTCTTCTGCCCGGCGATCAGTGCGAAGACCTCTCCTGTGTTCAGTACCCGCTTGATCACGGCATCAGGGCACTGTCCGACATGCGCATTACCCGCCTGGATCGTCAGAAGTTTTTCTCGCGGCTGACGCCGGGCTCCGGCCTTGCCCACGGCCAGGCCTGGTCTTCGGTCGTGGACAGGGCCATCATGGGGGAGTGGCTTTTGAACATGACCCGCCGCCCGGCGGCCATGCGCCTGGCCCATCTGCTTTGTGAGCTCTTCACCCGCTGTGTCATCATTGGCCGGGTTGAGGGCAACAGCATGTACTTTCCGCTGACTCAGGTGGCCCTGAGCGAAGCCCTGGGGCTGTCGCCTGTGCACCTCAACCGCTCCCTGCAGCTTTTAAGACGCCGGAAGCTGATATCGCTGTATCGCAAAACGTTGACCATCATCGACTGGCACCAGCTGGTCGCATTTGCCGATTTCGATAATAGTTATCTTCACATCAACGAGAAGCTGCCGGTCAACCTTCAACTGGCCTCATGATGCGCGCAGGCTGAATGTCGCGCCCAACCCCCTAAAGAGTCTCTAAATGTTTTCCTCGCTGGATGATCTGTGGCAATGGACCACCGAAAACGCCTCCGTGTTCAGCGGTCTTTCCAGCGTGGGCATGCTGATCATCTGGGCCGCCTATCTGCAGCTTCTGCTGCACAACTTTCGCATGCAGCGCCGCTCGCAGATCATCATCAATCGGGGCAAGGGACGCGATATCAACTCGGTGTGTCTGCTCAGCAACATGAGCAAGCAAAGCGTCTTTATTGATCTGGTCATGATGCGCATCACGACGTCGCAGCGCCAGTGGCTCTGTAACGTCACCGACGTGGTGGATAATACCGGCCAGCCGGTCGCCATCGTTCGCCAGAATGAGGGCGTGGATGCCAGCCTTCAGGAATTTACGCGTCAAGGCCCCATGGTGTCGGGCGGCTATATGGAGGTCGGGACCTTTGGCAATATGGTGCGCCAGGCATGTTTTGAGCAAGGGCTCGAGCTTGACGAGCGATACGATATCGCCGGTGAGGAAGAACTGGCCTGCATCGAGGTCAGCCTGATCGCCATTTTTGGCTCAGAGAGCCATCAGGTCGGTGCCCGGCGCACGTTTCATATCGAAAAGGGTGAGGAGGGTCCCATCCTGCTGATCCCGGATGACGCCCGTACCGAACAGTTCAGAAAGCGCCGCCAGCGCCGTACCCTGCAGCACTGGCGACAAGAACTCGATGATGTGCCCAACAATGAGTAAGTGATCAAACCTGTCTGACGCCGCCCGGCATGGCCCTGCCGGGCGGCGTTTTTGGTGCCCTGTCAGTGGCCGAGCACCACCGTTCGGCCCGAGTAGAGAAAGACGCGCCGCTCCAGGTGATAGCCGATCGCGCGTGACAGGGTCAGACACTCGATATCGCGCCCCTTGGCCACCAGATCTTCCGGGTAGTGGGCGTGGTCTACCGTCTCGACCCCCTGGGCAATGATGGGCCCTTCATCAAGGTCATTGTTGATGTAGTGCGCCGTGGCCCCCACCAGCTTCACGCCCTTTTCATAGGCCTGATGGTAGGGTTTGGCGCCCTTGAAACCGGGCAGCAGCGAGTGATGGATATTGATGGCGCGTCCGGCCAGCACATCACACATGGGCGCTGACAGCACCTGCATGTAGCGCGCCAGTATCACCAGTTCGGCCTCGCTTTGTTCGACGATGTCGAGGATCTGCTGCTCCTGCTGCTCGCGGGTTTCCGGCGTGACCGGCAGATGATACCAGGGCAGGCCGTGCCACTGGGCCAGCGGCTCCAGATCCGGATGGTTGGAGACGACGGCGCAGATCTCCATGGGCAGCTGACCGGTCCGGTAGCGATAGAGCAGATCGTTGAGGCAGTGATCGGCCTTTGAGACCATGATCACGACTTTCGTGCGCTTGTTGGGCGGGGTCAGCTCAAAGGACATGTCGAAATCGACCGCGCGCTCGCCAAATTCTTTTTCAAAGGCCTCGCTGCTGAAGTCGTTTTCCAGCGGGCGAAACTCGGCACGAATAAAAAAGCCTTCGTTGACGCGGTCATCGAAGGAGTTGAGGTCAGTGATGTAGCAGCGCTGCTCCTTGAGAAAGCGCGTGACGACATCCACGGTGCCCAGAAGGCTGGGGCACTGCGCCGCAAGAATCCAGGTATCGGCGGTTCGGGTCATGACGTCTCTCTTGTTGTTCCTTTAGCGCATAAAAAAGGCCGGAGGCGTGTGCCTCCGGCCCTTTGAGGCCTAGCGTACGACGCGAACGCCATACTCTTTCGAGGCATCAAGCAGCCAGCGATAGCAGTAGTCGGCAAAGCTTCGTCGAATGATCAGCTCCCAGCCGTTCTCTTCGGGCCGACGCAGGATAATGGTGGCCTTGGCAAACACCGTGGACACCCCCTTGCCGACCGGGAACGCCTGCGGATGCACATCGTAGGAAATGGACTTCATGAGCACCTCACGGGCCCGATTTCCCTTGAGCGACATGACGGTCTGACCGCCGCTGACGTTGACGATGCTGAAGTGGGACTGGCCCAGCGACTGGCGCAGCTTCTGCTCCAGCTCAAACTCCTCGCCACCGGGCACGATGACCAGCCACTCATCCGGGGAGAGCCACTGGATCGAGCGCTCGCCGCTGTCATCGCTGACCAGCGCGTGCGGTCTGGCCGGCAGGGCCAGGTCCATCACGTCGCGTACTGCCTCATCGATCACGATGGCGCCGCCGCGCAGGATCAAGTGCCCCATGAAGGGCTTCTCGCTCAGGGTCACGCCCGGGTTGGAGGCGTGCGGCAGCGATTTCTGCTCGTGCAGCGACCACTCCAGGGGTGACTCGGCCTGTGACGTGTCGGTCGGGCGACTCTGGAATTCCTTGACGTCAGACATTCTGGCGCTCTCCCTTGGGATCGATAAAGACGGTGCTGACCACTTCGGCCTCGTGCACCTTGCCATCGGACATGGGCAGATAGACCGTCTGGCCCATGCGCTCGCGGCCTTCCTTGAGCACGGCCAGTGCAAAGCCGCTGTCGAGCACCGGACTGTAGTAGCTCGAGGTCACATGGCCCACCATGCTCATGGGGATGCCCTGATTGGGGTCGAGCACGATCTGGGCGCCCTCCTCCAGCACAACGCTTGCATCCTTCGGCTTGAGACCCACCAGCTGCTTGCGGTCGCCACGCATGGTGTCCGGGCGGCTCAGGGCGCGCTTGCCGATCCAGTGGAACGGCTTGTCATAGCCGATGGCCCAGTGCATGCCAAGATCCTCGGGCGTTACCGAACCGTCGGTGTCCTGACCGACGATGATCAGCCCCTTCTCGGCGCGCAGCACGTGCATCGTTTCCGTGCCGTAAGGCGTCAGGTTGTACTTCTCACCGTGCTCGAACAGGGTTTTCCAGACCTGCATGGCATAGTTGGCCTGAACGTTGATCTCATAGGCCAGCTCACCGGTGAAGGAGATACGGAACACGCGCGCCGGCACACCGGCCACGTTGCCTTCCTTCCAGTCCATGAACTTGAACTTCTCGCGATCAAGATCGATGTCGGTGACTTCCGACATCAGCTTGCGCGCATCGGGCCCGGTCACGGTCATGGTGGCCCAGTGGTCGGTCACCGAGTTGAAATAGACCTGCAGCTCCGGCCATTCGGTCTGATGCCAGACTTCCAGCCACTCCAGTACGGCGGCCGCGCCACCGGTGGTAGTGGTCATCAGGAAATGGTTGTCCCCCAGGCAGCTGGTGGTGCCATCGTCCATCAGCATGCCGTCGTCCTTGCACATCAGACCGTAACGCACGCGGCCCGGCTCCAGCTTGGCCCACTTGTTGGTGTAGACGCGGCCCAGAAACTCACGGGCATCCGGCCCCTGAATGTCGATCTTGCCCAGCGTCGAGGCATCCAGAATCCCCACGCCTTCACGCACGGCCAGGCACTCGCGCGCCACGGCGTCATGCATGTTTTCCTTTTTGCCGTTGGCGTTGCGCGGGAAGTACCAGGGACGCTTCCACTGACCGACGTCCTCGAACTCGGCGCCGTTTTCGACGTGCCACTGATGCAGCGCGGTGTAGCGCTTGGGGTCGAACAGCTCGTCGCAGTGACGGCCCACGATGGCACCAAAGGTGATCGGTGTGTAGTTGGGACGAAAGACCGTGGTGCCCACTTCCGGAATCGAGCGACCCAGACAGCGTGCGGCAATGGCCATGCCGTTGATGTTGCCCAGCTTGCCCTGATCGGTACCAAAGCCCAGCGCGGTATAGCGCTTGACATGTTCGATGGACTCGAACCCTTCACGGGTGGCCAGCTCGATGGCCGAGGCCGTGACATCGTTTTGCATGTCCACGAACTGCTTGGGCGCACGCGCGCCCTTTTTCTCGTGCGGCACCTGATAAAGCGCACAGGCCGGGCCGTCACGACGCGCCTTGATCGTTGGCAGCTTGAGCTCTTCGGCTTCATCAAGGCCGCTGTCGATGGCGGCCTGGCGACCGGCGCGAGCGCCGTCGCTCAGCGTCTCTTCCAGTCCATACCGGCCTGTCACACCGCCGGCGCTGATCATGCCCTTGACCTCGCCGGGCACAAAACCCAGCAGCTCTTCATTCCACTGCGGACGCGTGCCGGTATGCGACGACAGGTGCACCACGGGGCTGTAGCCGCCGGAGCTTGCGATGGTGTCGCACTCCAGATCTTCGATACGTCCGGTGACCACGAAATGATCCAGATCGATGGCCGAGACACGGGCGCCGCTGACACGCTGCGCGCCCTTCGCCTCAATGACGGCACTGCCGGTAATCACGCGAATGCCGCTGTCACGGGCCTGACGTACCAGATCACCATCCGGATTGGGGCGGGCATCAACGATCGCCACGACCTTGCGACCCGCTTCCTGCCAGTCCAGCGCGGCGCGATAGGCATGGTCGTTGCTGGTCGTGAGCACCAGCGTGTTGCCCGGCACGACCGCGTAGCGACGGATATAGGTCGATACGGCACCGGCCACCATGTTGCCGGGCAGGTCGTTGTTGGCATACACCACCGGGCGCTCATGCGTACCGCTGGCCAGCACGACACGGGTGGCACGAATGCGATGCAGCCTTGCACGGGGCTGGCCCTGGAAACCGGCGTCACTGGCAGTGTCGGCCAGATGCTCGGTGCGACGCTCGTGCAGCGTGATGAAGTTGTGGTCGTGATAGCCGTTGGCGGTCGTACGCGGCAGCAGCGTCACGGTCTCCATGGACGCCAGCTCGTTGAGCGTCTGTTCGACCCAGGACACGGCAGCGTTGCCATCGAGCGTGTCGCGGCTGTCCAGCAGCGACCCGCCCATCTCTTCCTGTTCATCGCACAGCATGACGCGGGCGCCGCCACGAGCGGCACTCAGCGCGGCCGCCAGACCGGCCGGGCCGGCACCGATGACCAGCACGTCACAGTGATGGTGCATGTGGTCGTAGATGTCCGGGTCGGCCACGGTCGGCGCGCGACCCAGGCCGGCGCCCATGCGGATGTATTTTTCATAGGTCATCCACATCGAGGCCGGCGACATGAACGTCTTGTAGTAAAAGCCCGGCGGCATGAAATTGCCGCCCAGTTTGCCGACCCAGCTCATCACGTCACGCTGGACGTTGGGCCAGCCGTTGGTGCTGCGCGCCACCAGACCGTCGTAAAGGCCCTGCTGTGTGGCCCGCACGTTGGGTACCTGGGTCTCTTCCCGCGCGCCCAGCTGCACCACGGCATTGGGCTCTTCGGCTCCGGCCGCGACGACGCCGCGGGCACGAGCGTACTTGAAGCTGCGGTTGATGATATCCACGCCGTTGGCCAGCAGCGCCGAGGCCAGGGTGTCACCGGCGTAGCCCTGATAGCTCTGACCGTTGAAGGTGAACTCGAGACCGTGGGAGCGATCGATGCGCCCGCCTGACGAAAGTCGGTTGGTCTGGGTCATGACGAGGTCTCCTCGTTAAGCGCCTTGTTCTCGGGCCGGGCGCCGACGGTCTGCCAGCCACCGTCGGCCACCTGGGCGCCCTGCTCGTGACGAATGTCGGGACTGTCGGCCGTAATGGTCGGCTGCTCGCCCATCGGATAGGTCTCGAGGATTTCGTAGGTCACCGTGTTGCGGGTGATGTTGAAAAACTTGCGACAGCCGACCGAGTGCACCCACATCTCGTGGTGGATGCCACGCGGGTTGTCACGGAAGAACAGGTAGTCGCCCCACTCTTCGTCGGTCGTGTTGTCCGGGTCCTCGGGACGCATGAGGTGGGCCTCACCGCGGGGATGAAACTCCTCCTCTTCGCGATGCTCCTTGCAGTAGGGGCAAAAGATATAAAACATGTTGGGCTCTCCTCAGTGCGCCACGCCAGCGGCGCCGTGTTCATCGATCAGCGCACCGGTATGGAAACGGTCGATGGAAAAGGGCGCAGCGATGGGATGCATTTCGCCTTTGGCAAGGCTTGCAGCAAAAACGTGTCCCGAACCGGGGGTGGCCTTGAAGCCGCCGGTACCCCAGCCGCAGTTGAAATACAGACCCTTGACCTTCGTCTTGGACAGAATCGGACAGGCGTCCGGGCAGGTATCGACGATGCCGCCCCACTGGCGGTTCATGCGCACTCGCGAGAACATCGGGAACATCTCGACGATGGCCTGCAGGGTGTGCTCGATGGTCGGATAGCTGCCGCGCTGGCCGTAGCCGAGATAGCCATCGATACCGGCACCGATGACCAGATCGCCCTTGTCGGACTGGCTCACGTAGCCGTGAACGTGGTTGGACATGGTGACCGTGTTGAGAATCGGCTTGAGCGGCTCGGACACCAGCGCCTGCAGCGGGTGGGATTCCAGCGGCAGCTTGATGCCGGCCATTTTCGCCAGCACGCCCGAGTTGCCCGCGGCCACACAGCCCACGGTATGGGCTTCGATGTCGCCCCGGTTGGTGTGCACGCCCAGCACCTTGCCGTCACGAATCTTGAAGCCGGTCACTTCGGTGTTTTGCAAAATGTCCACGCCGTGAGAGTCGGCGCCGCGGGCATAGCCCCAGGCCACCGCATCGTGGCGGGCCACACCGGCACTTTTCTGCCAGGACGCGCCCATGATCGGATAGCGCGCCCGGTTGGTGATGTCGATTTCGGGCTCGATCTCCTTGACCTGCTGCGGCGTGACCACTTCGCTGTCGATGCCGTTGAGACGGTTGGCGTTGACGCGGCGCTGAATGTCGCGCATGTCCTGCAGGGTGTGGCCCAGATTGAGCACGCCACGCTGGGAGAACATGACGTTGTAGTTCAGATCCTGAGACAGCCCCTTCCACAGATCCAGCGAGTGGTTGTAGAGCCGTCCCGCTTCGTCCCACAGATAGTTGGAGCGCACGATGGTGGTGTTACGCGCGGTGTTACCGCCGCCCAGCCAGCCCTTTTCGATGACGGCAACATTTTTGACGCCAAACTCTTTGGCCAGATAGTAGGCCGTGGCAAGGCCATGACCGCCACCACCGACGATAATGACGTCGTATTGCTTTTTGGGCTCGGGGTTGCGCCACTGGCGCTCCCAGTTTTCGTGGTGACCGAACGCGTGTTTAACCAGTCCGAAGCCGGAATAACGTTGCATGAGCTTTCTCCTTGATCGGCCCCGAGGGAGCCTGCTGTCGGCCGTGTTCAGACTACGGAGGCTTCACTCTCGAGTCGCTGATTCGCCCGGTCGGTGCTCTGGCCGTAGACGGGATGACGTGCACACAGGGATTCCACCCTGCCACGAACATCGCGCTCGACCGCGTCGGTGTCATTTTGCTCTGCGAGCACATCCAGAATGTCGCAGATCCAGGACGCCAGTGCCTGACAATCCTCTTCCATGAACCCGCGTGTGGTCACAGCCGGGGTCCCGATACGCAGTCCCGAAGTGACAAACGGGC